>NZ_JBEORF010000033.1:0-94101 GCF_040302125.1 Nocardioides sp. NPDC127514 | reverse complement strand
TGTACGGCAGCCCGAACCGCTCCACCCAGCCCTCGCGCGCCCACACCTCGTCGGTGCCGGCGAGCGGCGCGATCTGGGCGTCCTCCATCCGGGTGCCCGACCCGGACCCACGACGCGTGGTCGTCGCGACTCAGTCGCGGCGCTGGTCGTACAACCCGCGTGCGATGAGCAGAGCAGCCCACGTTTCAGCAGGACGTTCGTCGAGACTGCGCCCGAGGAGCTCCTCGGCGCGCTTGAGCCGATAGATGACCGTGTTCTTGGCGATGAACAGGCGCTCTGCGGCTGTACGAGGGCTGTGTCGGCACTCGAAATAGGCGAGCACTGTCTCACGAAGGTCTGCCAGCTTGCTCGAGTTCTCTGCGAGGCTCCCGAGCTCGTGGTGGGCGAAGGCCGCGGCCTGGTCAGCATTCTCTAGCAGCAGCCCGACCAGGCTGACCTGGTCGTAGCTCACGACGTTCGACGTGATGCCGCTGTTGATCTGCTCTGCGATCCGCGCCGTCCTCTTGGCTTCGTCGGTGGCCGTGCGGAACCCTTCCGCGCCTCGGCCCCCGACCCCGACAGCGACGCTGGCCCCCTTGACGGAACGACCGGCGATCAGCTCGTCGGCGGAAACGCCCCTGTCGAAGCCTCCCCAAGCGCTGACTTCGTCTCCGGAGCCGACCGTGCCGTCGCAGTCGGTCGTAACGAGGACAGCTTGAGCACCGAACGCGTGCAACAGGTCCTTGGCAACGGCCCTCAGGTCCGTCGCCGGGTCGTCGTCCAGTGCTCGGAGGACGAGCCCCACGTGATGCTTGGCCAAGGAGTATCCGAGCTTGGCAGAGAGCTTGTCCTCGTCCGCGTCCTCGCCTGCCAGGACGGCGCGCAACGCATCGTCACGCGCGAACTGGGGCCCGGACATCCACTTCTCGTTCTCGACGCGATAGAGCTCACCGAGCTCGGAGGCATACGTGATGACCTGCTCGAACAGGATCTGCGACACGGCCTCGAGCTCGTCGGCGCGGTCATCGTGCCCGACGAGCGAATGGCAGGCAGTCATGAACTCGTCGGCCAGCCACTTGTGGCCGAACCTCATCCCGGCCCATATCTGGTCCATCGAAACTCGACGACGGACGTAGTACTGGATCATCGAGACCGTCTCGGCGCTCAGGGGCGCATGGAACAGCCGGCCCGCATCGAGGCTGCGCACCATGTAAAGCGCCACCTGCTCGGTTCCGTACCGCAGGTTTGTCACCGCTGCCCGGCCTCCGTCGAAGACAGGGAACTCGCGGATGCAGTTCTCCGCGATTCGGGCCCCTAGCTCGACTGCCCAGGCGACCGGTTCCGGGCCCACCTGATCGATCGCAGCCGCGATCGTCTCGGGCGTGCAAGCCGGCTCTGTCGCCACGCTGGCGCTGGGCTTGATCCGGCGGATCCAGTGGTGTCCGTCATCGTCGGCCAGTTCTGGTACGGCCTTGAGAGTGTTCCGCATCGTCGCGGTCCTCCATGGTTGCTGGCGTGATGAGGGCCCGCGCGAGCGCCAAGACGAGCCTCCGGCGTGCGTGAAGCCAGGCGTCCTCCCCGTCGTACGGATGGGCTGCGCTCACAGAGACGGGCGACCTCTGCTGTTCCGGTCAACGATGTGTGACGACCATCACCAAGTGCTAGTCCCGGCGAACTGGATCAGGTTATCGCTTTTGGGCCCGGGGCCCAATGAACCTCGCGCGCGTCGAACCGCGGTGACGGAGTCCAACTTCGCCGCGTGAATCTGGCCCGGCGGCGCAGGACTCGTCGGCACAGGCTGGCTTTGACTAGGGCTTCCGTCACCTGTGACGGAGCACACACCAAGCGAGCAAGACCTGGGAGAGGACAACAGCGGTGACCGAAGCGAAAGTACGAGACGCGGCTGAGAAACATGCCGCCGCGGTGGTGGCCGGCGACGTCGAGTCGTTGCTGGCAGATCTGGATCCCAGCCTGCACGACCAGGTAGCCGGGATGTCCGCGCTGATGCCCGAGGGCCTGTCCGCGGCCGAGCTGCTGTCGGTTTCGGCCGATGCCGCCGGCACGACGACGGAGACGAAGTACGTCGGACGCGACGCGAGCCTCACCGTGCGAGCCACCTGGGAACGGCGCGGCGACCGCTACATCGTGATCGCGGCGCAGCCGGTCCAGGAGGGCGAATGACGCTCACCAGCCAGAACTCGACGCTGACCCAGGCTCCGGCTCGTCAGATGGACCGGCTGTACCACGACATGCAGTCGAGCATCGAGACCCTCGCCATCCGTGACCGCGCCCGGACATTCGCGAACGCGCACGTCGCACCCGTGGCCGCCCGGATCGCGGCCGGCGACGAGGTGGACGACGGTTTCCCGTCGGACGTCTTCACCGCCATGGCCGAGGAGCGTCTCTTCGAGATCCCGTTTCCTGCCGATGTCGGCGGCGCGGGGCTGACTCGCCCGGCGTCCGCGACGGCAACAGTGGTCGAGGAGCTCGCGTATCACTCCAACAGCGTGGCCGCGATCTTCGACGTGCACTGCATCTTGTCCGGCAACGCGCTCAACCAGGGATCCACCGAGCAACGTCGGCTCTGGCTCGAGCCGCTCGTCCGCGGGCAGATCATCGGCGCATTTGCGACCAGTGAACCCGCCGCCTCCAGCGATCTGTCACCGCACGCGGTGCAGACGGTGGCGACACGCACCGGCACGGGCTGGCGGCTGGTCGGACGGAAGCGATGGATCACCAACTCGCCGGTCGCAGACGTGATCGTCGTCCTCGCCCGCACCGAGGAACAACTGTCCTTGTTCTTCGTTCCCGCCAACGCTCCGGGCGTGACGGTCGGCCGGCCCGACCGCAAGCTCGGCAACCGCGGTCAGCTGACGGCCGACGTCGTTCTGGACGGGGTCGAGCTGGGACCCGAAGCCATGCTCGGCGCCGAGGGCGACGGTTTGAAGATAGCGCTCGCCACACTCACGTACGGACGCATCGGCATCGCCGCCGCAGGTGTCGGAATGGCGCAGGCAGCCTTCGACCACATGACCTCCAGGTTGTCGACCCGGGAAGCGTTCGGCCGCCCCCTCGGCTCGATGCAGCACTGGCAGTTCCGCATGGCCGAGCACGCCCTCGCCCTCGAGACGGCGCGGAGCCTCTACATCAAGGCTGCGATCCGACTCGACGAAGGCAACCCCTTCCCGGAACCAGAGGCTGCCATGGCCAAGGTGGCCGGCACCGAGCTGTCCGTCACGATCGCCCGCGATGCGGTGCAGGTCTTCGGCGGCCTCGGGTTCACCCGCGAGCTGGGCGCCGACGGCACGCCGGGCCCAGTCGAAGCGATCTATCGCGACAGCAAGATCGGCGAGATCTACGAAGGCGCGAACGAGATCCAGAAATGGATCATCGCGCGGCATCTGTTCGGACGGACCATCTCCGGATAACCACCCTCAGCTACTCCCAGGAGCAGGACATGACGACCATCGAGCACGACGTACAGGCCTCGTTCAAAGAGGTCATGGCGGGTGTCGCCACCCCCGTATCCATCGTCACGACGATCAGCGACAAGCCCTACGGTGCGACCGTCAGCGCATTCGCCTCGCTGTCCATGAGCCCGCCCATGGTGCTGGTGTCGCTCGACCGTGGCTCTGACACGTTGCAGCAGATCCGGGAGACGCAGCGGTTCGGGCTCAACATCCTGGGTTCGGACCAGTCCGAGACGGCCCTCTCCTTCGCCAAGAAGGGGGGCCTGGAGAAGTTCACCGGTACGGGGTGGAGCGTCGACCACGAGGTGCCCAGGATCCACGGGGCGCCGGGCTGGATCGCCTGCTCCGTGGCCGATCTCGTCGATGGGGGCGATCACGTCATCGTCCTCGGCCACGTCGTTGCCGCCGAGCTCAATCACGCCAGGCCGCTCATCTACCACGGCCGCGTCTTCGGCACCTACATCCTGAACGACTGCTTCGGCTGGTGACCGCGCGACATCGGCCGAACCCCACCCCTTCCACGTCAACAACGAGTTCTCACCAACACTCTGGAGGATCTGCATGACCACCACCGAACCCACGCTGGGGGCAGACCGCGCCACCGAACTGATGGCCGAGCTCTTCGCGGGCAAACCCGAAGACCCCACCCCGCTGTACAACGAGCTTCGCGAGCTCGGAGACGGTGTCCACTACTTCGGTCCGGCGAACGGCTACTTCGTCTTCCGGTTCGACGACGACCAGGTCGTCGCCCGGGACGCTGCGTTCAGCACGGACTTCTTCGACCAGGCACCGATGGCCATCCACGATCCTTCGGATCCCGAGCACGTGCGGTTCGTCAACATCTCGCGTCGGCTCATGGCGTTCAGCGACGCGCCCCGCCACACGGCGCTCCGCGGCCTGGTTCGCAAGGCATTCACCCCCAACGCCGTCGACCGGTGGCGTCCAACCGTGGAGCAGGCGGTGGACCGACTTCTGGACCAGTTCTCGCCGGGCGACGAGGTGGACTTCGTCTCTCAGCTCAGCATCGACGTGCCGATCGACGCGATCTGCGCGGTCCTCGGGGTCAAGGAAGTCGACCGTCCGATGATCCGCGCCGGATCCAACGGGCTCGCCTCGACGTTCGACCCGACCATCGTCGACGAAGCGAGGGACAAGGCCATCCGGGACTGCCTGGAGCTGATCGACAGTCTCGACGCGGTGCTCGAGGAGCGACGCACCTCACCCGAGGACGACCTGATCTCCCTCGTCCTCGAGACGCATGCGGAGGACAACAACGGCCTCGAGGCCGCCGACATCCTGGCCCAGATCCTTTTCCTGGTCGCCGCGGGGAACGAGACCACGGTCAACATGCTCTCGGGCGGCATCTTCCACCTGCTCAAGTACCCCGAGCAGAGGAAGCGACTGCAGAGCGATCCCAGCCTCGTCCTCTCCTTCATCAACGAGTCGCTTCGCCTCGATACGCCGATCGACATCGGTGCACCCCGCGTCACCACCCAGCCCACGAAGTTCGGTGAGACCGAGGTGCCGGCCGGATCCCTCGTGTTCCAGGTCCACGCAGCGGCCAACCGCGACCCCCGTCGTTTCGACAGCGCCGAAGAGCTCATCATCGATCGGCATCCCAACCCACAGATGTCCTTCAACCACGGGGTGCACAGCTGCGTCGGTGCACCGCTGGCCCGGCTCGAGGGCGAGGTCTTCTTGACTCGATTCCTCGAACGGTTCCCCGACTTCGCAGCCGGCGCCGAACCGGCCGCCCTTCGCGCCGGCCACGTCCAGGTACGTGGCCTGGCGTCACTGCCGATCCGCCTCTGACCCGGATCTGCACTCGCCCCAACAGTCCCGGCGGTGCGGCTGAGAACAGTCCCGGCCGCACCGCCGCACCACAGTGAAGAGGAAGAACAGCCATGGCCTACGTGATCACGCAGAAATGCTCCGGGTTCAAAGCCGGCTCCTGTGTGGAGGTTTGCCCCGTCGACTGCATCTCGCCCACGCCTGGAAGCCCAGAGTTCGACTCCGTCGACCAACTGTTCATCAACCCCGACGACTGCATCGACTGTGGGGCATGCGTACTCACCTGCCCGCACGATGCCGTCTTCGCGGATGAGGACGTGCCCGAAGAGATGCACGGGGACATCGCCGCAAATGCCGCCTACTTCGCCCCTAGCGCATAGCCGACAACCTGGAGGAGCCCAGATGTACGTCGCAATTGTGGGCGCCGGCCCCGCAGGATTCTTCTCCGCGGCCGCGCTGCTGAAGGTCGACGACCCCACGGTGCACATCGACATGTTCGAGCGCCTGCCGACACCCTGGGGCCTCGTCCGATCCGGAGTGGCCCCGGACCACCCGAAGATCAAGTCCGTGAGCGCGATCTTCACCAAGACGGCCGCCCACGAACGGTTCCGGTTCTTCGGCAACGTCGAGATCGGGCGAGATGTCACGAGACGGGACCTCCTCACCCACTACGACGCGGTCATCTACGCGGTCGGAGCCCAGAAGGATCGCCCCCTTGGCGTCCCAGGCGAGACTCTTCCCGGCAGCGTTGGCGCATCCGAGATCGTCGGCTGGTACAACGCTCATCCCGACCGCAGCCATCTGACGCCAGACCTTTCCGTCCGCGCAGCCACGGTGATCGGAAACGGCAACGTCGCTCTGGACGTCGCCCGGATCCTCACGATGCAACCATCGGCGCTCGGCAACACTGATATCGCGGACCACGCCCTTCGCGCGCTTGCCGACAGCAAGATCGAAGACGTCACCGTGGTTGGCCGACGCGGGCCCTTGCAGGCTGCGTTCACGACACCCGAGCTGCGCGAGCTCGGCGAGCTCGACGGCGTCCACGTCAACGTCGATCCCGCCGATCTGGCGGACATCACCGACGACGACCTGTCCGCAGCGAGCCAGGTCACCCGCATGAACATCGATGTCTTGCGTGATCTGGCCACGCGTCCAAGGCTCCCGGGCCAGCATCGCCAGATCACGCTGACATTCCGGCGCTCTCCAGCAGAGCTGCGAGGTGCGGACCGGGTTGAGGAGATCGTCCTCGCCAGGAACGAGCTGCGTGACGAGGGCGGTCGCACCATCGCCATCGACTCCGGTGAACGTGAACGCCTCCCGACCGGCCTCGTCGTCCGGGCCATCGGCTACCACGGCAACCGCCTCGAGTCCGTCCCGTTCGACGAGGGCCGGGGTGTGATCCCCAACATCGACGGCAGGGTCGACGGCGAGATGGGGGAGTACGTCGTCGGGTGGGTCAAGCGCGGTCCGTCCGGGATCATCGGGACGAACAAGAAGTGTGCCCAGGACACCGTGGACACCATCCTCAGCGATCTCGCCGCCGGCACCCTGAAGCCGTCAGAGCGACCTGCAGCACCGCCCGACCTGGTCGAACGATCCGGCGCCAAACCTGTACTCGCAGAGCACTGGCTCGCGATCGACCGGCACGAGCTCGCAGCGGCCGTCACCTCAGGACGGCCACGCATCAAGCTCAGCACCTGGCGGGAACTGCTCGCTGTCGGTCACGAGACCGTCCAGCCGCACTGACGGCCGGCCGGGCGGTCGCCGAAGGTCCCAACTCTGGAAATACTCCACCAACGATGCGCATTGCTGCGACGAGCAGCGATGCGCATCACGACGATAGAAGGAATCCCAATGACCACAGTGAGCATCCTCGGCCGCGGCACGATGGGCTCGGCCATCGCCAGTGTTGTCGAGAAAGGCGGAAACTCCGTCCAGCTTCTCGGCAGCAAGGACGGCGCGTCCCCTGTCACCGGCGAAGTCGTCGTACTAGCACTTCCTTACCCAGCAATGCGTGAAGCGCTGGAGCAGCGCAGAGGACAGCTGGACGGCAAAGTCGTGGTGGACATCACCAATCCCGTCGACTTCGAGACCTTCAGCACCCTGACTGTTCCCGCGGACTTGTCCGCCACGGCAGTACTTGCTGCGGCTCTGCCTCAGTCCCGAGTCGTGAAGGCGTTCAACACCATCTTCGCTGCCACGCTGACCACCGAGAGCGAGGATACGACCGTCCTGATCGCCGGCGACGACACGGACGCGAAGTCCCAGGTCGCTGACCTGGTTACCGCTGCCGGCCTCCGCGCCCTCGACGTGGGCGCTCTCGAGCGTGCCCGCGAGCTCGAGGCGGTCGGCCTGCTGCAGATCACTCTCGCTGTCGCAGGCAAGATTCCGTGGTCCGGAGGCTTCACGATCCGTACCTGACGTTGCGAACGTCGACGTAGCGCGTCGGTCATGAACGTCAGAGTGGTGGTCTCGCCGAGGTCGGTCGGCGAGACCACCACAGTCTTGCGTCGAACCTAGGACGCCAGGGCCGACTTGAGGGCCTTGGCAGCCGCGCCGGGGTCCTCGGCGGAGTAGATCGCCCCGCCGGCGACAGCTACCTCGGCACCGGCGTCACGAACGGCCGCGATGGTGTCGAGCTTGACGCCACCGGCGATCGAGAAGGGCACGCCTGCGATCTTGCCGTCGTCCAGCAGCGTGTGGATCGAGTATCCCGGCTGGGCCTGCTCGTCGAGCCCGGCGTGGATCTCCACGAAGGCGACGCCGAGCTTCGAGACCTCGCGAGCGCGCTCGACCCGGTTGGCTACGCCGATCAGGTCGGCCACGACCTTCTTGCCGTGTTTGGTGCCGGCCTCGACGGCTCCCTTGATCGTGGCGTCGCCGGCGCTGCCCAACACGGTGACGACGTCGGCACCGGCAGTGAATGCGATGTCGGCCTCGAGGTAGCCGGCATCGGCGGTCTTGAGGTCCGCGAACACCTCCTTGTCGGGGTGGGCGGCCTTCACGGCGCTGATCACGCTGAGGCCGGCGCTCTTGATGAGCGGAGTGCCGAGCTCGATGATGTCGACGTGCTCGGCCACCTTGTTGGTGAGCGTCAGAGCGTCGGCGGTGGTGAGCAGGTCGACTGCAACTTGCAGCTTGGTCATATTGTTCTCCTGGTCTTCTCGTGGGGTGCTCGGGTGAGGCAGTCAGCCGAGGTTGGCGTGCCGTTCCCAGAGCTCTTGGGGGGTCTGGCCGTCGCTGCTCCGCAGCGCCTCGAAGAGCGCGTCGAAGGCCAGCAGTACGGCCTGCTCGAACAGGCTTCCGGCGTATTGCCGGCTCACGGAGCCGCTGTGGTCCTGTTTGTCCGCGCCCGCCAGTAGGAGGACATCGTCGGCCTCTCGGGCGAGCAGGGACTCGGCCGCTGTGGTCACCGCGATGACCGAAGCGCCCACCTTGCGAGCGGTCTCGGCCGCGTTGACCACGGCTGAGGTCGTCCCCGACCCCGAGACGGCGACGAGTACGTCTCCGGCACCGATCGCAGGAGCGGTGGCCTCGCCGGCGACGTGCACCCTGAGCCCGAGGTGCATCAAACGCATGGCGGCCATCCGGATCGCCAAGCCGCTGCGGCCGCTGCCGATCGCGAAGACGGATCGAGCGCCCCGGAGTCGTGCGCCAGCGTTCTCCCAGTCGCCCGGGACAACACCGTCGAGCAGGCGCGACGTCTCCTCGACGACGAGCCGGAGATGGTCGCCGAACGGGGTCGGCACAGCTGGAGCGACGGTCATGGTCGGCCTCCTCGGTTGCTGGTGGGGTAGGTCGTAAGCCAGGCTTCCCTCTGTCCGGCACGCTGGCACCTGGCCACTCGACGGGTTGCGGCTGGCCGAAGCGCCAGTGCGCCCGGCGTCCGTCGCTCCTAGACTGGAGTCCGTGGCATCCGCGGAAGCAGTGAGCAAGGGGCTCGAGCAGGCTCCATGGGCCGGTCTGCGGATGGTCATCGATGGTCCCTTGGGCGACATCGCCAGCAGGCTGTCCCGGTTCCTCATGCCTGCCTGGCCGCACGAGGCACTGGTGATCTTCACGCGCGAGTGCACCGGCCGGCCGCGGAAAGTGGCAGGGCGAGCAGACATCGTCGAGCGGGTGACCATCGCCGAGCTCGAGACGCTGCGTGACTCCATCGCCCTCGGGCACGTACGCGACGCAGTCGTCACCCTCGCCGGGTCCGAGCGCAGGATCTGGGCCCTACGCGACGTTGGCGACACCCTCCTCGTCCTGGTGCCGCGCAACGTGGGGCTCATGGCAGCCGACCCAGATGCCGCTGCGGGTCTGTTCGGAATCGTCGCGACCTCGATCCGCCATCAGGTCGAGCAAGCCAGCCCCGACTACCTGGCGGAGTCTCGGGCGGCCTCGAGCGAACGCGCCCGCACGATCGCCGAGCTCAGCGAGGTGCATGAGGCGACGCTGACATCGATGCTGGGCACGCTGCGGTCGGGAGACCTCGACGACCGGCGCGCCCGGATCACTGCGTGCGAGACTGCATCCGCGGCCCTGATCGCACTGCGGAGCGCCGGAGCTGCGGACCGGGAGTTCTCCGAGGAAGCAGTGACAACCGCGTTCGCGCGTCTGCAGGGCGAGCTACGACCCTTGCTGCGCGACTCCGGGGTGGAGATCGACTATGCCGAGCCCCCGCCCGATGGCCGGCCGCTGCCCGGAGAGGTCGCGAACGCGGCGCGGGCGATGGTGCGCACCATCGTCCTGGCCTTCCTCGCCGAGCAAGGAATCGCGCGTGTACGCGTCGCCTGGGACTGCGACGGGGAGAACGTCCTCATCGAGGTGCGCGACCAGGGGGCAGGTGCCGTGGACCGCAACGCCCTGACATCGCAGCTGTCGGGGCGACTGCATGCCCTGCGCGGCGAGATCGACATCGAGTCCGTCGGTGGGTGGGGCAACCGGATCTCACTCACCCTGCCGCTCGATCCGCCCGCAGCAAGACCTGATGAGAACCTCCTGTCCACGCTCAACCCACGCGAGCTCGAAGTGCTCGGCCATCTCGCCGAGGGCAAGCGGAACAAGGCGATCGGCGAGGCGCTCGGGATCAGCGAAAGCACCGTGAAGTTTCATGTCGCCGGAGTGCTGCGCAAGCTGGAGCTCGCCAACCGGGCCGAGGCCGGTGCCCTGGCCATCCGGGCTGGCATCACCCTGCGCGAGAATCACTGACCTCGGGTCAACCTCACACCGGGCGCCAAGCACGTCCGGTCCGAGCCATGATCCGCTCCGCGGAGGCCGGGCCGGCACCGCCAGGGCTATACGGTTCGGGCCGGCCGTTGCGCGCCCAGTGCTCGAGCAAAGGATCCATGATCCGCCAGGACCACTCGATCTCGTCGCGTCGCGGGAACAGAGTGGCGTCACCGGCGAGGATGTCGTGGAGCAGACGTTCGTACGCCTCCGGCGCTGCGCCGAAGACCGAGTCGAACTGCATGCCGAGAGCCACGGGCTCGATGACCAGGCCCCCGCCGGGCCGCTTGGCGCCCATGAGCAGCTCGATGCCGTCATCGGGCTGTACCCGGAAGACCAGCATGTTCTGGCCAGCACCTGGACCGAACGCGTCGGGGCGCTGCAGCGGGGAGCTGAACGAGACTGCGATCTCTGAGTGACGCCTGGCCATCCGTTTGCCTGTACGGATGAAGAACGGGACTCCGGCCCAGCGACGGGTGGCGACCCCGAGCGTCATCGCGGCGAAGGTCTCGGTGGTCGATCGGGCGGGGAACCCGGGCTCATCGACCAGCCCGGGCAGGGCTTCGCCATTGAGTGTCCCGGCAACGTACTGGCCGCGTGCTGTCGACTCCTCGAACGGTCCGGTAAGTGTGGTGCTCGAGAGGACCTTGGCCTTCTCGGCGGCGATGGCGTCGGCATCGAATGTTGTCGGCTCCTCCATGGCGACCAGCGCCATCAACTGGAGCATGTGATTCTGAGCAACGTCGCGTGCCGCACCCACCCCGTCGTAATAGCCGGCACGCCCGCCCAGTCCGACCGCCTCGGCCATGGTGATCTGCACGTGGTCGACGTGGCGGTTGTTCCACAGCGGCTCGAACATCGGGTTGGCGAAGCGCACGGCGAGGATGTTCTGCACAGTCTCCTTGCCCAGGTAGTGGTCGATCCGGTAGATCGAGGCCGGCTCGAAGGTGCGGTCCAGCACCACCTCTAGCTCTCGAGCAGTCGTGAGGTCATGCCCGAAAGGCTTCTCGATCACCACCCGGCGCCAACCGTGCGGGGAGCGGCTCAGACCGACCGCGGCCAGCTGGTCGCACACCGTGGCGAAGGCGGACGGCGGCACCGAGAGGTAGAAGACATAGTTGGGCGGCGAGTGCCGGTGCCGGTCCACGCGACGAAGCTTGTCGGCGAGTCGCTCGAACGACTCCCGGTCGTCGAAGGATCCCTGAACGACATGTAGACGCTCGCGCAGCCGCTGCCACGTAGACGAGTCGAACGGCGTGCGCGAGTGCTCGGCGACCGATTCGCGCAGGAGATCGTCGACCTGTTCCGGGTTGCGGGCGAATCCCACGACGTCGAATGCGTGAGGCAGTTGGCCGGCGAAGGCGAGGTCGTATATCGCGGGGATCAGCTTCTTGCGCGCCAGGTCACCGGTGATGCCGAAGATCACCAGCGACACCGCATCGAGCGGAGGCGCGCCGGTCCCGAGGTCCTCGCGGTCCGTATTCGAGGTCACCCGCCGTGGATCCAGTGCCCGGGCCTCCACCTCAGAGATAGTCATCTGTCAGCGCTCCGTCTCTGTAACCATCGCGACGCATTCGAGCAATGCCTCGCCTCGAGGAGTATTCGATGCGCCTGGCGCTAGGCGCACTCCGTCGAGCGGCCAGTCGCTGCCCGTCGTATGGCCAGGTAAGCACTCGGCTTGCAACGAGAACGAGAAAGAGAGTCTCGTCGTCTCGACGGTGATCGATGGGGCGACGACGGATCCGAAATTCGGTGTTTGGCCCGGGGGTACACGACATCTGAGATGGTCGGCACGCAGGCTTCCAGTGTTGTGGAGTGAGTCGCTCGTGATCTACGGCTTTCAGGTTGCGGAGTGATGGTGCTATCCGGCTGCGCGCCTGGAACGACCGGGTGGTTCAGTGGGACCGTCGCCGTCGTCGCGCTTGTGTATGTGTTCTGTGATGTACTCGTCGGCGAGTCCCGGGTGGCCTGTGGCTGAGAGAACTCTGGAGAAGTCGAGGCGGGGGACGTCGTCATACGGTGCTGCTTTGGAGGCGATCTCGGCGGCTTCGCGAGCGATGTCAAGTCGGTCCTCGGTCAGGGCTCGGTTCACGACCAGGTGAGCGGTGTCGACGATCATCGAGACCGCGATGTGGTCGTGGCGTTGGCCGTCGAGCAGCCAGGACCAGCCTTTGTCGCGCAGTTGCGAGAAGGGTTCGCCGGTCACCAGGCGGAGGGCTTGGTGGAGGTCCGTGATGCCGTCTGCGCCGCGGGCTTGGCCGCGGGTGCGGAGGCGGCGGAAGAGGTCGAGGTCGACGAGGATGTCTTCGACTTGGTAGGCGGGGTAGCCGAGGCGTTGGGAGGCGGGCGTTCTGCGTGCGTCTTGGAGATGGTCTTTGCCCGTGCGTGGGTTCTTGCCCAGCCAATTCCGCAGCTTGCCCAGGTCGATGGTGAGGCGGCTGCGGCTGATGCCGATGGCGTTGAGGAATTCGTCGGTACGTACGCCATCGGGGTGGAGGGTGAGATAGGCGAGGAGTTCAGCGAAGTATGGACGTCGGGCAGGCGGCACGGCGCCGCACGCGCGCAGGTGGACGGGGCCCAGGAGGGTGAGCTTCGGGAGGCGCTGGCGGGGCGAGAGCCATTCCGCGACGTCGACGTCGAGTGTTGGGTCCAGGTTTGTGACTGTGTCGCGATTCGCATCATCGACGACTGGGGCCAGTTGATTCACGTCGTCTGCAGTGGTGGCGCATTTGGCGATGTACGTGTCGGTCTGGTCGGGCAGCAACGACCTCCGGCCTGCCGGTTCCTGGTCGGAGGATGGGCGCTCATGTACGTACTCCGGGCGTAGTGCGCCGGCCGCGTCGATGAGGGCTTCCATGCCGTCGGTCGCCGCCTCGTTCTGTGGCATAGGTCGGGTCTTCAGTTCGCGGGTCGCCTCGACGATGGCGGCACAGGTGGAGGCTTCTTCGGGGGTGAGGCCAGCCGCGGTAAGGCGTATGTCATGGAGCGCCGGATGCGCGATGGTGAGGTGGCCATCAGCGGTGATGGTAAGGGTGACGGCGTCGAGGCCGGGGAGAGCGTCGAGAACGACGATTGCGACCCCGGAGCGGCCGTGGTCGGCGGTGATGGTTGTGGTGATCGAGCGCAGGGGTTCGGATTCTTGAGCGGCGATGACGGCGTGGTAGCGGTCGGGGTCGAAGCCGGGGAGTCGTCCTGCGGGGTCGAGGTCGGCGGCGAGCGGTCGCAGAGAGTCGGGGTGGTCGTGATGGTGAAGTCGGAGGGGGTCGAGGCGCGTTAGTTCTGGTGCGAGGCTCTGGGTGTCTACCTGGACGAGCATCGACCAGGGTGTGACGGCGAGTTCGGCGGCGAGGTGGCGGCCCAGCGCCTCGGTGCGTTCGCGGTCGCCGGTGAGATTGATGATTTGGAGCTCTTCGAGGTTCAGCAGCCACAAGTGCCCGTCGTCGGATTGGCCGATGCTGGCAAGCAGCGGGTAGGGGGCGTCGTCTCCGTTGTTAGTGGTCTGGGGTTCAACGCCGGTGGCCCAGACGGTCGGGCCGCCGGTCCAGGGGTGGGGGAGCGTGGCGGGTTCGGTGAGGTGCAGGGTGATGCGGTTGTCGCCGAGTTCTGTCGCGAGCAGGCGGGGATGCTCCCGATGGGGGAGCATGCGGAGGAGGCCGTCGAGGCGTTCGATGAGCGTCGCGGTGCCGATGCCCTCGACGTGGATGGTCTTCTCGGCAGGGCGAAGCTCCTGCGGTGGGACTGTGAGCTCGCGACCTGGCAGCCGGTGGCGCCGCTGGGCTCGGTGGTGTTGGCGAAGTAGGAGCATCAGCCCTCCGGCCAGGACTGCTCCTGCTCCAGCCAAACCAGGGAGCAGCCATGACGGGGTGGTCTCAGTTCCGTCGGCCTCGTGAGGGCGTTCTGGTGCCAAGCTCGTGGCTGTTGCTGGCGTCGGCGCGGCCGGCTTTGCCTCGGGCGTACGGATCGGCGGCGGGTGGCGATCCGACGGGATCAGGGGAGGAGCTTGTGGGTCCTCGCCACCAGGCTCTGGGCCCGGGATGGTGAGGGTCCACCCAGGCTGGATTATGTCCGCGTCGGTCAGGTGGGCGCCGTCGGGTTGGCTGGTGTTGCGGGACGCCTCGAAGATCTCGGGGTAGCGGTTGGGATCGCTGAGTTCTGTCGCGGCGACTTCGGCGATGGTGTCGCCTGGTTGGACGACGTACGTCTCGTCGTTCGGGGCTTGTGGTTGAGGGGCTGGTAGGCGGAGGACGAGTCCGACCGGGAGGAAGTCGGGATGACCGCCAAGGGCGCCCGGGTTGAGGTCAATGATCTCCGTGAATCGAGTTCCTGCTCCGAGGTGTGTGTCTGCGATTCGCCAGAGACTGTCGCCACGTTTGACGGTGTAGGGGACTGTCGACGATGGCTCGGCCTTCTGCGGCGCAGCTTGAACTGGCGTGACCTGGACGTGTGAGGTGGCGGGCTGTGCGGGCGTCTCTGGGAGCGGCGGTGATGCCGTGGCACGTGCCGGTGTCAGGGCGGGGGCGGCCGCGGGGACGGCGACGAAGAGGAGAGTTGCGGCGCCGACGAGGCGGGTCGCCGAGGCTTGGGGGAGCCCGGGCAGGTGTGGTGTCCGGATGCCGCGGAGTCGGGCGGTCACCTCGAGCAGGATGGTGACCGCCAGCCAGGCCCATGCGGTCCATGCAACGGCGGTGATGGCTTGGAGGGCGAGGGTGCCGTCGTCTTGACGAAGGAGGTCGCGCCAGGTGAGTCCTTCGAGTGTGGGGATGGCGCCTAGAAGCAGCAGGACCGAGGGTGCACCGACGAGGAGGGCGAGGATGGCCAGGCTGGCCAGCAGGCCTCGAACACGGGTCGCGATGTCGATGCGGGTCATCGTTCTTCCCCGTTGAGGCTGCGGACGAGCTCGGCTTCGGCGTCGCCGTGGACGCGGACGGAGGTGATGCCGATGATGGAGAGGAACCGGGTGCGGTAGGTGTCTGTGGCGCGTACGTTGATCTGGTTGCCGCGGACCCGGACGGTTCCTTCTGCGCCGGCCTGGGTGAGGAAGGAGTGGGCGGCTCGGCCTGCTGCGGCGGTGTCGATGTGGGCGTATCGGCCCTCGATTGCGGGTGCGGCGAGGACTTCTTCGGCGCCGGTTCGTGCGGCTTGGGCGGCGAGGTCGTGTGTGCGCTGTTGGGCGTGGGCCTGGCCGCCGAGGTCGATGGCGAGGCCGACCAGGATGCTCATCGCGAAGGCCGCGGTGACCATCCAGATGGTGGCGGAGCCGCGCTCGTCTCGGATCCGGGAGGGCTGTGTCATGGTGTGCCTCGTTCCCGCCAGGTGTCGATCGGGCTGCTCATCGTGGCTCGGATCAGACGGCTGCCGGGCACGCCTGGGACGGAGAGGTCGGCGAGGTCGACGCGGCACGTCAATGTCACGGTGACGTCGGCGGGCTGCCCGGTCGGGGCTCGGAATCCGCTCGTGTCGACACTGACCTGCGTGCTGCGGCAACGAAGCTTCTGGTTGTTGAGACTGGTCGTCGCCTCCTCTCGTGCCGCGGAGCCGGCCTCGCTGGCCTCGCGAGAGATGGAAGCGGTCCGCGCCGCGTCCGCGGCGGCGGACTGGAGCGCCTGATGGGCGATGGCGAGTCGTCCGCCAGCGATGATCAGCCCCATGAAGAGGATGAAGGCGGGTAGTCCGATCGCGGCCTCGATGGCAGCGGACCCGCGCTCGTCTCGTGGCTGCGCGGTCATCGAGTCTCACCCGGAGCCGTGAGGCGCTCGACCTCGGCGCTGGCCCGTTGTGTGATGACTGGTCTCCAGCCCGGGATCACCGAGAGCGCGTGCCCGCGGACGGTCACGGTCGCTGTTGTCGCCGTTCGACGGGCGGAGGCCTTCGAGGATTCCAGTGAATCGCCGGTGTCGGCCAAGTAGGCGTATGCAGCAGCAACCCCATCCCCGGAGCCGGCGTGGGTCGCGGCAGCGGCCCGGGCGCCTTCCTGTGCGGCGGCGATGGCGATGGTGCGGGCGTGGTAGTAGAGAGCGGCCTGCATCCCGAGGAAGAGAACGGCGAACAGCGCCGGCAGCAGCACGACCATCTCGATCGATACCGCGCCGCGCTCATCTCGCCTACGCGTACCCCGGGTCATGGCGGTCTACCTGATCTTGCCTGACTCACTGGTCACGAACGCCCGGATCGCCGCGACCACGATCGCCACGATCGCAATCACCGCGACGGCCCACAGAACGTTCTCGATCGTCACAGAACCGCGCTCGTCCTTGCGGGACGGTGGGCGGAGTAGGCGATCGCTGATCGTGAACCAGGCGAGAGTGAGGATGGTGTAGAGGCGGAGCGTGTTGAAGCGGAGCATGGGGTGGTTCCTTTCAGCCGGGGATCATCCGAAGGAGAGACGGGGTGAGGAGGATGGCCATGAAGATCACTCCGAGCAGGGAGCCGGGGATGGACATGCGTTCGCCGATGGCGTTGGCCTCGGTGAGCTCGTCGTTGAGCATCGCGGTGCGCATCGCCGCGGAGCGGGCGCGGAGGGTGGCGTAGGTGGCGGTTCCTTCCTCGCCGGAGAGGCGCATGATGTCGGCGAAGTCGTCGAGGTCGGGCAGGCCGAGCTCGGTTGCCAAGGTGTGCAGGGCATCCCACGGCGGGAGCCCGGACCAGCGGGACCGATTCAGTTCTTCGGCCAGGCGGGTGAAGACCCAGGAGTCGCCGATGCTCGCCGCGGTCTCCATGGCTTGGCGCACTCCGGATCCGTTGGTCCGCTCGAGGGCGACCAGGTCGATGTAGGCGCCGAGGGCTCGGTTGAACTCGATCCGGGCTTTCTTGGCGTCGTCGATCGCGTTGTAGTTCGGGAGGAAGAACATGGCCACGGCCAGGGTGATGCAGGCGATGACCGGGATCGGGAACGGCAACCCCAGGCCGAGCAGGGAGAGGAACGTCGCCAGCCCGATGGGGATCACGAATCCGAGTGCGGCGTAGATGAGCTTGTCGCCGTAGAACCGGGCCAGCGGGATCCGCAGCAGCGCCAGTTCGCGCGTCGGAGTCCTGACCCATAGCCCGACCGGCAGCGTACGCATCGCCCAGGCCCCGAGGCGCTCCTTGCCGCTGACGGTGCTCGCCTCCGCCTCGGGCCGGTGAGGTGAGGTGCTCGAGAGACGTTCGACTGCGTCGTTGAGATCGGGTTGGGCGGGGGTGAACCAGATGACCAGCAGCGCGAGACCGAGCCCGATCGAGCCGCCAGCGAGCATCATCACCATCAGGGTCGGAGGAGTCATGCCTGCCCTCCGGGGACCGGCCGAAGATTGGCGCCGTCCGGTGCTGGCACGTCTTCGACCGCTGGGCCGAGGATGCGCGGAAGCTTGCGGCCCTCGGCCATTCGCCGCATCCACACCAAGGTGGCGACGTACGCGGTGAGCAGCACTGCGAGGATGGCCTGTCCGAGAGGGCTGCCATAGGGGGCGATGTAGGAGCCGGTCAGCCCGAGCACGACCAGGACACTGGCGCTGATGATGGTGACCCAGCGGGCTGTTGCTCGTGGCTTGGCGCGGTCGGCCTCGACCTGGCGGCGAGCCCGTACGTCGGCAGCGACCGACTCCGCGAGCCCATCGAGCACGTTGGCGAGGCCGGCGCCGCGGCGACGGGCGGCGAGGATGAGATTGCCGGCGACCAGGTCGCCGGTGGCGTCGTCGAGGTCGTTGGCGAAGGCACGGAGGGCGTCCTCGGTGGCCCACCTCGCGCGGAGACGAGCAACCAGTAACCCGACCTCCCTGGAGATCGGCTCGGGTGTCGACCGCAAGGTCGTGATCAGGGCTTGTTCGAGGCCGATGCCGACGGTCAGGACGCCGGAGAGGGATCGAGTCCACTCCTCGAGTGCTTCAAGGTGCTCGATGCGCTCCTTCGCCTCAGGAGCGGACAGAAGGTAGGGCAGCCCGACGATGGCCGCGGGAGCGATCACAAGGGCAAGGGGCCATCCGGTCACGAGCCACCCGATGGCACCAACAGCGATCCCTGTGGCGATGAGGACCCGCGTACGCCGGGAGATCTTGGGGAGCTGGAGGCGGTGCCTTCGGGTATCCTCCGCGACCTCGACGCCGCGAAGCTCCCTGATCAGGCCGGCGAGGCCACCGGCGATCAGTCCGCCGCTGAGCGCGGCGATCAGAATCTGCGTGGTCATCGCTGTTCTCCCGGCGGCTGTGTGGCGATGTAGGCGCCTAGGTCGAACCCGCGCTTGGCGAGCGCGCGGTAGTCGTCGGGCAGCACGGCCGGGACTGCGGTGCCGGTGCGGTCGGGCGCGAAGACGTGGGTGGTGGCGTACCCGGTCTCCCGCTCACCTGGTGCGAGGGCGATGATCTCTGCGACCCGTCGGGTTCGCTGCGAGGTGCCGGGGGTGGTCTGCGTCTCCAGGGAGAGCTGGACGATCAGGTCGACCGTCGCGGCGAGCTTCGAGGTCGCGAGCTCCTGGGTCACATGAGCGCCTGCCTCCATCGCACAGGTCACGAGCTTCCGTACCGCGGCGACGGCGTCGGAGGCGTGGGTGGTGGAGATGGAGCCGGTGCCGGACTCCATCGCCTTGATCATCGCCCAGATCTCCTTGCCCCGGACCTCGCCGACGATCTGGCGCGAGAGGTTGAACCGGAACGAATCGACCAACGCCTCATCCAGCGTGAACTCGCCAGCCTGCCGCCCGTCGAGACCGCGTTCGCCGGAGCCGGGACGAGCCTCCCAGGCGTGCACGATCGGATGCCGTTCGGGAAGCAGATGGAGGTGGAGCTCGTACTCCGTCTCGAAGGTCCCGATCGCCTCGGACGGATCGATCTCCCCACAGAGTGCCCGGACCAGGGTGGTCTTGCCGGCGCCCTGGGCGCCGGCGACGACGATCGACTTGCGGGCCCGGACTGCGGCGCGGAGGAAGGAGGCAGCGACGGGGGTGAGCATGTTTCGATTCACGAGATCGTCCAGGGTCACCTCCATGAGTCGGTGGCGTCGGATGACGACCGAGGGGCGGGGCATCACCCAGGCCGCGGCGGCGAGACGGGAGCCGTCGTCGAGGCGCATGTGAAGCTTGGGTTGGGCCTCGGAGAAGCCGCGGGCGTTGACCTCGCTGCGCGAGGCGAGGAAGACCAGGAAGTCGATAAGCTCCTGGTCGGACTCCGCCACTGACGGTCCTGGGATCTGGGTGCCGTCGATGAGGTCGAGGGTGACGTTGTCGTGGCCACAGATGATGATGTTCTCGACCCGGTCATCATCGACCAGGGGTTGCAGCCGGCCGAGCCTGAACAGGGAGTCGAACACCGCCCGCGCGACCGCGTCTTGGTGCTCCTGGTTCCAGGACGGGTCGCCTGCGTCGACGGCGTCGGCCATCGCGGCCTCGATCAGGTCCAACACAATCGATCGACCGAGCTCCTCCTGCGCCCGGCGGTCCAGGGCGTGCGACTCGGCCGCGACCGCCTGAGAGAGTTGCTCGGAGGCTAGGGAGCGCAGCGATGCGACGAGCGCCCAGTCCATCTCTCTCGACGGCACGGCAGCGCGGCGGTCGGGCACTGAGGGAGCGGTCGGTGAGCGATATCCATTCGCCTGTGACGATCCGTCGCCAACTGCCCCGAGCGTGGGTGTGAACAGGGGGAGGGTGGTGACGTCAGGACGGTATGGCTCCCAGTGGTTGGTCATCGTGCCGCGTCCGACGTGACTGCGGCGCGTGAACGGCCGACCTCGGCTTGCAGTTCCTCGGTGGCTGCCCGCAGAGACCGGGCGTACGCCCCCGTGGTGAAGTGCCGCGGCTGCGGCGCGCCGCGGTGAAAGACCGCAGCGCCGACCGGGTCGTCGGCGATCTCGGCGACCACCGGGAGCCCAAGCAGCCGAGCGATCTCGCGAGATGTGTAGGGCATGCCCTCACCGACAAGCAGGAGTCCAGGCCAGCGCCATCCGACCCCGGATTGGGTCACGCTCTCCGCCCACGACCGCGCGGCTACCAACGCGGGGAGGTCGGTGCATACGACAAGAAGGGTCAGATCAGCTGCGCACATCAGCGGCTCGGGAGAACCGATCAGCCCGAGTCGGCCCGCATCGACGATCACGTCTTGGCCGGTCGCCTCGAGGTCGGCGAGGACCTCGGCAAGGCTTGCCCAGTGGTCGCGAAGGGCCGCAGCTTGGACGTGGGTGCGGGTCCCCGCGACGTACGAGATCGTGGTGCCCGGGATCGGCACAGCGATCCGCGGTAGCGTCTCGGCGGGCCCGAGAGGCGACATCATCAGGTCGACGAGATCTGGCCCGGGCTGCGTGTGCCCGCGCAGGTACCCGGCCAGGATCGATGACCCGCCAGTCGGGTCGGCCTCGACGACGAGCACGGGCCTGGGCCATTCCATCGCGAGTCCGAGCGCTGTGGTGGAGACGCCCGGCGACCCGGACGCGGAAGCGAGTGCGATGACCGCCATCAGCGCTCCAACGGATCTACGACGAGGGCGATGTTTCCGGTGCTGGCCCGATCGGCGAGCTCGGCGGCGTCGGCGTAGGGAACCAGCACGTTGACCACGGTGTTGCCCGAGACCTCATCGGTACTCGAGTCGATCACCTCGGCACTCGTAGTCAGCGGCGTACCCGACGAAATCTCGCCGCCTTCGCCGGTCGTCGCGACGAGCCGGACCTTGTCTCCGCTCCGTGGCGTGATGGCCGGGACCTGCGCCGGAGTCAAGGAGATCCCGACGATCGACTGACCAGCCGGGGGCATGTTGTCGTCCGTTGCCATCTCCGGGGTCAGCAGCCCACCGGCTGCGATGTCGAGAGCCGCTCGCTTGCCGACGAGCTCGTCGAGGTCGTCGCCAGGAAAGACCTTGAGCGTGTTGTCACCCGAGATTTGTGTGGTGGTGAGATCGTCGGCCGTGATGACGGAGCCGCGAGGAATCGTGGTTCTGGCGGCTACTACCGCCTCGCTCGTCGTCGTGGCCGTCCAGCCCCATGCGGCGATCGCGGCGCCCACGAAGATCGCTGCGATCGTGGCGACGAGGTGGACCGGCCGGCGCCGGATCTTGGGCGGTGGAACCAGGCGCGGCACAGGCGCTTTCCCGGTGAACCGGTTCTCCTCGCTTGCTGCCTTGGTCATGCCCTACCCGCCCCCTAGTGCCCGGCTACCGCACGAGCACCTGCGCTTCCCCGACAGTGATCTCGACCGAACGGCTCAACCCGTCCAGCCGGATCGTCCCGGTCTGTCCAGCTCCCTGCCAGGTGATCACCCACGCCGAGGTCGCCGTCACGGTGTACGTCCCGCCCGACTCCCTCGCAGAGGACAACCTGTAGACGTGGCCGCAGTCCGGCGACGCCTTCTTCCCGAAAGACGCCTCATATGGCGTCCCCGCGGTGCGGCACTCAACCATGGTGCCGTCTCCCATGTCCCAGGTGATCACACGCACCCGCGCCGTCGCGGTCACCGTGATCCCACCTGCCGATGCCGACGCCGTCGCAGGACCGAAGGTACGACTGTCCGGCGACCTCACCCACAGCCACACCGGCATCCCCACGAGACCGACGCTGTCCGGTCCGGGCTCGGGCGTGATGCCGATATCGATCGCCTTGAGGTTCAGCTTCTCGACAGCCATCTGCGCGACCTCGCGCGGACTCGGTCCGGCTGCTGCGCCGGGTGGTGGCGTGGCGGCCCAGATCTGGACAAGCAGGTTGGTCTGCGGCTGGAAGCAGTCGTAGACCGACCCGTCACCAGGCTCGTGTCCCTTCCACACCGGATCACCTGAAGGCGGGGGCGGCTGCGATGGCTGGATGTAGCAGTTGTACGCGTTCGACCATGATCCGTATGGCGAACTGCACCGTACTGTCGCCGCGCTTCCCGGCACGCCTTGTTTGGAGGGGTCGAAGTAGCACGAGTGGCCGCTACCCGTGTCCTTCGGTCCGTCATCCCCGGTCTGATCGTCGTGACCAGACCCGCCATTGCCACCGGGCACTTCGACGGAGAGTTTGCACTGTCCTGTGAGGGGATCAGTGACTCGGCAGACCGTGTCTGCGTACGCATGGCCCAGGCCGAGCACCGCCAGGCCTGCGGCGACGCAGACCAGGACGAGTGCTCGGATCAAGATTCGCATGGTGGCTGCTTGAGATCCTGTGCGGAGGCGATACGCCAACCGGTCAGCGGGTCGGTGTGGTAGTGGTAGTTGGCCACGATGTAGCGCGTCCACCCGATGTCGGCGCGGTCTGGGCTAACCACCGACTTGCCGCTGGCGTCGATAAGATCGGCACCGCTGACGTCCCAACACACGTCGACGGTCACGGTCGGCACCTTCCCCGCTTTCGGGTCGGAATTGTCGAGGTTCACGCTCTCGACCGACGTGTCAGCCACCTCTGTGTCTCCGACCTGGCGCAGCTTTTTCGACCGCTCACCCTCCAGCAGGTGGCGGTCGGCGCTCAGTTGCGTGCTCGTCTCGACCTTGGACAGCGCGTCGATCGACTCGCTGTGGTCTTGGCGAAGGCGATCGAGCATCGCGTAGTAACTATGAACGGTCGTCGTCGCCGCCTTCCCGGCGGCTTCGGAGTCGGACGTTTGAGCCGCGGTCGGCTCTGTCGTGCTGTGCGCCGGCGGACTTGACGGCGACGTATTGGGGTCGCTCTGGGCACACGAGGTGACCGCGGCAAGCGCCAGAACGCAAGTCGCGACGATCGGAATTCGGCGGGGTCGCATCATTGGTTTCATCTTCCTCGACGAGTCGATTGGGGCTCTTCGAGGCTGTGCATCGTTCCGGACCGAGGGCCCAAGATTTCTGCGTATCGATCTATTAGGCACCTGTAGTTTCCCTTTACGCAACTGCCAATTTCGTGGTCATGTCATCCAGTTACACGACCGAAACGCGAGTCGCGCCGCTGGGTGGCGCTCGCCATCCTGTCGCATCCTTGCTCCCCCTGCGAGGCTTACTAACGGGGGAGCAACTCGGGGGTGCATAGCGTTTGCGCTGGTCAGCGCGATGCTCCCCCAATGTCTCTCACGCCTTCGTCTCGATCGCGAGGGTGCCTACCTGGAACCGATCCGGCTTCGCCCCGTCGGCGCGAAAAGTGAACGCGAACGAAGTACTAGAAAAATCCGAACGGGAACCGGCTTGGCGACGAACGGCGCGTTCTCTTGGGCGCCACCGTGGGGAATCGGCCGCTCGGAGTCGACTGGTGGGTCAACGAGTCAGGTCGAGCGCGTGTTCGTCCAACTGACGGTGAAGGTTCGACGAGACATCATTCGCGACGTGTCCCTTTGCGATCTGACTCACGGCCGGGCTGAGGTCGACCGGACTCATGACACTGACAAGAACGATGGGGTCGACTACAAGTTGTCTAACTCCGATGTGGTCGTACAGCTGCGGCTGGGCCGTTGGCCTCCCCGTTGGCGATTCGCCATTCTCAGCCTCACCGAGACCCGATCCCCCACCCTTCTTCAGCGGCACACGTTTGGCAGATCGAGGACGGCTCTGCGATTCCGGACCCTCGTGTGCACCTCGGCATCAGGGAGGTAGTGACGATGACGGTGTCGATGCGCGTGATGCACGCCGGTGACGGTTACAAGTACCTCCTTCGGAGTGTGGCAACGGGCGATGGCAACCGTTCGCTTTCCACGCCGCTGACTCGCTATTACTCCGAGGTGGGTACGCCGCCGGGGCGGTGGCTCGGATCGGGATTGCCTGATGTCGGGGGAGGGCGGATCGTGGCAGGTTCGCAGGTTACGGAGGCGCAGCTGGGGTTGTTGATCGGGCTTGGTCGTGACCCGGTGACGGGTGATCCCTTGGGGCGGATCTACCCGGAGTACAAACCGACCCAAGAGAGAGTCGATGAACGCGTACGCGACCTGGACTCGGACCTCTCGGTCGGCGAGCGTGCTATTGAGATCTCACGAATTGAGGCCGAGGAGGCGCACTCGGGTCGGCGCGCAGTGGCCGGCTACGACTTCACGTTCAGTGTCCCGAAGTCGGTCTCGGTGTTGTGGGGCGTGGCCGATGCGAATTTCCAGGAGTTGATCGTTGCGGCACACCATGCAGCGATTGCCGATGTTGTCGACTTGATCGAGCGTGAGGTTGCCGCGACCCGCGCTGGCGTGGCCAACGCGGATGGGGCGGTGGCGCAGGTCGCGACTCGTGGGATCATCGCGGCAGCGTATGACCATTGGGACTCGCGTGCGAATGATCCGCAGCTGCATACGCATGTGGTGATCTCCAACAAGGTGCGGGCCGATCTCGATGGCCGGTGGCGCAGCCTGGACAGCAGGCCGATGCACGCCGCCGTCACGGCCGTGTCGGCGCACTACAACGCAGTGCTCGCTGACCGGCTGACCGGCATGTTTGGGTTGGGTTGGGAGCAGCGGGGGAGAGGCATCGACCGTAACCCTCAATGGGAGATCATCGGGGTCGGCGAGGCGTTGATCAAGGAGTTCTCCAGTCGCACGCGGGTGATCGAGGACGAGAAGGAGCGGATGATCGACGCGTACGTCCAGCGGCACGGGCGGCGACCCAACAACGCTGCGATCGTGGTGATCCGTGCCAACGCGACCTTAGCCACGCGTCCGGAGAAGCAAGTCAAGTCGCTTGAGGACCTGACCACAGACTGGCGTCGCCGAGCAGGGCGTCTCCTGGGCCGTGATGCGACAGATTGGGCGCGGTCAGTGGCCTCGGCGAACACGCCAAGGTTCGCTTCCGCCGACCAGATCCCCGCCGGGGCTGTGGACGAGATCGGTGCTGTCGTCGTGGCGGAGGTCGCGAGGAAGAGGGCGACCTGGCGCCGGTGGAACCTGTGGGCTGAGGCTTCCCGTCAGGCCATGCACCTGCGATTCTCGAGCGCAGCTGAGCGGGAGACGGTGGTCGCGCGAGTGGTCGAGTCCGCGGAGAGAAACTCGGTGGCTCTTACGCCGCCGGAGCTTGCCGCGAGTCCGCCTCAGTTCCGGCGCGAGGACGGCACCTCGGTCTTCCGTCCCCGCCACGGCACGATCTACTCTTCGGCCGGCGTGATGGCTGCCGAGGACCGCCTCCTGGACCGCGCCAATGACTTCAGTGCTCCGGTGGTGAGCGCCGCAGCGGTCGCTGCTGTCGCCAGGCGTTGCCATGACGGCCGCCGCTTGACTCGTAGCCAGGCCGAGGCGATCACCGCCATCGCGACATCCCGGCGCCAGGTCGACCTACTCGTCGGCCCAGCAGGAGCGGGAAAGACGACCACCATGCACGCACTACTCCTCGCCTGGACCCGGGAGCACGGTCGTCGCAGTGTCGTCGGGCTCGCCCCATCCGCTGCTGCGGCGGAGGTGCTCGCCGGTGACCTCGGCGTTGCGTGCGAGAACACGGCGAAGTGGCTTCACGACTACTCCGTCGGTACCTGCGCCTTCGGTCCCGGTCAGCTGGTGGTCATCGACGAGGCCACCCTCGCGGATACCAACACCCTGGATCAGGTCACCGGCATCGCCGCGACCGTCGGTGCCAAAGTGCTCCTAGTCGGGGACTGGGCTCAGCTCCAGTCCATCGACGCGGGCGGCGCCTTCGCCATGCTCGCGGCGACTCGAAACGATGTCGCGGAGCTCACCGAGATCCACCGGTTCACCCACGACTGGGAACGGGCCGCAAGCGTCGACCTCCGCGTCGGCCGCCTCGAAGCCATCACCGCCTACGCCCACCACGATCGCCTCCACGACGGCACCACCCAGGACATGCTCGAGGCCGCATATGCCGCCTGGAGCGTCGACCAGGCCAACGGCCTGGCCACCATCCTGGTCACCGACTCGACCGAGACCATGCACGCCCTCAACGCCCGCGCCCGAGCCCGACGCATCCTCACCGGCCAGACACCCGCCTCGCGCGAGGTCACCCTCGCCAGCGGCGAACCGGCCTCGGCGGGCGACCTGGTCATCACCCGCCGCAACGACCGCCGCCTCCGCGCCGTGCGCGGCGTCTGGGCACGTAACGGTGACCGCTGGCGCATTGACAAGGTCAGCAGGGACGGCAGTCTCACCGTCACCCGCCGGAACGGACACGCCGCCGCGATCACCCTCCCTGCTGAGTACGTCGCCGAGCACGTCGATCTCGGCTACGCCATCACCGCCCACCGCGCCCAAGGCGTCACCGTCGACACCGCCCACGTCCTCATCTCCGCGAGAACGACCAGAGAGAGCCTGTACGTCTCCATGACCCGAGGACGCCATTCCAACAAGGCCTACGTCGCCCTGGACCAGTCCGATGAGACCCACGCCAGTCCGCCGCCCGGTGACGATGTGAATGCCCGGACGGTTCTCTACGGCATCCTCCGGCGCTCTAGCGCCGAGCTTTCCGCCCACCAGACCATCGCAGCCGAAAGCGAGGCCTGGACGTCCATCGCCCAGCTCGCCGCCGAGTACGACACCATCGCGGCCGCAGCCCAACGCCCACGCTGGGAAGCTCTCCTACGATCCTGCGGTCTCGACGAGGCACAATCGAAGTCAGCCATCTCCGCCGTTTCGTCCGGCCCTCTGGCCGCAGCCTTACGCCGAGCCGAAGCCCGCGGCCACAACGTCGACCGCCTGCTCCCGAACCTAGTCGACCGAGGCGACCTGAGCGACGCAGACGACATCGGCGCCGTCCTTCAACACCGTCTTCGCCTCTCGATAGACGCCAGTGAGGTGAAACCGGCGTCAGACACAACATGCGAGACCTTCATCGCCGGCCTGATCCCCGAGGCCTCCGGCTCGATGGCACCCGAGATGAGACAAGCGCTGGACCAGCGCAAGAGTGTGATCGAGAACCGTGCCGCCGAGCTCATCGAAGCTGCCATTGAAGCCCGCCCAGCGTGGCTCCATCGCCTTGGAGACCCGCCGTCGACCCCGTCCGCGTTACATGACTGGTTGGCCTCTGCCGCTACCGTCGTGGCCTACCGAGACCGCTACGGGATCACCAGCAACCTCCCGCTCGGACCAGGCCCTCGAACCGAAGCCGAGTACGCCGACCGACGCCAAGCACTGGCCGCCCAGCGCAGTGCAACGGCGATCGCCGCCCGCGCGCCTGGTTCGACACGGACGTCGGCGCCGATGCCACCACCCGAGGTCGCTAGTCGCCTGGACCTGTCCTGAAACGATCTCACGAGACTCACCTCCAAGGCTGTGCTACATCCCGCTGACGTGGGCGGTCCCGCGTCCTGCGAAGTCTCCAACCCGGCTAGGCCGTGAAGTGCTTATCGTCGAAGACGGTGCTGGTCATGCAGTGACAGCTGCCGCAGCTGCACGAAAGCTGGTGCAGGACGGAGTCGTTGCAAGCATCGGCTCGATGAGCATCCCGGACTGCCTGGTAAACGGGGGTGTCCCTATGGTCTTCGTCAAGCCGCAGCGCGTGCTGACCGGTCTTGATTGAGGGTGCCGTGTTTGAGCATGGCGTGAAATACGTCGAAGCGTCGACGGGCCAGGCACACCAGCGCGGCATTGTGCTACTCGCCGTCCGCTCGTTTGCGGTCGTTGTTGGTCCGGCGGGTCGGGTCGTGCAGCGCCGCGAACGCGGCCAAGAAGAACGCACTTTTTGTTGTTTGCTGCCGGCCCGGCTGGGGGTGTTCGCCGCGGATGCTGCGCCCGGATCGGCGAGTCACGGGACCAGTCCGTCGTAGGCGGCCAGGTGACCGCTGGTCGGGAACGAGGATCCGTCACCGACTTCGAGGAGGATGCGGGCTCCGGTCCGACATCGACGCCAGGCCTCGAAGTCAGGACTCCCTGCAAGAGGGTGGGCATGGGTCATCCGTCGATGACATCGCCGGATAGGCCAGTCGCCCGTCGCGGAGTTTGCTGAGGTTCTGCTGCTTCGTCCCATTGCCCGGAGGCATGCCCGAACCGCAGGTCATCGTGGAGAAGACCGGCGAGCCCGTCGAGGTTCCCGGTCGCATTGCGGTGCACCGGGCGGTCTTTGCCTCGCGGACGCGCTCCGGGCCGATCACGTGGGGGCGGGGGCCAAGACGATGTCGAAGCGGACCCTCGACCAGGTGCCATCCAGGGCGCGGCCGTCCGGCGTGGGTGTGCCTGCAGGTTGCCTGTCGAACTTCTTGATCAGGGAGTCCTTGAGGCCGAAGACGGCGTCCTTGCGTCCGATCGGGTCGCCAGCGGGAAAGATGTGGGTAACCAACGTGCGGCACCCGCTGTGGCTGACCATGAAGTGTAGATGGGAGGCACGGAGTGGACTGCGGCCGACAGCCTGAAGCATATTCCCGACCGGGCCGTCGTTCGGGATCGGATAGGGCGTAGGCGTGAGTCCCCAGAATCGGTAAGTCCCGTCTGCTGCACTGAACAGGTGTGCCCGGGCGGCACGCTTGGCGGCGTCGTACTGCACGTCGTAGAGGCCATCTTCGTCGGCCTCCCAGACCTCGATGCGGGCACCGGTGAGCGGGTTGCCGTCGATGTCGGTGACGGTGCCCTCGACCCAGCAGGGCTCGCCCGGAGCGCTGAAGGCCATGTCCTGGCCGTTCGTGATCTCGGGGGAGTCCTCTATGAAGAACGGTCCGAACACGGTCGCCTCGGTGGCGTTTGCGTAGGCAGGGTTGTTGACGTTGATGGTCTGCATCGAGGCGCCCAGGATGTCTGATAGGAGGATGAACTCCTGTCGCACGGCGGTGGTGATGTGCCCAGCCTTCGTGAGGAAGTCGATTGCGGCGCCCCATTCCTCCTCGGTCAGCCGACTCTCCCGGATGAAGGAGTGCACGTGCCTGACCAGGGAGACCATCAGCTCCTGTAGCCGAGAGTCCTCGCAGGCGTCGAAGGACGAGACTACGTTGTCGACCAGCCGCTGCTCCACGGCTCGCTGCTCCGGGGAGACCTCCCGATCGAGGTGGGCGTCGGTCGGGGCCGAGCTGGGCTCCGGGTGGGTCTCGGTCTCGCTATTGGCACTGCTCACGGCAGGTCTCCTTCCCAGGCCGCGCGCAGCAGCGCGGCCAGGTTGTCGGCGTTGACGGGGGTCGGGTTGTTCGCGGGTACGGCGGCCAGGATCGGGTCGACCGCCTTGGCGATGCCGTCTTCCGGCATCCCGTAATCCTTTAGGGCTCGTGGCGCGGCGAGTCGCTCGCGCAGCGAGCGAAGTCCCTCGGTTGCCGTCATACTGCCGAAGGCTGCCGCGATGCGGCGCTCGGCCCCGGGAGCGTTCGGGGCGTTGAAAGCCAACACGTGGGGGAGCGCTATCGCATGGGTCTCGGCGTGAGGCAGGTTGAACATGCCGCCCAGCACGTGGCAGATCTTGTGGTGCATTCCCGACCCCGCGGACGCGAAGGAGACAGCGGCCAGGTATGCGCCGTACAGGGTCTGTTCGATGCCGTCGATGCTCGCCTCGTCGACGGCGACGGCGGGCAGCCCTGCTGCGAGGCCCCGGATGCCCTCTTGTGCAAGCGCTTGGTCGATCGGGTCGACCTGTGGGCCCCACATCGAGTCCACGCAGTGTGCCATCGCGTTCAGGCCACTTGCGACCGTCATCTGCACGGGCAGGCTCGTCAGGAGTGAGGCGTCGTAGACGATGCTGGCAGGGAGGACGCGGGCGTCCACGCCAGTCGTCTTCGTCCCACCCTCGGGCCCAGGCTGGGTCAATCCCCACACGCTGGTGGCCTCAGAACCGGCGTACGTCGTCGGCGCTGCGATGATCGGCAGCCCGGTCGTCAGTGCGACGGCCTTGGCGAGCCCTGTCGTCGATCCACCGCCGACTGAGACCAGGACGTCCACGCGATGCTCCGCGGCGACCTTGCGGGCGCGCTCCGCGACCTCGACCGGCACATGCATGACGACTTCCTCGTGGCGGACAGCCACAGGGACCGTGGCCGCGATCGGGTCGGCCAGAGCTGCCTTGCGCTCGGAGGCGATCAGCATCACACGCGAGGCGCCGAGCGCCTCGACCTCCGCAGCGACCGCCAGCGCAGCCTCGCCGCGGGCGAAGACGACGCGATGGGGCAGCATCTCGTGCGTGAACCTCACCGGGCGGCCACGGCATTCTGGAGCTCTGCCTCGGCGTCGTAATCGTAGATCCAGCCGTTGACGACGAGCGGGTCCTCACTGGCGTACGCCATGTCGCGAGCCTTCTGCTCGGGGCCGTCGGGCAGGTGGTTGATGTGCGCCCGGCCGTGGCTCACCGTCTGCAGCCGGGTCGTACGGGGGATCCGGATCTCCTCATACCTGCGCAGCGCGGCGGCCGGCGCATCGGTGCCCTCGGCCAGGCAGCGTGCCAGCACGGCGGCATCCTCGATCGCCTGGGCAGCGCCCTGGGCGAAGAACGGGAACATCGGATGAGCTGCATCCCCCAGGACCGTGGCACCAGCTTGGGACCAGTGGGTCAGGGGCTCCCGGTCCAGCAGCGCCCACCGTCCGGGGGTCCCGGCTGCCCGGATCAGATCGGTCAGGCGGCGATCCCAGCCCTCGAACTCGGTGAGGAACTCCTCTACCGTCGCTGTCGCGGTCCACGACTCGGTGGTGTAGTCGCCGGCTGGGGCGAAGGCGACCAGGTTGACGTACTCGCCGCCGGAGACCGGGTAATGGACCAAGTGGTGCCCAGGCCCGATCCAGAGCGTCTGGGCGTGTCGGCGGGCGAACTCCGGCGCCCGCCCTGCAGGCACGAGCGCTCGGAACGCGCAGATGCCGGAGTAGGTCGCGGGGGAGACGCCGAACAGCGCGTTGCGCACGACAGAGTGCACGCCATCGGCACCGACGACGACGTCCGCCTCTGTCGTGGTCCCGTTGGCGAACTCGAGTCGCAGCGCGGCACCGCTCGCGTCCAGCCCCGTGCACTTGTGGCCGAGGCGGACCCACTCCGCCGGAACCTGGGACCCGATTGCCGCGACCAGGTCGGCGCGATGGGCAGTGTAGGTGTGCTCACCGTATAGCTGCTCGCACGAGGCAGCGAGGTCCTCAGCCGACAGTACGGCGCCATCTTCCCAGCGCCGGAACTCCCATCCGGTCTTGAGCACGACCGCGCGGTTGCTGAACTCGTCGAGTACCCCGAGCCTGCGCAGTTGGCGAGCCGCGTTGGGGGCGACCACCAGGCCGGCGCCAACTTCGGCGATCTGGGTGGCCTGCTCGTAGACAGTCGCTGTCAGGCCCTCGCGCCGCAGGAAGGCGGCGGCCGCCAGTCCGCCGATGCCGCCACCAAGGATCGCGATCCTCAGTGCGACGGTCGTACGTGCTGTCATTCTCAAGCTCCTTGCTCGCCTCGGGTGGTCGTCGCTGGGTTCGTCGGTCGCCACTCGTTGGGCGGCTCTTGTCGCAGGGGCTTTCCACCGGGCGCCCCATGCGAGCATGTTGCCCCGAGCACATGGGCCAGCGGGCACAATGTGTCATTGAACGAACATCGACATCCGTGGCGAGCCGCGAAGGGGCGAGGGACAGTGCCGCGCACCAGTGAGCCAGGCAGAAGTGTCAGTTCGCGTCTCTTGGCCCTGCTGTTCTCGTTCGAGCCTGGCGCGACAGAGCTCAGCTTGGCCGACCTGGCACGGCGGACGGGCCTGGCTCACCCGACGGCGCGGCGACTGGTGCTCGAGCTCGTCAGAGCCGGAGCTTTGGAGCAGCGTCCCAGCGGGCGTTACGCCGTTGGCCTTCGGCTGTGGCAGCTCGGCACCCTGGCGCCGCTGACCGAATCTTTGCGGACGATGGCCCAGCCGTACATGGAGGACCTGTACTCGGCTCTCAACCAGCACGTTCAGCTCGCGGTGCTGGAGGGGGACGAGGCGGTGATCATCGAGCGACTATCTGCACCGAAGGCGCTCGGACTCGTCTCGCAGGTGGGCGGCCGATTGCCACTGCACTGCTCTGGCGTCGGCAAGGTCCTGCTGAGCCACGCCGGCCCGAGCCTGGCGGACCAGGTCCTCGACGGCGAGCTGCGCAAGTACACCGCGAAGACGGTTACAGACGAACGGGTCCTCCGACGGGAGCTCGCGGAGTGTCGGCGTACCGGTTTTGCGCTTGTGCGCGGCGAGCTGACCCAGGGCGCCGACTCGATCGCGGCCCGTGTCCTCAACAGCGACGGTCAGGTCGTCGCAGCCCTGTCCGTGGTCGTGCGCTCCGAAACGGTACGGTCGCAATCCGCTTTGCCCTCGGTCATCACCAGCGCGCTAGGGCTGTCGCGCGCGCTCGGGTGGCGTCCCGGGATCCGCGTACGCGAGAACTAAGGTGGGCCGCCGACTCCGGCCTAGAAAACCTGCCGGACCCTCATTCGCTCAACGAACGCGGCCGTTGTCATCGGCAGTGTGATTGCCAATCCTTGGGGGCAGTCTGGTGGTGGGCACCAAACCCCCGAGCGCGGACGACAAGCCCCATGTCCAACGATACGACGGCACCCGAGGAAGCCGTCTGTCTCACCCGACTGCCGGGTCTGGTCGTCTGGTCGCCTCTTGCACGGCTGCGACGACAAGATCGCGAGCGCGACCGGCAGCAGGGATCATCGCACCGAGGGCGTAGAAGGCGTGGATCATCCCGTCGAAACGGACAACTTCCGCAGGCACGCCGGCTTCGATCAGACGAGCGCCGTACGCCTCTCCTTCGTCACGCAGCGGGTCGAACTCGGCGGTGAGGATGAGGGCTGGAGGCGCTCCTGCCAGCCGCTCCTGGCTTGCGAACAGCGGCGAAATCCGCGGGTCGGCGTAGTCGAGATCATCGCCCAGGTTCGCCCTGAAGTGCTCGCAGCCGGCGCGGGTGAGGAGGTAGCCCTTACCGTTCTCATCCATCGACGGTTGCGACAGCGTGAGGTCGGTCGTTGGGTAGAGCAGCACCTGGAGCAAGAACGTTCCGTGCAATTGAATTCCGGCGACAGCGCTGAGCGCTCCGCCGGCTGAATCTCCGGCCACCACCATGCGCTTCGGGTCGCCCCCGTGCTGATCGATGTTGGTCTGCACCCAGCGGGCGGCGGTCAACACGTCGTCGATCTGCGCCGGGTATGGGTGCTCCGGCGCGAGGCGATACCCAACGCTCACGACGAGGCAGCCGGTCCTGGCACACAAAGCCCGGGTGAGCGGGTCGTACCCATCGATACTGCCCATCGTGAACCCGCCACCGTGGATCCACACCATGACTGGCCGGCTCTCCCGGCCAGCACCAAGTGGCCAGTACACCCTCACGGGCACACCGCCTGCGTCGAGGTCCTCGGTGCGCGCGACCGTCTCCGGCTCGCCGGCCAACGCACTCATCCCCTCATAGGCAGCCCGCGCCTCGGCGGGCGGCAGCGACTCCAATGGCGGTACGCCGGGTGCAGTGAGCATGTCCAGTACCGCCTGGGCGGAGGGGTCGATCGGCATGAGGTCTCCCAGGTCGACGGGCCAATGTGTGGGCTTGTCGCTCAAACTCGGTGCGACGTCGGTCACAGTGGCGACAGGTGGCCGTGTGGGTCAAGGCTGCCTCACGCGAGGACGGACTTGAGTCACTGCCGATGACTACCTAGGTCACTTCGCTCAGGACCGCCACGGACCTTCCCGCCTGTAACCGGGAAGCGCCGACGTTCTGTGAGCGTCGGTCGTCCGGCTGGCGTGCCCCCTGTTGTTCAGCGTGACCTGAGTACCCCTTGCATGTGACGCAGGTCACTGTGGTGTGGCGCCGACGTGCTTCCATTCGAGTGTCGGGCGACGCGACAAGCATGTCAGCAGCGTCTCGACTCTGCAGGAATCACCCGCCGTGGGTGACTCCGTCTGTCTCGAGAGGAACGTTCTTGAATCCGATTTTCGGCGACAACACCCTCAAGCTGGGTCTGTTCTGCACCAATGGCCATGGCGCATCACTCACCATGGCGCCGGAGGCCCACGAGATGTCGTGGGACTTCTCCTTGAGGATCGCGAAGGCGGCCGATGCCGCAGGGCTCGAGGCGATCGTCCCGTACGCGCGCTGGAAGGCTTACGCGGACAACCGCCCCGGCCACAAGACTGGGACCGTCCTCGATCCCTTCGCATGGGCGGCCGGCTTGGCGTCGGTGACGAGCAACATCGGCATCTTCGCCACGTCGCATGCGCCTTCGATGCACCCGATCGTGGCCGCCAAGCAGTCCGCGACGATCGACCACATATCGGGTGGACGCTTCTCGCTGAACGTGGTCGGCGGCTGGAACCGGGCCGAGCTCGAGATGTTCGGAGCTCCTATGCGCGAGCACGACGAGCGCTACGACCATCTGGCCGAGTGGCTGACAGTGTTGCGACGGTTGTGGACGGAGGAGACTGAGTTCGACCACCACGGAAACTTCTTTGACGTCGTGGGCGGGACCTCCAGCCCGAAGCCCCTGCAGGCACAGGTCCCGATCATGAACGCCGCAGGGTCGCCGCGAGGAATGGACTTCGCGGCCGAGCACGCCGACTTGTGCTTCGTGGTGGTGGGGTCGGAGGACCCGAAGGAGATCGCGCACCAGGTGGAGGCATACAAGGCGGCCGCCCACGACAGGTTCGGCCGCGCCGTGCGCGTTTGGACGCACAGCGTCGTCGTCCAGCGCGACACTGATTCCGCGGCGCAGGACGAACTCCATCGCTTCTCGGTGGAGTACGAGGACACGGAGAGCGTTGAAGCGTGGCTCCGGCTGCTCCAGGTGAACAGCCAGATGATGCCCCCCGAGGCGTACGCCGCCATGCGTCAGCGCTTCGCCGCGAGCGCAGGCGGCTTCCCGCTCGTGGGGACGGAGGAGACCATCGCCCAGCGACTCGAGATGCTGAGCAATGCCGGTATCGACGGCGTGTTGCTGACCTGGCTGAACTACGACGAAGGTCTTGCCTCGTTCTCCCGTGACGTGCTTCCGAGGCTTGAGCAGCGCGGTCTTCGCGCACCAGCACCGCAGCCCCCCGCCTGAGCGTCGGTGCCGCGGAGCAGTTGCGAGGCGGGCCCGGCGGCCCATCGGCTTTGGGCAGCTCGTCGAGCGCGTGACTCCCCTCGTCACCGCGCCCGGTCGCAGGTGACCGCGGGGGCTGGTGCGGACCCTTGGGTGTGACTTTAGTCCGCGACCCGTTGACGCCAGCCATCCCGCTCGATGTGATGTAGGCCACCTCGAACCTTGAAGGAGCACAACCGTGGAGCGGTGGAAGATTGGCGACATTGTGGTTACGAAGATCCCCGAGGTCGGCGGATGGCTCCCGATCGAGATGTGGCTGACGATCATGCCGGAGTGCACCCGCGAGGCCGTTGACCAGCTGCGGTGGCTGTCGCCGACCTACCGCCGCGACAACCTGGTCGGGCTCTCTATCCACTCGTTCCTGGTCGAGACGCCCACGCACAAGATCGTTGTCGACACGGGCGTCGGCAACGGGAAGCGCCGTCACTGGGACCTGTTCAACAACTTGGACACAGACTTCCTAGGGCGTTTGGACGAGGCATGTCCCCGCGCGGACGTCGACCTCGTGCTCTGCACGCACCTTCACACCGACCACGTCGGGTGGAACACGCAGCGCGTCGACGGCCACTGGATCCCGACCTTCCCGGACGCCCGGTACTGTTTCGCCCGCAAGGAGTACGATCACTGGACGGCGTACGTGAACGACCCCTCCGTCGCCACGGGCTCTAGCCAGCTCGCCGAGACTGAGATCGACATCCCCGAGGTGTACCTCGACTCGATCGCACCTGTCGTCGAGGCCGGCCTGGTCGACTGGGTCGAGCCCGACCGGGAGCTGGTGCCGGGCGTCACGCTGCTCAGCACGCCGGGCCACACACCCGGGCACATGTCTGTCCTCCTTCACTCTGGCGACCAGACGGCGATCATCTCAGGTGACGTGTTCCACGCACAGGTGCAGGTGGGTCGATCTGAGTGGACGGTGCAGATGGACACCGCAGGCGAGCACGCCCGCGAGACGCGACGAGCGTTCCTTGACGAGTACGCCGACACCTCGACCTTGGTCCTGGGCACCCACTTCGGAACACCCACAGGCAACTACATCCGGCGCGACGGTGACTCCTTCATGCTGGTTCCCTCCGGGACCTGATCGAGACGAGCCGATGAGCCGTCGCAAGCCACCAACGGGCCTTGGGCTGTTGCTGCCACCCTGGGCCGATTGCCCGGCATCCTGGGTGCTGCCAGGGATACCTCCTGCCCGACGGAGAACCCACCGGATGACGGCTCGCTCGGCGGCGAGCTCCTCCGCCGGCGGGGCCACGTCGCGGGGCCGCCATCGAGGTTCGGCAGGTGGCACGTGATGTCGTCCAGGGCTAGAGTGACGTCGATCACTTCGGAGGTGTTGATGGACGGTGGGCACACCGCAGCGTCGCGTCAGGCGTGGGACAACAGCTACTTCGCGGCCCTCTCGCCCGAGGTGCGCCACGCGATGCTTCGCGATGCCTTCGTGGTCAACGTGCCGGCCGGCGGCATCATCAACGCTCCAGATGGGCCCCCACGCCTGTTCTTGATCCACCGAGGTCAGGCCCGCACGGCCGTGGTGTCGAAGGAGGGGCGCGCCGCGACCATCCGCTACGCCGGTCCAGGTCAGGTCCTCGGTCTGCCAGCGGCGATCGCCGGCGCCTCGCCGACCGCCGGTTACGCCGTGACCGATTGCGAGATGTCGATGCTGAACGTCGAGAGGTTGCGTCGACTGGCCTCGACCGACGCCGCCGTCGCTTGGCTGCTGCTGCGGCAGATCTCCGACATCGCGCTGGAGGTCGTCGAGATACTGGGCGACAACATCTTCGGCACCGTTGAGCAGCGCGTGTGTCGCCACTTGCTCGACCTGGCTGACAACTCCGACGATGGGCTCGTGGTCAACGTGGACCAACAGGAGATCGCCGACGCCATCGGATCGGTGCGCGAGGTCGTGGCTCGTGCGCTGCGGAAGCTGCGGGAGGCGGGTCTGCTCGAGCGCGATTCCCGCGGCCTTCGCATCATCAGCCCTAGCGCCCTGCACCGCATCGCCTCCGGAACACCCACCCAGCTCGAGGTCTGAGGACCTCAGTACTGTGATGGCGGCGGGGCCGCCGCAATGCCCGCGACGCCGAACCGCCAGCCTTCCCCATCTCGACGGTAGATGACGTCGACCGTCGCGTGGCTCTCCAGGGGCGCCAAGAGCTGCACGTCGCTCGACCGGCGTCGGCTCCACTAGACCGATCGACGGAGTTCCTCGCCAACCCGGACCCTGCAGGCGGCGCCGGGCTGCACTGGCTGCGAGTAGGACCAGCGAGACCGCCTCTTGGCGCCGAGCCGGGAGTACCGGCCGTGTGCTTTTGGTCACTCGGGCTGCCTACGCAGGTTACCGACACCTGACGCCCTATCGGATTCGATAGGCGCTATGGAAAGGAGATGCCCGTGACTGCCTACGCTCCGACGAACGACGTCGGTGGCGCGCTCAATGCGCTGCGGCACAGTCGCCCGGTCATCGTCGCGGACGACAAGGACCGCATCTGTGCTGGCGCCGCGCCGGATGTCATGGAGCAACTCGACCTGGACCAAGTGGTGGAGACGAAGCGGCGAATTGTTCACCGACGACTTGCCCGCCGCGCACGACGAGCGGAGTCGGCGCTCGCACATCAGAACCATCCAATCGAAAGGACCGCACGCATGCTAACGCTGGTTGACGAGAACGACGGCACGGTTGTGGCCCGAGTCTCTGGAGAGGACGTCCCCCTGGACGTGCACAGCAGTGGCACCGGGACGACCGTGCTCGTGCTCCACGGCGTGGAGGGCCGGGAGGCGGACATGGACTTCATCGGCTCCCTCTCCGAGCAGTTCCACGTGCTCGCCCCGAGCCACCCCGGGTTCGGCTACTCGCCCCGCCCTGACTGGTGTGACTCCGTCGAGGACCTCGCGTACCTCTACCTCGAATGGATCAAGCGCCTCGACCTCCGCGACGTCATCGTCGTCGGGCTGCAGTTCGGCGGCTGGGTGGCGGCAGAGATGGCGACCCGCGACTCCTCGCGGATCGGTCGGCTCGTCCTCGTCGACACTCTCGGTATCAAGGTGGGCGGTCCCAGCGATCGTGACATCGCCGACGTCTTCGCGATGTCTCGAGACGAGATGAACTCCCGCGTCTTCGCTGACCCCAGCTTCGCCCCCGGCGACCTGACCAAGGCCCCGCGGGAGGACGTGCTGCGCATCGCCCGCAACGAAGAGGCCCTCGCCCTCTACGCGTGGGAGCCCTATCTGTACAACCCCCGGCTGCGCCGATGGCTGTCCAGGATCGAGGTGCCGACGCTGGTCGCTTGGGGCGATCAGGACGGCATCGTCACCGTCGATTACGGCCGCAGTTACTCCGAGTCCATCCCCAATGCCCGTTTTGAAGTCATCGATCACGCCGGCCACCGCCCTCAGGTCGAGCAGCCCATCACTCTGACCAAGCTCGTCCTCGAGCACTCCGCCTGAAGGTCACACCGAGCTAGAGGAGATCCACCAATGCACTTCTGGCACTTCACTGAGACTGCCTACCCGTACCTGCCCGACGAGGACACCTTCGACTCGGTGCGAGTGACGTTCCCGAACAGCTTCATCGACCCTCAGCGGGCAGCAGCTCTGTGGGACCGATACCTGGCCGAGTGGCAGGTGGCTGACGAGTCCGGCATCAACATCATGATCAACGAGCACCACAGCACCCCGACCTGCATGGATCCCGCAGCGCCTGTGATTGCCGGCATCATGAGCCGCATCACCAAGGACGCGCGGATCCTGGTCCTCGGCAACCCCGTCGCGAACCGCAAGGACCCCGTGCGCGTCGCCGAGGAGATGGCGATGGTCGACGTGCTCAGCCGCGGCCGGCTGGAGGTCGGGTTCGTGCGCGGCGTCCCGTACGAGATCTCGGCCACCAACAGCAAGCCGGTGATGATGGCCGACCGCATGTGGGAGGCGATCGAGCTGATCAAGAAGGCGTGGACCACTCACGACGGCCCGTTCAACTGGGAGGGACAGTTCTTCCAGCACCGCCAGGTCAACATCTGTCCGCGTCCCTACCAGGAGCCGACCCCTCCGATGTGGGTGACCGCACTGAGCCCCGGCAGCGCCGCTCGGATCGCCGACAATGACTTCACGATCGCCTCGTTCTTGACCGGTTACGAGGGCACTCGCAAGGTGTTCCAGGCCTACCGTGACCGGAAGCTCGAGGCAGGCAAGCTGGACCCGGTCACTGACAAGCTCGCCTATGCCGCCCTCGTCTACACGGGCAAGACCGACGAAGAAGGGCTGGAGGGCGCGCGGAAGCTCATGTGGTACATCAAGGCGAACAAGGTCCCGTCCGAGTTCGTCCAGCCGCCGGGATACACGCCCTACTTCGCGCGGGCCGCGAGTCTGGCCGGCTCAGGCTCTCCCTACGACTTCAAGTCGATGACCCTGGAGGAACTCATCGACAACGGGATCGTCTTCGCTGGGTCGCCGACAACCGTACGCGGGCAGATCGAGAAGTTCTACGAGCGGGTGGGTGGCTTCGGACACCTCCTGTTGCACGGCCAGGCCGGCTTCCTCGATCACGACGAGACCGTCCGCGGCATCCGGCTGTTCGCAGAGGAGGTGAAGCCGGCCCTGAACGACATGTTCACCACCCAGCCAGCACTCGCCTGATCCCATCGCCGTCAAGAAGGAGAGCACACAGATGAACGCACCCACCAGCCACACTTTCGTGGTCGATGGCCTGGAGACACACGTCCTCGAGCTGGGATCGGGACCCAGCGTTGTTCTTCTCCACTCCGGAGAGTACGGGGCCTGCGCCGAGAGCTCGTGGTCCGAGCTCATTCCGTACCTCGCCGATCACGGATATCGCGTCGTCGCACCCGATTGGCTGGGCTACGGCCGCTCCGACAAGGTCGTGGACTTCGCCGATCCGACCGGGCGACGCATGCGCCACATGGCTGCAACTGTCGCGGCGCTCGACCTGGGCCCAGCCGCCTTCGTCGGAAACTCGATGGGCGGCACCTACCTGGCGAAGGACATCTCTGCGACGACTCCAACCTTCAGCGCCGCAGCCGCCGTGCTGGTCAGCGGTGGTGGCTTCGTCCCGGACAACGAGGCGCGGCGCCAAATCCTCGACTACGACCTGACCGAGTCGGGCATGGCCCACATCCTTCGAACGGTGATGTACCACCCCGACATTGCGGACGACGCCGAGTACGTCAAGTGGCGCCATGAGCTCAGCCTCGTCCCAGGGGCGTGGCAGTGTGTCGCATCGGCGCGTCTTCGACCCCCCGGTGTGACCGGCACGGTCGACATCGGCAAGCAGGACGACACCAGCTACGAGGCCATCACGATCCCGACGTTGGTCGTCGCTGGCGAGAACGACCCGCTCCGGGTCCCGGGCTACGCCGACGAGCTCGCTGCCCGCATCCCCGATGCCGAACTGCTGACGTACCCCGAGTGCGGACACCTGCCGAACATCGAGCATCACTTTCGATTCCGAGATGACCTCGTGTCGTTCTTGGACCGCAGGTTCCGAAAGGAAGCCCGATGAGAAGCCGGCCCACGACTGCCGTCTCCCCTGACCTGCTGCGCCGTGTCTGCGGTCACTGGGCGACCGGTATCGCGGTTGTCACTGGAACCGCCCCTGACGGCACACCCCGCGGACTGGCCGTGAACTCCTTCACCTCGCTGTCGCTGGATCCGCCACTGGTCCTGTTCGCCCCCGCGGCGACCTCGACGACCTGGCCAGACCTGCGGGCGACCGGGAAGTTCGCGGTAAACATCCTCGCCGCCGACCAGGGTGCTCTGGCTCGGTCGTTCGCCCAGTCGGGCGGGGACAAGTTCGCCGACGTCGCCTTGGTCGACTCGGAGGACGGCCTGCCCTACCTGGCGGGGGCAGTCGCCCGGCTGGTATGTGACATCGAACTCGTCCACCCAGGCGGTGACCACGACATCGCGGTGGGCCGGGTGCTCGCGGCCGAGCACTTCGACCACGTCGCGCCACTGCTATTCTATAGGGGCCGCACCGTCAGTACGGCGGTGGACCTGACGTCGACTTCGTCGCGAGTCTAGGGTGCGGTCCGGTTCGTCGGGGGTGTACGTGAGCGGTGGGATGTACGCAGCGACGCGACAGGCGTGGGACAGCAGTTACTTTTCGGTCCTGTCGCCCGAGGTGCGCCACGCGATGCTGCGTGACGCCTTCGTCATCAACGTGCCTGCCGGACACACGATCAACGCCCCGTCTGGCCCGCCGCGGCTGTTCCTGGTCCACAGCGGACAGGCCCGCGCCACGGTGGTCTCGAGGGACGGCCGGGCCGCGACCGTCCGCTACGCGGGCCCGGGCCAGGTCCTCGGCCTGCCGGCGGCCATCGCTGACGCCTCCCCGGTCGCCGGCTTTGCCGTGACCGACTGCGAGATGTCGATGTTGAACGTCGACACGCTGCGCCGGCTGGCCTCGACCGACACCACTGTTGCTTGGCTGCTGCTGCAGCAGACCTGCGAGACTATCTTCGAGGTCGTCGAACTCCTGGGCGAGACCATGTTCGGGACCGTCGAGCAGCGCGTGTGCCGCCACTTGCTCGACCTCGCGGAGAACTCTGACGCCGGTCTCGTGGTCCACGTCGACCAGCAAAGGATAGCCGACGCGATCGGATCGGTACGCGAGGTCGTCGCCCGGGCACTGCGAAAGCTGCGGGAGGCTGGCGTGATTGAACGAGACTCCTATGGCCTTCGCATCATCAACCCCAGCGCATTGCATCGCATCGCCTCGGGTGCGGCCTGACCCGAGTGTCGGGCGCCTGGCGTTCGACCTGTCGCGCCCGGACAGCCGGGAGGCCAACGCCGCCCACGTGCGTGGGGACAACTGTATCGAGCTGCGGCCCGTCAGCCTCACCTACGTCACCCCCAACCGCGAGGACACCCATGAGTGACCACCCCAAGATCCGCAACGTTCTTCACCCCGTCGCTGATGTCTCGGCAGCCACCGCGTTCTACCGAGGCGCTTTCCACCTGGACACCAAGTTCATCGATGGCGACCGCTACGCAGCGCTCACCTGCGGAGATGTCACTCTGGCCTTGGTCGGCCCAGAGGAGGACGTCACCGGCGGCGTCGTCGCGGCCTCGTTCATGGTCGAGTCGGTAGCCTCGACGCTCGCGGCCGTCCAGGAGCTCGGGGGATCTGTGATCCTCGCCCCGCACGACGGGCCGCACGAGACCCGCGCTGTGATTGCGGACCCCTGGGGCAACGCGATCGTCGTCTACGACACGGCCTTCGGGACCTGACGGCGTCGGTCCCTGCCACCGAGCCTGCTGCCGGGCTCTGCGCACCGGCGCCCCGCGGTACCGGTGGACGGGCCTGAGGGCGCGCCTGAGTATCGACGCCCTCCGGGCTGGCGTGCAGGAACTGCCGCCGGGGGCGCAGACTCGGCGCCAGCCCTTACCCGGTTGCGGGCGCGCCCAGGTGGGCGTCTGCCGAGGGCAGATTCACGCCCGCGCCGGGTAACGCTGCGGCGGGCGAGGAGCTGGCAGCCCGCACCGCGAGCCGCTTCGGCGATCCCGGGCCTCGGACGGATTTCGCAGAGGCACTGCCGCCGTGGCCGTGACGCAGGCCCTGGCCCGCCGGCAGCGCGGTCAGCATCGTCGCAAGCTTCACCAGCGCGCTGTCCCTCGGCCCAATGAGCTGCTGACGGGCCCGGTCGCCCCTCTCCCACCAGTTCGTGCGTGAGAGCAGACCGACTCACGCGCTCGCATTCCCGCGCGGGCGTACCTCGACACATCGCAACGCGAGATCGATCACGCGGGGCTGAGTCGCGTCCTGCTGCCTTCCACGCCCAGCCATTCAGCGTGCCGCCCAAAGCCAGCTCAGCATCTGGGTGACTCAGCGACGGCGTAGTCGCCCGCGCAGTGGAAAACGTACCGGACGGCCACGGCAACTGCCCCGTTGCGACCGGCGGACGGCTGCGTCGCTAGGGGCCGGGCTCCCACGATTGGGTCGGCGAGGCGATCGCTCTCCGGCATGGGCGCGCGGGTCTTGCCCGCAGCGTGGTCTATGACCCCGAACCTGAGTTGAGCCCTTCGATCGGTCCGTGGCCAACCACTGACCACCTCGATTGGGTGACTCGCGTCACACGACAGTGAGACCTGCATCACTCCAGCGTTGACCGCCGGATCGGCTACGGGCTGGACTGCGTCCGCACCCCCAAACGCTAGGAGAATCACTGTGTCCTCAACACCCCCCATGGCGATCGTCCAGGACGCCACCAGCCGGCGCCGCCACCGTCGATCCATAATTGCTGTCAGCGCCGGTAACGTATTGGAGTGGTATGACTTTGCGGTCTACGCCTCTGTCGCCAGCATCCTCGGGAGCCTGTTCTTCCCGTCATCGAACTCTCTGACGTCGCTGCTGGCCTCGTTCTCCACCTTCGCGGTCGGCTACGTGGCGCGGCCGGTCGGCGCTGCAGTCTTCGGTCGACTCGCCGACCGGAGCGGGCGCAAGATCACCCTGATCCTGATGATCGCCATGATGGGCGTCGCCACCGTGCTCATCGGGTTCATGCCTACTTATGCCTCGGTGGGGATCGCGGCGCCGATCCTGCTCGTGGTCGCGCGATTCGTCCAGGGCCTCTCAGTAGGCGGTGAGTTCAGCACCGCGACGTCCTACTTCGTGGAGGTGGCCCCGCCGGGTAAGCGCGGTCTGTACGGGTCGCTCACTTACCTGACGGCCAACCTCGGGTTCGCCCTGGGCCTCGCCCTCGTGTACACCCTCACCAACATCCTTCCGGCTGGGGCGATGGCGGACTGGGGCTGGAGGGTGCCCTTCCTGCTGAGTTTCCCGCTGCTACTGGTGGGCATGTACTTGCGGTCGAAGGCATCAGAGACACCTGCCTTCGTCGTCGCCCGCAAAGAGGGGACGGTTGACGACTCCTCGATGGCCGCCATGGTGCGTGCGCAGTGGCGCGGAATGGTTCGACTCCTCGGGATCGGCCTTGTGTTCTCGATCAGCAGCTACATTGCCCTCGCCTTCGTCCTGTCCTACCTATTGGTCGTCCAGGCGCAGCCTCCTGCGGAGGTGTACCCGGCGGTGCTGACTGCCCTGGTTCTGGGTGCAATGGGCGTCCCCGTTGCGGGGCATTGGTCGGATCGTTGGGGACGCCGGCCTTTGCTCATCACTGGCTGTGTCCTCGTCATCGCGCTGGCCTTCCCAGCGTTCGCCCTCATGTCCTCGGGCGGGTTCGTGAACGTCCTGCTGGGTCAGCTCCTATTGTGGATCCCCATCTCCATTTTCTCCGGCGTCATCCCCTCCGCCTTCAGTGAGCTGTTCCCGACCCAGGTGCGGTCCACGGCGGTGGGTCTGCCGTACGCGATCGCGACGGCCGTCTTCAGCGGTACCACGCCGCTAGTGGCAACGGCTCTGATCGGGGCGACCGGGTTCTCCGTCGCGCCGGCCGCGTATCTGGTCCTCGCGGCACTGATCAGCGTGGTGTTCGTGTGGACGATGCGCGAAAGTTCTAGAGACGCTCTCCGGTAGCGTTTGGCCACCTGCCTTGTCGGCGGGCGCGACCTCGCGCGCGCCGGGTTGGAGCCAGTCGTTGGTGATGTGGCGGTCCTTCGCACGGAGGACTTGATCTTGTGGAGGTTCTCCGTGCGTCCGCCGAGCATCTGGTGCTCTTGCTGGCCTTGACGGGGCGGGGGCCGACCGAAGTCGCGCGGGATGTCGGGCGCCGCCAGCGGCCGTGTCGGATAGGTGGCGAAGTGCTCGACCGTTTGGCGTTGGTCGGAGTCGAGGCGTACGCCGCAACGATGGCCACGCCCTAAGCCATGGACGCGAGGCGCCTCCTTGGCCAGGTTCCCGGCTTTCGTCGCCCGGATCTCCGGCACCATCTCTAACCGCTCTGCCCGCTTGAAGGCGGCAATGCCGTGCCAAGCGGGGCCAGTGCGCACCGCCTAGAGATTGAAGTCGTAGCCGACCCGGCGCACGAGGCAGAGGCAGATGCGCTCGCCCAACACTTGGGCATGGCAACGGAGGCGGCGTTGAACTCTACGGCGTGCAGGAACGAGCGGGCGACGGGGCCGAGCTGGCGTTTGGTGGTGGGGATCGCGCGCCGCAAGATCGAGGAGGGCCAGGGCGCGTCTTCGACCTCGACTAGGTGCGGAACGCGCTCCGATGAAACCGGTGATGCAGCCACGTCGTCTTCCAGGCCCAGCGCGCGGACGTACACACAGTCGTCGTCAGCGGTCGCGTCGTGAGGTACGACGGCCACCTGGTCGGCATCGATCTGGCCCAGGCCCGCACGGCCGTCGAGCAGACCGTCGACCATCTGCGTGCCGAGCTGGGCGAGGAGGAGTGGGTCGGAGGAATACACCCGGGCCTCCCCGAGTCGAAGGTGCTCGACAACCCGTACACCTACACCGACTACGCAGACGACTCCACGCACAGCCTCTGGGAATTTGCCGACTCGGGCCTGAAGTCAGGATGGGCCATGCGTTGATCTTGTCGGTGATCTCTGGGTCTCAGATGTGCTGCTCCGTAGTGGGGGTCAATTCCATGGGTTGACGGACAGCTTGTTTGCTGTCCGCGTCGTAGACGTACCAACCACGGCCGGTCTTGCGGCCCAGATCGCCCGCTTTGACGTGGAGCTCGAGGCTCGCTGCGGGCTATTCGGCCGGGTTCCCGTTCTACACCCATACACGCGGCGCCTCAGAACTCGCACTCAGGACGCCAGCGTCGCGTGCCGACTTGAGTGCCGTGTCATCAGGGCATCCCGAGTGTGGCGTGCGGCGGCCGCGGCGACGGCTGGGGCCAGGTCGCGCGCCCTGCGGCCGATCCAGGGAAGGATGTCGTGGAAGAGGGCACGGACTGCGTCGCGCCGGGAAATGGGCGCGCTGGTACAGGCCAGCGACGGCAGTCGAGTGGCCACGCCTTCAGCGCGAAGGAGTATTCCGACCTGCCGGGCCAGCCAGCGATGGCCGAGCTCGGAGGGGTGCAGACGGTCGAAGGCCCAGAGGGAGCGGTCGTAGATGAACGGGTCGGACGCCAGGTCGAGTCGGAGGGTGCCGTACTTCTCATGGACCTCGTCGTAGATCTCGTTGAGGACCTGGATCCGCCGGCGCATCGGCCGCGCGAGCACCTCCGGCAGGCCCAGTACCCGGGTGTGGTCATGGAACCGGACGGTAAGGAGCATCGTGCCCTGGCGGGCCAGCTCGTCGGCGCAGTGGAGCAGGTCAGCCCGCGCTTGGTCGGGATCCCAAGTCGATCGCATCGCGTCGTTGAGCCCGACAACCAGCGACGTCACGTCTGAATGGCGAGCGAGGGCGCCGGGCAGTTGGTGGTGCCGGACGTCGGCGACGGTTGCGCCGGGGACAGCCAGCTTGCAGAAGCAGAGGCGATCCTCGGAGTCGAGGGCGTCAGCGAGGATCTGCGCCCAGCCGCGCCACCCGTCCGGCGTGGGGTCGCCGACGCCGCAGGAGGCCGAGTCACCGAGCGCGGTGAACCGGGCGTAGGCACATGTTGTCGAGGTGACCATGACGGGCTCCCATTCTGAGCTTGCCGACTGAGGCGTTTGACCTCATTGAAGATCCGGCAGGCCGTCGTTGCCACGGGAGGACTACGCGCGTCGGTACCTGTTCCCACAGTGGAGACCTCGCGTCGGGCGTGCGCCTCTGAGCGGCGAGGTGTGCTCCGGCACAGGTGCAGGTGATCGGGGTCCATCAAGACTTCGACTGGTCTGAGACCCAGACCGCGAGCTGTGTCCGCGACGTGAACCCGAGCTTGGTCAGGGCCTTCTCTACGTGGCCTTCTACCGTCCGCCGCGAGAGCGTGAGTTTGCTGGCGATGTCCTGGTTTGTCAGCCCGGTCGCGACCAACTCCGCGATCTGCTGCTCTCGTCTGGTCAGACGCGCGAGTCCGGACGCAGTCACCTGCGCGGCGGATGCCTGCACGATCGGCTCTTCGTTCAGTGCGAAACCGATCGCGGCGTCTTCGTCCATCGCGATTCCTGCGGCGTACGACGCGTCGTACGCATCCGGCCCGAGGGACGCTCGCAGCTCCGACTCGCAGCGCTGCCGCAACGACGTGAGCCCAGGGACCACATCGAGGGAGGTCGCCATGAAGTGCCAGAGGCGGTCTGCCGCGCCGAGCAGTGTGGCAGACCGCTCAGGAGCGCCCGCGGCGTGCATCCAGGCGCAAGCCTCGAGGCAGAGAGCCAATCCGCCCCGTTCGCCCATGCGCCGTTTGAGCGCGAGGCTCTTCCTCTCAAGATCGAGCGCCGTGACCAGGTCCCCGCTGGCCCAGACGAGCAGCCCGAGATGCCACAGCGAGAACGACCGCCACCACGACTCACCGCTGGCCTCGCAGATCTCCAGGCACATCTCATGGGATCCGGCAGCTCCGGTCAGGTCGCCGGCGAAGCCACGCGCCATGCCGATCAGCATGTGTGTCTCCGCGATATCGCGGAGGGCTCCACCGTGCTCCAGGAGGGTTTCGAGGGCACGGCCGTGGCTCTCCACGCAACCCTCGTGGTCACCCAGGAACATCAGGTGCCAACCCGTTGCCTGGTCGGCCAGCCAGTTGGCTTCCTGAGGAAGCCGGTCTGCAAGCTCGTGAGCTTCGGAGGCGAGGGCCGCGCTCGATTCCCGGTCGCCCTGAATTGCGGCTAGTACACACGCGGCGCGCAACCCTCTGAGTCGTACCAGGCTGTCGTCGGTCGCCAGGTTGATGAGCCGGTGCAGCCAGTACCGTCCTTCGGTGAAGGTGCCATAGGCAATGGCGTACTTACGCATCCGGGCGGCCAGATCCAGACCGGCTGCGGCCGCACCGAGTTCCGTGCACGCGTACTCGAGGGCGATTCTGATGTTGGCATCTTCCCTTCGTGCCCGGCGCATCCACCCGATCTGTCGGGGACTCATCCAGTCCTCATCGAAACGCCCCAGCAGGGAGACGTAGAAGTCGAGGACCCTCTGCTGTAACGGGGCCGTGGAGCCCGCAGCCGCCAACTGGGCCGCACCGAACTGCCGCAACACCTCGTGCATCCGGAACTGAGTGTGGGCGTCCACGACCTCCGCGGTGAGGATCGACTTGTCCACGAGCGCCTGTGCAAGGAGGGCGATCGACTCCGGCGTTGCAGACGGGTCGTCGCCGCTGGTGACGTGGTGGATCGCATCCATCTCGACGCCACTGGCGAAGATCGACAGCAGCATCCACATCCGGCGCTCCGCAGGCGAGCACTGTGCGTAGCTCCACTCGATGCACGCAGTCATCGTGCGATGCCGCTCGGGTGCGTTGCGGTTGCCAAGATCGAGCAGCTCCCAATGAGCCCGAAGGCGCTCGAGAAGCTCAGCCGGGGACATCGCACGCAGCCTCGTAGCGGCCAGTTCGAGCGCAAGGGGGATGCCCTCCAGATGCCGGCAGATCTCCAACACCGCCGCCCTGTTCTCACCATCAAAGTCAAAACCTGGCACCACATGACGGACCCGTTCCACGAAGAAGCGCACAGCTTCGTGTTCGTGAAGGGATGCATCGTCGGCGGACGCTTCCGGGACCGCCATTGGCCCGACGGGACGGATGACCTCACCTGAGATTCGCAGGGGCTCTCTGCTCGTGGCGAGAATGCGCAACCGCGGACAGGTGCGCAGGAGCGTGTCGGCAACGACCGCGCAGTGCTCGATCAAGTGCTCACAATTGTCCAGCACGAGAATCAGGTCGCGCTCGCGGAGGTACTCGGTGAGCCGGATCATCCCGAACTGGCTCGACCGGTCGTGGATGCCAAGCACCGCTCCGGTCGCCTCTGGAATCAGTAGGGGATCGGACAGCTCAGCGAGGGGCACGAACCAGACACCATCGCGGACACTCCGCTGCAGTTCTCGCGCGACCCGCAGCGCCAGCCGAGTCTTGCCGACGCCTCCCAGGCCGGTCAGCGTCACGAGCCGCCCCTCTGTCACCAGTTGCCGAACCTCGGCGCGATCCTGCCGCCGGCCGATGAACTCGGTCAGTTCGGCGGGCAGATTCGACGAGATCGCTGGGGCAGGGGCCAACTGGCTCACATCGCCAGCGTATGCCCCGGCTCAGCTGCTCGTCGGCGATCGACGGCGACCCGACCATCTCTTCACGCCGACGCTGGACTCAGCCTGTTCCGCGGCGGCTGCGACATCACCCGCATTCAGCCCAGCCCTGGTCCTGTACATGCACCGGAATGCGACGCGCTGCGGTTGACTGCGATGGGTGATCGACGACGTAGGTGACGGCGACATCGCCGTTGTCATGTGGCTTGCTGTGCGTGATGGTCCCGCCGCCGAGGCCGATCGCGGCCTGGAGAAGCGCCAGGTCCTTGGCTGGAACGACTTGAGTTCGGTACTCCATGACCTGATCGTGCGCCGAGCCGAGGCTCCGAAGCAGCGGGGTTATACGTGAGTTCGTACCTGATCGGGGACCGCTCCTCAAGCGGTGTCGGCGTGCTGATTGGCTCCGCCTTCATCCCTCTCGAGGTCACGGGGCCGCGAGACGATGGACCTGTTCCACAACGGCGCCGAACAGTCCCAGCACGGATGCGAGGAACGGGTGACGATAGCCGCCACCAAGCCGGCCACGATCTTGACCTGGTGTTGCACGCTGGAAGTGGTCGAACCGAGCTCGAAAACGAGTGGCTCGCTGGCGAAGGCAGATTTGGGATCCAGAGCGGCGCGGATTGCGGCGGCCACCGATGGTGCTCGCCAGTTCTGGTAGCGGAGGTCTTCGGCCGCTCGCGGGTCCGGCCCGGCGCTGCCGCGCTTGTGTCCATGACCCAGTCGTTCGCGCTCAGCCACGACGAGCACACCCGCGCCTTCATCCTGTCGGTCCCGGGCACGGCATGGCCGGAAGCGAGGCCGCCTGAAGGTGCTCGGCTCTGGGACACGAGTGAGGGCGCGGGCGCGGTCTTCGCGGCTATGGTTGCCGAGGTCGCTGAACAGGCACAGGCCCTTGACGGTGGCTCTTTCGTGACCGCAGCCGAGTTGGCGTTCGAGCTCATTGTCCGCGGTGAGGCCGGTCGCACCTACCGGCTCAGGGAGCAGGCGCGTGCGTTGGCAGGTCGCAGCTGTGCGGACGCGGCGTACGATCCGGGAGCGCTGTCACGTGAGATGGGTCTCTCGCTGCGTACGCTCCAGGAGCGACTGAGCCGGGAGGGGACCTCGCCGGCGGCGTTGATCCGTGAGGCTCGGCTCGAGCTGGCGGCGCAACGACTGACCCATCCTGGTTGGCGGCGTCGTACGGTGACTGCCGTCGCGTACGCGAGCGGTTTCGGATCAGTCACTGCGTTCAACGCCGCCTTCCGGGAGAGATTTGGGCGCACACCCTCCGAGCACAGGCTCGGTCGCTAGCCGGCCCGTCGACGGCCGAGCTCCGCGTTCCGCCAGCGAGGACTTCGTATTCGCCGTGCAGAGGCCGGTCGGAGGAAGCCCGGGGGCAACACTACGCCGCTGGAGTGGCCGGCGGCGATCCTCTCAGGACTGCAACTGGGCGAAGAGCGTGGTCAGGTCGATGAGGCCCCAGTGGTCGGTGAGCTTCCCGTCGGCCACCTTGAACATACGGACCTCCAGCACCTCGATCGATCGGCCGGTGGCGGGAGCGCCGTTGAAGGGACCGGTGTTCGTGCCGGTGAGAGTGAAGGTGATCGCGAACCAGTCGTCCTCGGCGACGACTCGGACCGGCGTGGCGGCGAAGTCGGGCACCGCGTCGAGGAACGACGCGAGCACCGCGCGCGCCTCTTCGACGCCGGAGGTGGTGCCGTCGGCGGCGTGGTTGCGGAAGTCCGGCGCGTACAGGGCGAACAGGGCGTCGAGATCACGAAGGTTGACGCGCCGGACGTACTCATCGGCAAGTCGGCGCGAGTCGGAGGTGGACGTTCGGGTTTCGATGTGCGAGGAAGACATGTGTTTTCTCCAATGCGGATGGACGCTGCTCCGCCCTCGTGACGGACAGCCGAATCGGGTCGAGCAGGCGGGCGACGGTCAGCCGCGGTAGCGGTCGGCGGGAACCTGCAGCGACAGGCTGGGGATAAGGGTTTGGCGGGCCTTCTCGAACGACTCCCAGTCGCCGATCTCGGGGAGCGAGGGGATGGTGACGGGCTCGCCGGCGTCCAGGCCAGCGAGCGCCGCGTCGACGGCGTCGTCGGCGCTCATGACCCACTCGTCGGGGAACGTCGCGAGGTCGAGTCCGGAGCCGTCCCAGAACTCTGTGCGGACAGCGCCTGGGAGCACTACCTGCACCGTGACGGGGCTCTCGGCCAGCTCCTGCTGCAGCGCCTGGGTGAAGGTCAGCACGTAGGCCTTGGTCCCGCTGTAGACGGCGCTGACGGGAAGTACGTTGAGAGCCAGCGCAGAGGAGATGTTGACGACGGTGCCGCGACCGCGAGCGGTCAGGCCTGGCAGGACCGCGGTGGTGAGGCGGGTCAGCGAGGTCACGTTGAGGTTGATCAGCGCCTCGGAGGCCGCCGCGTCGGACGAGGCGAGCGGAGTGAACAGTGAACCGCCTGCGTTGTTGATCAGGACCTCGATGCTCTGGTCGGTGCGCAGACGCTCCTCGACCGCCGAGATCTGCTCGGCGTCAGTGAGGTCGGCGGTGACGACGTCCACCGCGCGGCCTGTCCGCGCACGGATGTCGGACGCCAACGTCTCCAGCCGCACGGTGTTCCGGGCCACCAGTACGAGGTCGTAACCGCGGAGGGCCAGGCGGTGTGCGTACGCGGCGCCGAGGCCGGTGGACGCGCCGGTGACAACGGCGCTCGGGGTCTGCGTGGTCATTGAGGGATCTCATTTCAGTCTGAACGGACGAGCTGCTGACGGGTCGCCGGCTCTAATTAGATTACGCACATGATCTAACGGTTGTCCAGATCGTCTCATGCTCGACGGCGCCAAGAGTGGTCGAGGCTGCTCTGGTGGCCGAGTAGGATAGATTTGCACTGGTATCTATTTCGAGGTGAGTGATGAGCCGCGTCTCCCAAGCCCAGGCGACCGAGAACCGAAGGCGCGCCGTCGCCGCGGCGTCCCAGCTCTTCCGGGAGCGAGGAGCGAGCGGGATCAGCGTCGCCGAGCTGATGAAGTCCATCGGGCTGACCACCGGCGGCTTCTACAAGCAGTTCTCCTCCAAGGACGCCCTTGTCGCGGAGGCCATGCAGGTCGCGTTCGGAGACCTCGACCGCTTGCTGGCGGAGTTCGACTCCGTTAACGGGGATCACGACGCTGCGCGGAGTGCACTGGTCGACTTCTACCTATCGGTCGACCACAGGGACCAGCCCGGCACCGGCTGCCCGAACGCCGGATTCGCCGGGGACATGGCGCGCGAGCCCGCGGACCGGGACGTGCATGCGACCTATGCGGCCGGAGTCGAGAAGTTCGCCCAATGGATGGCAGTCGACGGTGACGACGGGATTCCGGCGGTCGCCACCTTGGTTGGGGCGATCCTGCTTGCCCGGGCCACAGTCGGCACGGAGCTGTCGGAGAGGATCCTGGAGTCGACGCACAGAGTTCTCGCGCCACCTTTGCGTGAGGGAACTTCCGAGGTCGCCTTCGGTGATACGGAGGTGTAGTTGCATCTGACCCGCAAGTACGGCGTTGGTCGACCATAGGCTTGGCCGAGTACCAGGGTCAGAAGTTTCATGCGTTCCGGGCTATTGCTGAAACAGCGCCCGAACTTCGCCGATCATGGCAACCGAACCTGTGACCAGCGCGCGGGCGTCGAGCACTGAGTTCACTGCCGTGCCGAGATCGGGCTCGGCGTCGACGCGGACGCTGAGCAAGTCCCGTGCTGTTGCGGCCAGTTCGTCCGCCGGCAGTGCTCGCTCGCCGGCGGCCTGGGTGCACACGACGCGTGCGACCCAGGGTCGGGACAGGCCGTGCAGCACACCGAGCACGTCTTTGTCGCTCATGACGCCGAGAACGACGGTGACGTCGTGCCAGCCCAGCTCGCGTGCTGCGGCGTCCAGCGCGGAGAACCCGGCCGGGTTGTGTGCAGCGTCGAGGTACACAGGTGGTCGGGAGCGTAGGAGCTCGAGTCTGCCCGGGGACGTCGCCTTTGCGAATCCCTCAGCCAACCGGTCGAGCCTTGTGCCCCCTCGGTTCCGGGCGATGGCCTGCGCAGCCACGAGTGCGACCGCGGCGTTCTGCGCCTGATGTGGGCCGACGAGTGGCACGTCGACGACCTCGCGCCCCGTGAGCCCGTCGAGGGTGAGGCGTTGACCGCTGGAGCCCGGTGACCGGGATGCGACGGCGAAGTCTCGTCCCTCGTGAAGGATCGTCGCGCCGACCTCGGCGGCCCGGCGCTCGATGACGGCATTGACGGTGTCGGGCTGACGAGCGCAGATCACCGTGGCGTCGGGCTTGATGATGCCGGCCTTCTCGGTCGCGATCGTCCTCACGTCGGAGCCGAGGTAGGAGGTGTGGTCGAGGGATATCGGGGTGATGACCGCGACCTCGCCGTCTGCCACGTTGGTGGCGTCCCAACGGCCGCCCATCCCCACCTCGACGATGGCGACGTCCAGGTCTGCCTCGGCGAACGCCAGGAACCCGATGGCCGCCATCGCCTCGAAGAAGGAGACTGCACGTGCCGACCTCGAATCGACCGATCCTGCGGCCGCCTCGACCTTGGTGAATGTCTGCACGAACTGGTCACCCGGGATCGGTGCCCCGAGCAGACTGACGCGCTCGGTGATGCTTTCGAGGTGCGGGCTGGTGAAGCGACCAGTGCGCCAACCGTGAGCCCGCAGGAGTGAGTCGATCATGCGCGCGGTCGACGTCTTGCCGTTGGTTCCGGTCAGGTGCAGAACGGGATATGCCGTCTGCGGTCGGCCGAGCAGGTCGGTGAGAGCTCGGATCCGGTCAAGGGATGGTTCGGGCCGGTGTCTGGGCCAGCGTCCGAGGAGGACCTGTTCGGCGTCGGCGAGGCCAGCAACCGTCGTGCTCGCGCGGTCACGGTTGACACCTTCGTACTGAAACTTCGACATGAGTGATAGCCGTCGGTTGAACCGGCGCTCAGCTCTCGATGTCCAGAGGCTGACCGGACATGGCTGCTCGCAACTCGTCGCGGGAGGAGATCTCGAGCTTGCGGTAGATGTTGCGGCGATGCCATTCGACGGTGCTCATCGTGAGGTACAGCGTCTCCGCGATCTGTCGGCTTGTGTGACCTTGGGACATCAGGTCCGCGATGCGGTGTTCGCTGGGGGTGAGCGAGTCGGGGCCTTGGATCGCGGCGCGGCGGGGGCGTGCTCCTGCCGCGAGCAGCTCCTGATGGGCGCGTTCTTCCAGTGCGAGCGCCCCCTGACGGTGGGCCAGGTCGTGCGCTCGTCGGAGCGTGTCGCGGGATAGCACTCGGGTGCCGGCACGACGCTCGGCCGAGCCGAGCTCGAGAAGGGTCTCGGCGAGCTCTAGGCTCGAAGCATCCTGCGCTTGCAGGACCTCGGCGGAGCGGCGGAGCAGTTCCGGGTCCGGTGAGTCTTCGAGCATCGCCCGGGTCCTCAGCGCGGCGCCGAGTGTGGACGGCAGTTGGTAGCGCTCGGAGTCCTCGACATCTTGTGAGACCAGGTCCACGGCTTCGGCATGGCGACTGAGCCGGTTCAAGGCCAAAGCGGCCTGAGAGCGCCAGGGCCGGAGCATGTAGCCGGGGTTCGTGTAACCGTTGCGGTGGAGGAGGTCACCGACCTTCATGAAGTCATCGAGTGCAAGTTCGTACTGACCGGTGACTAGTCGCAGCCGTCCTCGTGCCATGTAGAACCACACGTTGAGCGTGGCGGTGGGGCCTTCCCGTAGCCCGGTCTCAGCTTCCTCGAGAACTGCGGCCGCTTCCTCGGTCTCGCCCCGGTCGAGGTGGCAGTAGGCCAGGATCCCTTGGGGTGCCGGAACGGTCGAGTTCCAGCCCCGTGCCATGCCGATGACGGCGGACTGTGCGTCTGCCATGGCGTCACGGACGTCGCCCTTGGCGTAGGTTGCCATGGCGCGCGCGAGGGACATCTCGGCGAAGATCAGTGAGTCTCCTCGCCGCCGAGCGTCTTCCAGTACGCGGTCGGCAACGCCGATGGCTGCGCTCGGTGCCCCGGCCCAGGTGAGCCCCAGGACGGCATGGCTCAGCGTCATCCCGTCCGAGGTCTCGTGCCACAGCTGAAGCCCGTCGCCGAGGGCGGCCAGCGCGAGAGCCGCATGGTCGGGCGATGCCGGCTCCGACATGGCCCGGTAGACCGCCAGGTGAAGCAGGATCAGTCGTTCGGCCGGGGTCAGTGCGGGCGCATCCTCGAGCTCGGGCGCGAGCTTCTCGAGACGCTGGACGGCGTCCTTGGGTCGGTCGACGAGATAGGCGGCAGAGGCGAGATAGCCAGCCTCGAAGCGGAGCGCCAGCTCGCGGTCGCTGGGCGCGAAGTCGTCGGCCCCGCGACGGAACACCGTCAGGGCTTCGGCAGAGCGGCCGTAGCGGAAGAGAGTCTGGCCCAACGCGTACATGCCTCGGGATCGAGCCTCAGGTTCGGTGAGCAGCAGCAGGGCGCGTTCGAGATGCACCAGCGACTCGGTCTCGCCGGCTGCCGCCTCCATGATGCCGAGCGCGATGAGCGTCTCCCCACGGTCGACGGCGCTGAGATCGTCCTGGTCAAGGGCGCGGCGCAGGAACACGGCAGCTGTCGCTGGCGCCCCCTTGCGGCCGGCGCTTCGACCGGCGGCCCGCAGGATCGGGCTGACCCACGGCTCGGAGAACGGTGCCGTCCTGAGCAGGTGGAGCGCGACCTCCTCGTCCGGCGCAGCCAGGTCGTGCAGCAGACATGCCGCCCGTCTGTGCAGGCGGATCCGCTCCTGGGCGTTCAGTCGGGCATAGACCGCGGACTTGATGATCGGATGGTGGAAGCTCAGCCCACCTTCGGGGTCCAGGATCTGGGCGGACTGCAGAAGGTCAGCAGCGACGAGCGCGTCCTCGATCGACATCTGGGCCACGGACGACGCCGCGCCGACTTCCACTGGTCCGGCCAGCACGGAGACGGCACGCGCGAGGGCCACGGCATGCCGACCCAGACTCTGGATCCGCAGGTTCACGCTGCGGGTGACGCCGTCGGGCGCGGAATCGGGGAGCGCCCGAACTCCTTGCTGGGTGGTTGCTGCGGTCACCTCACGCAGCAGGAAGGGGTTGCCGCGGGTGGAGGTCCACGCGTCCTCGACGAGGGCGTCAAGATCTTCCTCGACTCCCAGCGTGGCGGTGAGGAACTCCCGGGTGCCGTCCCGCGTGAGCTCAGTCAGCTGGATGGTGAGGCTCGCCTCCAGCATGAGCCGGGTGAGAGTGTCGCCGTCCGCGGCTTGGTCGCCCGTGCGGACAGCCAGAACCACTGCGACGGGCAGGTCGTGGATCCGCTGTGTGAGGTAGTGCAGGAAGCGAAGGGACTGCTCATCGGCCCACTGGATGTCGTCGACCACCAAGACCAAGGGGCGAGCATCAGCGAGGTTCACCACCAGCCAGTAGAGGCTGTGGACCAGTGCGAACTCATCGTTGAGCGACGGGCTGTCCTCGTGCTGACCGCGGAGGACTCGCTCGGCGAGCGATGCGTGTCCGCGGAAGAGGCTGTCGGTCGCGTCGTCGTCGGCCTGGGTCGCGCGTTCGAGCAGGCGCAGGACCACCCCCAAGGGATAGCCGCGCTCGAGCTCCGAGGCGCTCGCCTCCAGGACATCCGCCTCACCTGACTCGAGGCACCGTTCGATGAGCTCTCGCAGAAGACGGGTCTTGCCGATCCCAGCCGGCCCTTCCACGAGAGCCAGCGTCCCCGCGCCAGCGGTGCATGTACGGGCCAGCCGCTCCAGCGCGTCGAGTGGCTCCTGCCGTTCGATCAGGGGAGCGGGCATCAGTGCGGGGCCTCCTTTCGGCGATGACAGAAGGAACCGTGATGTGTCCTCCGTCACTGCAGTCTAGTGGCGAATCGACGCGGTGATCCGCCTCCAGGGGGTGGGCGGGGCGAGGGGATTTTCGCGGCCAAATCCCCATGGGGACTCCTGTGGGGCAGGTCACAGCTGTGCCGACCTAGCGTCATCGACAACAGGACCACTGTGGTTGTGGTCACACAACGAGGAGGATCCAATGACGGACGCAGCGCCTTTCCGAGCCTTCAAGGGAATGGCTCCAGTGCCGTACTTCCCAGTCATGGGGGCGTCGGAGCATTCGGGGTGGATCGACGAGCAGCGCGCGTGGCACCAGGACTGCTACGTCGGTGACTGGTCCTTCGTGCCGCAGATCCGGGTGAAGGGTCCCGATGCCTTGCGCCTCTTCCGGGACCTCTCGGTCAACGACTTCGTGAAGTTCCCCGTCGGGAAGGCAAAGCACGTCATCCAGTGCAACGACGACGGCAAGGTCATCTCGGAGGGCATCCTGCTGCGGCACGCCGAGGACGACTTCGAGTACCAGGTCGGGACACCGCAGTGGACGCTCTACAACGCGCACAAGGGCGGGTACGACGTCGAGATCACCTTCCCGTTCACGCACAAGTTCCAGGTCTCCGGACCGAAGTCTCTCGGTGTGCTCGAGCGGCTCACGAAGACCGACCTGCGCGACGTACGTTTCATGAACACCAAGACCGGCGAGATCGGTGACGTCGAGGTGACGTTCCTGCGTCAGGGCATGGCCGGTGAGATCGGCTTCGAGATCCAGGGACCGATCGAGAACTACCCGACCGTCCTCGAGGCGATCCTCGAAGCCGGCAAGGACTTCGGGATGCGCAGGCTCGGGACGCGCGACTTCATGATCAACCACCTCGAGGCGTGCTACCCGACGGGTGCGATGCATTTCTACAACGCGCTCGGCGACGAGTCGCTGACGGACTACCGCAAGTTCATGGACGAGAACCTTCCGCCGGAGTGGGAGCCCACCCCGTTCAACGGACCGCTCCGCTACAACTTCTCTACGTCCTTCACCGGCAGCTGGGACGGCGAGAACATCGAGGACCTCTACCGCAGCCCGATCGAGATGGGTTGGGGCCGCAACATCGCGTTCGACCACGACTTCCCCGGCCGCGCCGCCCTGGAGGAGGAGATGGCGAGCCCACGCCGCAAGGTCGTCACCCTCGAGTTCAACAGCGACGACATGAAGCGCATCCACGCCTCCCTCTACGACGACGGCCCGATCTACCAGCAGCTTGACCTGCCGGAGAACCAGTGGGTCTCGGCGTGGACCGACTGGATCCTCAAGGACGGCGAGAAGATCGGGCACGCGACTCACCCGGGCTACAGCGTCTGGTTCAAGAAGACCCTGGCACTGAGCTTCATCGATGCCGCCTACAGCGAGCCCGGCACCGAGGTGACGGTGCTGTGGGGAAACCCCGGAGAACCGCAGACCGAGATCCGCGCCACCGTGGCACCGGCTCCGTACAAGCAGGACACCCGCCGTCGGGACCTGCGCAGCGAGCCCGCTCTCGCCTGACGCACAGCCGTCCGGGCGCGGGAGCCGGCTCCGCCACGCCATCACCGCCGAGCGACCGCCCTCGCGCCCGGGTTCAACACCCGCTCCCGACCTCACACGCCCACCGCAACTCTCCGAAGGCAGAACGATGACCAAGACCTCCGTCCAGTCCGCTCCACGGCCGGCCGCCAGCCCCGATGCACAGGCTGACGACTTGGGCCGCCTTCTCGTGCAGTGCGACGACGGACCCGGAATCGTCGCCGCGGTCGCCAGCTTCCTGGCCGAGTACGGCGCCAACATCGTCGAGTCCGACCAGACCACCACCGACCCCGTCGGCGGCCGCTTCTTCCTGCGTGTCGTCTTCCATGTCGAGAACCTGAGCCTGGTCATCGAGGATCTAGAGCGATCCTTCGCGGAGAACGTGGCGAGTCCGCGCGGGATCGAGGAGTGGCAGATCACGAAGGCAGCCACCCCGAAACGCGTCGCCATCATGGCGTCGAAGTACGACCACTGCCTCCTCGACCTGCTGTGGCGCTGGCGCCGCGGAGAGCTGAATGCCGACATCGGGCTGGTCATCTCCAACCACCCCGACCTTGCCGCAGAGGTTCGTTCGTTCGGTGTTCCGTTCGTGCACATCCCAGTCACCAAGGCCTCCAAGCCCGAGGCAGAGGCCGAGCAGCTGCGCCTGCTCACCGGCAACTTCGACCTCGTAGTGATGGCGCGCTACATGCAGATCCTCTCCTCGGACTTCATCGCCGGCGTCGGGTGCCCCGTCATCAACATCCACCACTCCTTCCTGCCCGCGTTCATCGGCGCGTCCCCCTACCAGCAGGCGCATCAACGGGGTGTGAAGCTGATCGGCGCCACCGCGCATTACGCGACCGAGGACCTGGACGAGGGCCCGATCATCGAGCAGGACGTCGTACGCGTCAGCCACTCCGACACCGCGGCCGTGCTGCAACGTCGAGGTGCAGACGTCGAACGCTCGGTCCTTCTCCGCGCCGTCCAGTGGCACTGCGAGGACCGGGTGCTGCGTCTCGGCCGGACGACGGTGGTGTTCGCATGAACGCGCTGATCATCGACGGAAAGGCCGTCGCTCGCGAGGTACGTGAAGGTGTCGCCAGATCGGTGGCGGACCTTCGCCGGCCGCCAGGCCTCGCGACCGTTCTCGTCGGAGAAGACCCGGCGTCGGCCATCTACGTGGCCAACAAGCGAAAGCTCTGCACTGCAGCCGGGATCCGAGACCTCCACCGACAGGTGCGGGCCGACATCTCCCAGGGCGAGCTCGAGGCCCTTGTCGAAGAGCTCAACGGCGACGACGACGTGGACGGCATCCTGGTGCAGTTGCCCCTTCCCGGCCATCTCGACGCTCGCGCGGTGGTCGACCGCATCGATCCCACCAAGGACGTCGATGGGCTCACGACCCTCAACGCGGGACTCCTCGCCCAGGGACGACGGGGCCTGCAACCATGCACGCCAGCCGGTGTCATGCTGCTCCTCGAGCACGCCGGGATCGACCTGACCGGGAAGCACGCTGTCGTCGTCGGTCGTTCCGACCTCGTCGGTCGCCCGATGGCCCAGCTCCTGACCCAAGCGAACGCGACAGTGACCGTCTGCCACAGCCGGACCAAGGACCTGGTTGTCGAGACCTCACGCGCCGACGTACTGATTGCAGCTGCGGGCGTCCCTCGCCTCATCGGCGCCGACCACATCCAGCCGGGGGCGACCGTCATCGACGTCGGCATCCACCGCACCGACACCGGCATGTGTGGCGACGTCGACTTCGACGAGGTCCGCGACGTAGCGGGCGCACTCACCCCGGTACCAGGCGGCGTCGGGCCCATGACGATCGCCCTGCTGTTGCGCAACACCGTACAAGCCGCGTCCAGGCTAGAGGAGATTTCGTCATGAGCTACGACCCGCAGAACCTTCGTGATCGCATGAAGTCGTCCACGCAGCGGCCGCAACGCTCGCAGACGGCCGACCAGCCATCCGCTGCTGCTGCGTACTTCGACTTCAGCGTGGAGCCACCCAACGAGGTGACCGACAACGGCTCTCGCACCTGGTGGGTCCGCGGCCAGAACTTCGTCCTGGCGTTCAGCTGGGCCGCCGAAGGCGAGGTCTTCACCCGCACCGAGCAGAAGGACGAGTACGTCGTGCTCGTACCTCGTGCGGGCACGAAGGTCCGCGCCGCCGCTGACATCGGTCCCGACACCGACGTCGAGGGACCGGCCCTCCTGGTCATGCCGCCCGGGGCCAGCGAACTGGAGATTCATGGCGATGGACCAGTGATCCGGCTCTTCACGACAGAAGCGGAAGACCTCGTCGCGCGATGCCGAAACCAGGACGACTACGCCGAGGCACACGCCCACGTCGCGCCGTTGGTGGCTTGGCCGGGCCCGGTTGACGGTCACCGCATCAGGGCTTATCGGATCGGCGAGCATCCGTATGAACCGACCCGCTTCGGGAGGCTCTTCCGCTGCTCGACCTTCATGGTCAACTGGTTCGATCCTGACCAAGGACCCCGCGATCCCGACGCCTTGTCGCCGCACCTGCACGACGACTTCGAGCAGTGCTCCCTCGCCCTCGAGGGATCCTACGTTCACCACATCCGCAGCCCGTGGACCTCGCGGCTCTCCGACTGGCGTGAAGACGACCACCGTCTCGTGGCCAGTCCTTCCATCGCGATCATCCCGCCGCCAGCCCTGCACACAAGCCAGTCCGTGGGGCAGGTGCGCAACCACCTGATCGACATCTTCTGCCCGCCGCGGGTGGACTTCTCGAACCAGGACGGATGGGTCATCAACGCCGCGGAGTATCCGATGCCCGACGTCGACGACGAGGAGACAGGCCAGTGACCATGCACCTCAGGGAGGTGCTGGCTTCTCCGGCACTCGGCACGTTCGCCAAGATCGGTCACCCAGATGTGATCGAGGTGCTCGCCATCGCCGGCCTGGACTTCGTGATCATCGACATGGAGCATGCGGCCCTGGGGCCGGCCGAGGTGCACGCTCTCGTCGGTGCCGCGCTCGGCCACGGGTTGCCACCGCTCGTACGGGTTCCGGACCACGACGCGGTCACCATCGCGCGAGTGCTGGATTCCGGTGCGCAGGGCGTGTTGGTGCCACATGTCAGCACAGCCGAGCAGGCCGAACGGCTGCTCGAGGCCGCGCGGCTGCCGCCGACCGGCAAGAGGGGCTATGGGCCGACGGTGCGCGCGGGGCGCTACGGAAGTGATCCTGATGCCTATCGCAGGTCTGCAGAGCTGGCCGTCGTCATCCCGCAGATCGAGGACCCGGACGGGGTCGAGAACTCTGCGGCGATCGCCGCCACAGGTGTGGGTCACCTGTTCGTCGGGATGGCTGATCTGGCCGTCACGGCCGGGCTCGGGACGACCGACGCAGCCCTGCTCGAGATGCTGCGCCATGTCGACGAGGTCGCACGACGCCACGACGTCGTCCTCGGCACCGCCGTGAGCGCAGCGCACGGCCCGGCGGCCCCGGCCGGGCTCGACTCGGCCTCCTTCCTCGCCGTCTCCAACGACGCCAGCCTCCTGCTGGACAGAGCGAGATCACTCACAGCGGTCTGAGGAACCACCGCGGACCCATCCGGGCGAACCAGCCCACCTCAACACAAGGAGAACGAAATGCCCATCAACCGCATCGACCACGCGGCCATCCGCGTCCAGGAGCTCGGTCAGGCGCTCGAGTGGTACGAGGGCGTCCTCGGCCTCACCGTGCTCGACAAGAACGAGAAGCGCGCTCTGCTCGCCTGCTCGGGCGACGCCGCCGACCTCACGATCACCGCGGGAGGCCAGAGCCTCGACAGCTTCGCCTTCGGCGTCGACCACCAGGACGACCTCGACGAGGTGATGAGCCGGCTGTCGAAGAACGGCGTCGAGTACGAGCGCTACCGCAGCCCTGACCGTCCGGGTCACGGGGAGATCCTCGGGTTCGACCTGCCCAGCGGCCACCGCATGGAGTTCGTCGTCGCCGACGGCAATCGCCGCGCCGGTGTCACCGAGACGACCTCGGACGGCGGCTTCCGTCCGACCGACATCGACCACATCAATCTGCTCGGCGAGGCCGACCCGCAGGAGTGGTCCGACTTCATGAAGATGGTGCTCGGCTTCAAGCAGTCGCTCGTCCTGACCGTCGCCGGCAAGTGGGCCGCCTCGTGGATGCGTGCGACCAAGCTCGACCACGACCTCGCCTACATGCAGGCGCAGCGGAAGTCCGACCGCCTCCACCACGTAGCCTTCGCCGTCGAGGACGGCAACCACTACTTCCGCCTCTCGGACCGGCTCGTCGAGACCGGCAACCGGTGGGAGTTCGGTCCCGGCCGCCACATGGGCGGCATCCCGCAGGACACCCAGGGCTTCGGCACGAACTGCTTCGCCTACGCCTTCGACCCGACGGGCAACCGCAATGAGTTCAGCGCGGGCATGAACGAGTTCGACGACTCGGAGTTCTTCATCGCCGAGACCTCTCCGGAGAAGTTGCCCGAGATCATGAACGGCTGGGCCTACAACATGCCCGAGACCTTCATGACGATCGGATCCTGACCCAGCCATGAACGACTCGCCCGCCGGCCGCCGCCTCGACACCACCACCCAGGACGTGCGCGACCTGATCATCAACTCGTGGTGGAACGTCGACCATGAGGCGGCGGTCGGCGGTGAGCGCTACTTCACCCCCGACGGTGTCTGCCAGATGCCGGCCATCACCATGACCGGTCGCGACGAGATCGCCGCGGGATACGCGAAGCGCCAAGCCGCCGGCGCCCGGCTGTCGCGCCACCTGGTCACCAACTTGGTCGTGCAGCACCACGGGGTCCTGCGCGCCCGCGCCCGCTACGTACTGACGCTGTACGCAGGCCGAGGCCACCAACCAGGGCTCCTGACCGAGCCTCAAGCCGTCGTCGATGTCGTCGACGAGTGTGTCCATGACGACGGCCGCTGGCTCATCGAGCACCGTCTGCTGACGAGCGCCTTCATCAGTGCCTCGAACGACTCGGTGATGCTGGAGCCACGCCATGACGGCTGATGCGCGCTCGGGTTCGACCGCCAGGAACGTCGTACTGGTTCACGGCTGGGGGAGCACCCCCGCCCGCACCTGGCCTGAAGACGGACTGGCCGGTGACCTTCGAAGGTCGAACCTGAGGGTGGTCGCTCCGACGCTTCCGGGACACGGTCCGGACGCCTCGACCCGTCCCGCCGACTACGCCGACATCGACCGCCAGCTGCTCGCCCTGTTGCCGAAGACCTACATCGACGGCTCGGCGGACGCGGTCGGGTTCTCTCTCGGAGGCAAGCTCCTGCTCCGCCTCGTGAGCTGCGGCGTCCTCCGCGTACGCCGCCTGGTGGTGCTCGGAGTGGGGGCCAACCTGTTCACCGGCGAAGCCGGTGATGCCGTCACGCGCGCCCTCGCGGACGGCCCGCCCGATGGCGCCGGACAGGGCTTCCGCGAGGTCATCGCGGAAGCGCGCGTCTCGGGCGCCGACCCGGACGCGCTGGGCGCCGTCATCCGACGCCCACCGAGGCTCGTCGAGGCGGCGGACCTCGCCGCGGTCACCTGTGAGGTGCTGATCATCGTGGGGGAGGACGACGACATCGCCGGTGATCCGGACCCGCTCGCGCACGCACTTCCCTCGGCGAGGGTCGTGCGGGTACCAGGCCTCGGTCACGGTGCCACGCCCCACGACGACCGAGTGCGCCGGCTGGTCATCGCCTTCCTCGAGGAGTGATCCAGGGCGGTCGAGCACCGTTGCGCAGGCGCCGACGGGGCCTCGCCCTGCGTCGAGCGCGTCGCTGTCGATCTGCCGCGTGACCCGGGCGCGGTGCTGCTCGGCCTTCGGGGCCGTGCTCATCTGGCTGCTCTTCTGGGCCGGTCGCACGTCTCGCGGTCTACGACCGTGTGCTCGTTCGTGAGCATGGTCGATCGTGGTACGAGCGGCTGACGGGTCATGTCGATCCGGGCCGGTGTGCGGATCGCGACGCGCGGTTCCGACGCGATCTCGAGGGACTCGTCGCAGGCAGTCCCGCGTGCGTCGGGCCGGGGCCGTACGACCTCGGGGACGTCGCGAGCACCTCTGGAGAGGCAGCACACGCGGCGTCGATCGCGTCACGTACGCGTCGCGATCGTCGACGGCGACCTCTTCCGGGCCAACACCACCCAGCGGATCGAAGCCGGCTTTCGCGGTAACCCGCTCGATGTCTTCGTGCGTGGATGGCGGGAGCTCGAGCCGGCGACGATGCAGGATGCTCCCGGGTACGGCGATGTGGTCGCGGAGGCGTCCGCCTACCTCGTGGGTCGGGGCCGAGATCTGTGAGCGAGCCGATATCCCGCGTCACGCGATGGTGCTGGACCGGTTTCGGGTTCGGGAGACGCTGGTCACAACATGCAACTGCTTGTCTTACTGGGGCGTGGCCTCTTTCTACCTGTTGATGGCCGGCCTTTGCGCATGGGGATGCTCGGGGGTGCTGACCGGGCGTGCCGTCGGGGATCGGATGGTCGCCTTGGTCGCAGTTGCTTCTCGTCGCTGCTTAGTGGTGCCCAGATCCTCCGGTCCACGATGGGGGCCGACCCGAGATGCTCGTGGGGTGTGGAGGTCGGTGCGCGCGGAGCGGGACAGACCCCGGCCGACGGGCCGTGGCGCGCCAGGTCGCCCACTCACATCCGGGCGATGAGACCCACCAGGAGGAGGCAGAGGGATGCGCCCGCGACATAGGGCGAGATCCGGTCCATCACGATGCGTCGCCGACGGAGAAAGGGGGGAATCTCCTCCTCAGTGACGCATCGCGTGAACGCCAGATGGGTCGATGCCAGGATCAGGCACGGCAGCGCGAGCCTAATGGCTGCTTCATAGCTGGTCACTTGGTCCTCCAAGGATGGATGTCGATCTGCTGATAGCGCCTACGTGCACTCGGCTGGTCGATGTGGGGCCGGGAGTCCGAGGCCCCGCCGGTGTCGCTGACGCGCTCAACCCTGCACGCCGGCCTCAGCGTCGGCGTCCGCATCCATCGTGCGTGATGTGGCCGTCTCCCGGAGCGGGATCGTGGTGATCAGCGTGAGGATCGAGCCGGCAGTCAGGTAAACCCCGAACCACAGCGCATCGCCGGAGCTCACGAGAGCAGTCCCGATCGTGGCAACGGTCCCTCCGAAGATGGTGACAGCGAGGTTGTAAGGGAGAGCCATGCCGGAGACCCGCATGTGTGCGGGGAACATCTCCGAGATCACCGCGCCGAGCACGGACGTGCCGCAAGCCAGGACGGCCAAGCCGGCGAACTGAGCCAGCAGGGCGTACATGAAGCTTGTCCCGATGCCGCTGAGCAGGGGCACAGTGAGCAGGGTGGTGCCCACGCCGAACACGTACAGGATCGGTTTGCGGCCCACCCGGTCCGAGAGCAGACCGAGGAGCGGGATGAGGGCGGTGTAGAAGGCAAGTCCGATCAGCCCCATGAGCTGTGTTTGCCTCGCCTCGAGGCCACCGCTGATACCTGCGTAGATCGGGAAGTAGACGCTCCAGAAGTAAGCTTGGAGCGCGATGCCGGAGGACAGCGTGAACACCTGGAGGGACTTGCCCGGGTAGTCGCGGATCGCATCGAAGGCCCGTCGGCGCACCGGCCGATCGGCACTCGGCGCGACGGTGAGCGTTTCGGCCGCGCCCCGTCGCAGCCACCAGCCCAAGACGGCGGACAAGGCGCCGATCGCGAACGGGATTCGCCACCCGAATCCTTCCATTGCCCCGTTGCCGAGCACGCCGCTCAGCAATGCGACGAGGCCTAGCGTGGCGATCTTCGCCAGGCCTGAACCCACGAACATGAAGCTGGAGTAGAAGCCACGCTTACCTTGGGACGCCGACTCGGCGAGGAAGACCGATCCCGCGGCGAACTCGCCACCCTCCGCGAAACTTTGGATCAATCGGGCAAGGACCAAGATGACAGGGGCCAAGAGCCCGACCTGGTCGTACGTCGGTAGCGCGGCTATCAGAAGACTGCCCAGCGCCATCAACATGATGGTGAGCTGCAACGTGGCCCGTCGGCCGAACCGGTCTCCGAACGGACCCAGGATCAGCCCACCGACCGGCCTCATGATGTAGCCCACCGCGAACACACCGTACGTCGCGAGCAGCGGCACCAGGTCGTTCTCCGTCGACGCCGGGAAGATCTGGTCGGCGAAGTAGACCGCCAGGTAGGAGTAGGCGATGAAGTCATACCACTGGATCGTGTGGCCGGCGGCGCCCGCGACGAGCTGCCGGACGGGGTTGATCGGCCGCTCTACGTCCATGGCGTTCACCGTGGAGTCGGCCCGTTCGCGGATGGGTTTGTTGTCAGACATGGGTGGCTCCTCGCCTTCAAGGGTCAGACGTTGGTTGGCGTCAACGGGCCAGCGCAGAAGCTCCGGCGAACTCTGCCCTCGCGCCTAGCCGGGACTCGATCTCGAGGACGCGATTCCACTTGGCGGTCCGCTCAGACCGCATCGTGGAGCCGATCTTGAGCTGACCGGTGCGCCAGCCGACAGCCAAGTCAGCGAGCCAGTCATCTTCGGTCTCGCCGGAGCGCGCGGAGAGGACTGTCGCCATCTCAGCCGTTCGGGCCAGGTCGATGACGTCGCGAGTGCCCGACATGGTGCCGTTCTGATTCGGTTTGACCAGGACCGCGTTGGCGGCTTTCTCGGCGATGCCGCGCTCAACCCGTTCTACGTTGGTGCAGAAGAGGTCGTCGCCGAGAAGTTGCAGGTTGGCGAGCTCGGCCGATGCGTGGGACCAGTGGGACCAGTCGTCCTCAGCCAGCGCATCTTCGATGGACACGACGGGGTAGTCGTTGGCCCAGGTCGACAGCTCGGCGACGAGTTCATCTGCTGATACGCGGCGGTCGTCCGCCGCGAGGTGGTAGCTGTCGGACGTGGCGTCGAAGAACTGGGTCGCGGCGACATCGATCGCGATGGACGCATCGACCCCGGGCCGGTAGCCGGCGCGTTCGATCCCATCGGTCAGGAACTCCAGTGCCGACCGGTTCGATGGCAGGACGGCGCCGAGCCCGCCTTCGTCGGCGACCAACGCGACGTTGTGGCCGGCGGCGCTCATGACCGCTGCTGTGCCGGCTCTGACGTGCCAGGCGATCTCGATCGCCTCGGCGAAGCTACGTGCGCCGACTGGTACGACCAGGAAGTCCTGGATGTCGACCGCGCGCCCGGCATGTGCACCACCGGAGATGATGTTGACCATCGGCAGCGGCAGCAGGGGCGCTTCACCATTCCGCGCGACGTACCTGTAGAGGGGCAGCGCCGCGGCCGCGGCGGCGGCCCTGAGCGTGGCAACAGAGACGGCGAGTATCGCGTTCGCCCCGGTGCGGGCGAGGTTCGGATCTCCGTCGGTCGAGCGCAGGACATCGTCGACCTTCGCCTGGTCAGCGGCGTCGATGTCGTGCACGGCTGCGGCGAGCTCGCCGCGCACGTTCGCCACAGCGTTCAGTACGCCGCGTCCACCGAATCGGTCGCCGCCGTCACGCAGCTCCTGCGCCTCGTGGGCACCGGTCGATGCGCCGGAGGGCACGATCGCTCGTCCGCGAGCCCCGCCGGCGAGAGTGACCTCCACCGCGACAGTGGGTGTGCCTCTCGAGTCGAACGCCTGCCAGGCGACGACCTCGTCGATGTTTCGTTCCTTGGTCACGCCAATCTCCTCCAGATGTGGTCGATGTTGGGATCGCCGTCGGCGATGGAGCTTCTCGCGATCTCCCGGCCGCGTACGCGTGCGGCGTCGTTGAGGTAGGGGGCGGGCGACTTTCCGTCGATCCGCGCAAGCAGCAGGCACGCGGTCTGGCGCGCGAGGTGGTCCGGGTCCGGCAGCAGGTCGGTCGTTGCCAGACCGCGCTCGTGAGAGGCCATGAACGCCGCGGCCGCGTCGCGGTAGTCCGCCGTCAGCTCTGGTCGGTGGAGGGCCTTGCACAGCAGATGGGTGACAAGGAACGCGACGTCGAACGACGGGTCTCCGAAATGAGCGACCTCCCAGTCGATGACCCAGGTCAGGTCGGGTCCGAGGAGGACGTTCTTGGGTGAGAAGTCGCCGTGCACGAAGCAGGTTCGCGTCTCCACCATCTGATGCACGACCTGATCGATCGTCGGCGCGAGGTCCGGGTGCTGTCCCGCGACCCAGGAGAAGAACGGGTCGATACGCAGCTGGCGGAACGCCTCCGTACTGTTGAACTGCTGTGCGATCTCGGGGATTCTGGCTGTTTCACGCTGCCACGTCGCGAGGATCGTCCCCAGCCGCTGGGCCACGGCGATGTCGACGTGACCATCCATGAGGTCGCTTCGCCATTCATGACAGGGAGCCGGCGCGCGGCCGATGACGATGATCCGAGCGGCCTCGTCTATGTCGAGAACAGGCGGTACGACGTCTGGCTGAATCCGGGACGCAGCCTGGAGCGCGGCGGCTTCTGTCAGCACCCGGGTTGGGTCCGCGTGCCACTCCTCGGCCACCCGAAGCTGCTCGAGGGCCCGTTTGACGACCACTGAGACACCGCCCGACTCGACTGCCAGGACATCGTTGGAGACGCCGCCGGAGAGAGCCTCCACGGTGGCTGGGTGCGCCCCGATGATGCAGCGGGCACGAAGATGTGAGACCACTTCGAGCCCGTCCGTCGTCGAGACGCCACCCAGCAGCTGGATATCGGGACTTGACGTGCTCATCGCGCGATCTCCCTTCCCAGCCGCAGCTGGGGCGAGTCGACGACCTCATCGTTGACGACATGGTCGGGAAGCCTGCCGGCAAGCACGGCCGCCACATTGCGTGCTGCGGTCTCCTGGAGCTCGGCGATCGCCTCGACCGAGTCGAACGCCGCGTGTGGTGTGGTGATGACGTTCGGCGCAGAGAGCAAAGGGTCACCGGGGCGCGGCGGCTCCTCCTCGAGCACGTCGAGAGCAGCGGCGCGAATACCGCCTGAGCTGAGGGAATCGACGAGCGCGACCTGGTCAACCAGCAATCCACGGGACGTGTTGACGAGCAGCGCGCCGGGTTTCATAGCGGCCAGCTCGGCGGCCCCGATCAGGTGTCTCGTGTCAGGCGTCAGCGGGGTGTGGAGCGAGACGACGTCAGACTGCGTCAGCAGGGACTGGAGGTCTTTCGCGAACCGAACACCGTCCGTCGATGAAGAGCCGACCCGAGACGGACTGAAGGCGACCACGTCGAAACCGAATGCCTTCGCCCTCACCGCGACCTGCTGGGCGATGTTGCCATAGCCGACGAGACCGAACACGCGGCCGCCCAGGCGATGCATCGGACCGCACGCGCGGTTGTCCCATACACCTGCTGAAGTCTGTGTCGCGAAGCCCGAGATGTGTCGTGCGTCGGCTAGGACCAGCGCCATCGTATGATCGGCGACCTCGGTCAGGCAGAAGTGAGGCACGTTCGAGACGACCATCCCCAGACTTGTCGCCACTTGCAGGTCGATGTTGTCGAGACCCACGCCGTAGCGGGCGACGGTCAGGCAGCGATCGGCTGCGCGAAGGACACGTTCGCCGACTCGTTTCCAGCAGGTCAGAATCGCATCCGCCCGTGGCGCGAGCGCCACCAGCTCCTCCTCGTCTCCGGTCTCGGCGACCAGGAGCTCGGCGCCGGCTTCTGAAAGGATCCGAGCCTCCGGCTCCAGGTTGGGCCAGGCGAAGTCTGTGACGAGCACGGTGCGTGTCATGAGGGTTCTCCTTCTCCGTCGGTGAACTCGAGCCGCATCTCGTCGGCTCCCTCGACCCAGGACACGAGCGTGTCTCTGCTGGTGAGGAACCGGGGTGGATCCATCGACAGGCCGACGCCCGACGGCGAGCCCGTGAAGATGAGATCCCCCGGTAGCAGCGTGACGATGCCGGACAGGTACTCGATCAGCTGCGGGATCGAGAAGATGAGGTCCGCGGTCGTCGAGCTCTGGACCTCCTCGCCGTTCAGCGAGCAGGTCAGGGCGATCGCGTCGCGGTTCTCGACCTCGTCCAGCGTCGCCAGCAGCGGTCCGATCGACGCATATCCGGGAAAGGATTTGCCCAGGCTGAACTGGGGGTTCGCCGTGGGCCGCATCTGCGCGTCGCGATCGGAGAGGTCCTGGCCCCCGGTGATTCCGGCAACGTGTGACCAGGCGTCGGCTGCGGCGATGCGGTGACCGCCCGCTCCGATGACAACGACCACCTCGACCTCCCAGTCGACCCGAGGTCCGCTGAGCTCGATCAGTCCGGTGGGCCCGGCGACGGCACTGGGGAACTTCGTGAACACCATGGGAACCTCAGGGATCGGCCACCCGAAGGCCTCCGCCTGCTGGCGATAGTTCGTGCCGATGCCGAATACCTGCGCCGGCCGAGGGCTCGGCGCCCCGAGGTCGGCGAGGTCCAGGATCGCGCCAGTGGTGACGTCCTGGGTGGCAGCCCAGGAACTGAAACGGGCCCACTGCTGAAACAGGGACATGGGGTCGGCCGAGAACTCGCCTCCGCTGGCCTCTTCGACGTCCAGGAACGTGCGGTCGCCGACGAGGACGGCGCGACCGTGTCGATTGGCGAGCTTCATCGTGGCCCTTCCAGACGCAGGTTCATGAGGTGGCTTGCAGCGTATGGAGCCCGCGGCAGCGGCCCCAAGGGGTTGGCCGGGAGGGGGTCAATCCCCATCCCCTTGGTCACCAAAAGCCCCCGCACCAGGAGGTGTCGTGTGAGCCGGGTCACTTCTTAGCGTCTTGGTATTGGGCCCGCCGGTCCCGGATGCCGGCACCGCCGTCAGAGGAGAAAACGATGACCGATCCCACCCCTTTCAGGGCCTTCACCAACGTCGCGCCACTGGAGTACCCCGCGATCATCGGCCCGCAGGAGTTCTCGGGCTGGCAGGACGAGCAGCTCTCCTGGAAGCAGAACTGCTACATCGGCGACTGGTCGTTCGTGCCGCAGATCAGGGTCCGCGGCCGCGATGCACTTCGCCTCTTCAAGGACCTGTCCGTCAACAGCTTCGAGAACTTCCCGATCGGGAAGGCGAAGCACTGCATCCAGTGCAACGACGACGGCAAGGTGATCTCCGAGGGCATCCTGCTCCGACACGGAGAGGACGACTTCGAGTACGAGTGCGGCACGCCGCAGTGGCTCTACTACAACATCGTCACGGGAGGGTACGACGTCGACGTCGAGTTCCCGCTGACCCACAAGCTGCAGGTGTCTGGACCGAAGTCGTTGCCGCTGCTCGAGAAGCTGGTCGGGACGAGCCTGCGCGACGTCAAGTTCATGAGGACCAAGCCCGTCTCCATCAACGGCATCGACGCCTTCGCGCTCCGCCAGGGCATGGCGGGTGAGATCGGGTTCGAGCTGCACGGGCCGATCCAGAACCACGACGCGATCTATCAGGCGGTGTGGGAGGCAGGCCAGGAGTTCGGCATTCGCCGGCTCGGTCGCCGAACCATCCAGATCAACCACCTGGAGGCGTGCTACCCGACCGGTGGCATCCATTTCATGAACGCGCTGTCCGACGACAGCAAGGCCGACTACCGCAAGTTCATGGACGAGAACCTTCCGCCGGAGTGGGAGGCCTCGCCCTTTGCGGGGCCGATGCGCTACAACTTCGCGACGTCCTTCACCGGAAGCTGGGATGGAACGGCAATCGAGGAGCTCTACCGCAGCCCCGTGGAGATGGGGTGGACGAAGGCGATCAACTTCGATCACGACTTCGTCGGCAGCGACGCGCTCAAGGCGGAAGTCACCACGCCGCGACGTTCGGTGGTGACCCTGGAGTTCAACAGCGACGACGTCATCGACGTGTACCGGTCGCTCTTCCAGGACGGGCCGACGTATCACCTCTTCGAGGTGCCTCACGCCCCGTGGGTGACCTGCTGGACGGACAAGATCCTCCTTGACGGCAAGACGGTCGGCCACGCCACACACCCGGGTTACAGCGCCTACTTCAAGCGGGCCCTCGCCCTCAGCTTCATCGACGTGGACCACAGCGCTCCGGGAACCCCCGTGTCAGTGCTATGGGGCAACCCCGGCGAGCCGCAGACCGAGATCCGGGCGACTGTGGCCCCTGCCCCCTACAAGCAGGACGAGCGGAGACGAGACCTGTCGACGCTCAGCATCTGATCCATTTACCCATTTACATCCAACCCTCTACAAGGAGCTCACTGTGACTGACAACCCGACGACCGAAACCCCCGGACTTGCTCCGGTTCGCCTGGGCACTGCTGTGCGGAACGGCGAGGACTCGCCCGGCGTGTACGTGCTTGCCGAGCGTCTGCCCGGAAAGGCGGTGGACCTCTCTGCGCTGCTGGAGAACGCCGGCCAGCCGCCCGTCAAGACGATGATCGAGTTCCTCGAGGCGGGGGCGGCGGCCGACGACGTCCTGCGGACCGCGGCCCTCGAGGGACCGGTCGCGGCCCTCGAGGCGGTCTCTGTCGACGAGAACGAGCTGACCTGGCTCGCTCCGATTCCGCGCCCCGGCCAGATCCTGTGCTCCTTGGGCAACAACCCCCAGATCGACTATGAGCCCGACAACGAGCAGCCCTGGCCGCGGTCGCTGTACTTCATCAAGTCGAACACCTCGGTGATCGGGCCTGGAGCCACCGTCGAGATTCCTGACGGCATCGGCGTGGTTCAGCCGGAGGCGGAGTTCTGCGCTGTCATCGGCAAGCGGACGAAGCTCGTCGACGAGTCCGAGGTCGAGGACTACATCTACGGCTACACGATGCTCAACGACATCACTGCCGCCGGCCTGAGCCTGATGGAGATCACCCATCTGGGAGTCCCCATGGAAGGTGGTCGCAAGGAGCGGTTCACCTTCCGGCCGATGGCCCGCTACAAGGGGATGGACACTTTCGCTCCGATGGGGCCGCACATCGTGCCGACCTGGGCACACACGGACCCGATCAACGACCCGATCACCACGCGCCTGAACGGCACCGTGGTGCAGCAGGGAAGCATGAAGGACCAGCGTTTCCAGATCAACGAGGTCGTCGCGGGCATCGCGGCGTGGATCACGCTCGAGCCCGGTGACGTGGTGTCTAACGCGTCCATCCCGCAGCACCCCGACTGGCCGCTGCGCAAGGCAGACCTGCGCGGCAGCGATGGGCAGGGCACCACGATCGAGGTCGGCTCGGCCCGCATCGGACAGCTCGTCAACGAGTGCCGAGTGGTTCCTGCCCAGGGCCGCGACAGCATGCGGGAGTCCATCGCCAAGACAGAGGCACGCGCCTACCGCCAGTGACCTGCGGCGGATCCCGACGCCGTTCACCAGAGAAAGAAGCAATCAGATGACCAGCAACAAAGAAGTGGGGCCCCCGCGTCTCGCTCATCTCAGCCATGTCCACCTCAACACCCCTGACCTCGAGGCCTCCGTCGAGTTCTTCGTCAACGGCCTCGGTCTCTACGAGACCGAGCGCGACGACGAGAACGTCTACCTGCGCGCCTGGGGTGAGTGGGCCCACCACTCCGTGATCCTCAGTCAGGCCGACGAGCCGGGCCTGGTGCGGATGGGTTTCCGTGTCGAGCATCCCTCCCACATCCAGGGCTTCGCCGACCGCCTCACCGCAGCGGGAGTCGAGGTCGAGCATGTCGCCGCCGGCGTCGTGCGCGGCCAGGGCGAGTCGATCCGGTTCACGGCAAAGGGCGGTCAGGGCTGGGAGCTCACCACTCACGTCGACCGGATCGAGCGTCCCGAGAACAGCTCGCGGATCCAGGACCGTCCCTCGCCCTATCCCGGTCACAACGGCGCGACTCCGCGGCGCCTGCACCACCTCAACATCCTCGTTGAGAGCGTCGCCGAGACGCGACAGTGGCTCCAGGACGAGCTCGGGATGAGGAACACCCTCGTCGTCCGTGCGCCCGACGGCTTCGAGCCGATCTGCACCGTCACCTCGACCGTGGACCTGCACGAGATCGCGATCTCGGCCGATCCGTTCAGCAAGGAAGGCCGCCTCCACCACATCGCCTTCTGGTACGACGGCATCGGCGATGTCGTCAGCGCGGCCGAGGTGCTGGCTGAGCGCGGTGTCAAGGCCGAGGCCGGCCTGGGCAAGCACGGCGGTGGCGAAAACTGGTTCTACTACGTGCGTGAGCCAGGTGGGAACCGCATCGAGCTCTACACCGGTGGCTACCAGGTGCTCGACCTCGACCCGTCCCGTCCCGAGGCGGTGCTGTGGGACATCGCCAGGGCCGACGACGCACTCGTGTGGATCGGACAGCCGATGTCGGAGACCTTCCTCACCAGCGGTACGCCGCACATCGCGCCGAAGGCTGACGACGTGTCGCCGGACGCCGAACACATGACTCGCATCATGTGATCTCGCTCCAGGGTTCGGCGTGTGTCTCACCAGATGTCGCCGAACCCTGGAGTCACTCGACCATGGCAGTTTCGAAGGAGCGCAATACTCATGAGCGAAGGACGCGAGGCCGCCCGTCCACCTGTCTTTCTTCTCCATGGCTGGTCAGGATCGGTTCGCACGAGCTGGGAACCTCTCGCCTGGCCGCGGGCAATACGCGAGGCCGGACTCGACCCCAGGCCCCTCGACCTTCTTGGGCACGGTACCGCCGCCGCCCCCCACGATCCTGACGACTATGCCGACATCGTCGGACACACCGGCGCAGCGATGGCTTCGCCCTCGGCTGTAGATGTCATCTCCTTCTCGATGGGAGCAAAGATCACTCTTGCGCTCGCCGCGCAGAACCCGGAGCGGTTCCGCCGCATCGTGATCTCCGGTGTGGGGGAGAACGTCTTCCGTCCAGAGGCTGTCGGATCAGTGGCGGACAGCCTGCTGGAGGGCCTCAGCGAGGCGGTCCCCGAACGAGTGCGAGATCTCGCAGCTCTCGCGTTCGCCTCAGGGAACGACCTGGCAGCGCTCGCGGCGTGCATGCGTCGACGCAGCACCCCTCTGACGCCTGACCAGGTCGCACGTATCGATGTTCCGGTGCTCGTCGTTCTGGGCGACGAGGACCGCATCGGCGGCGACCCACACCCCCTTCTCAACGCCCTTCCCGATGCCCGGCACCTTCGGCTTCCCGGTATCGATCACGTCGGGACGACATACTCCGCGGCCTTTCGCGAGGCCGCTATCAAGTTCCTGCTCGAAGATCCGAAGACGGACGCTTCGAACCTGACATTCCAGAAGGCTGATCACAGATGACCAAGACTGTTCAGACCCAGGACCGACCCTCCGCTGCCGCGGAGTCCCGGTCAGAAAGTGTCGGTCGGCTCCTCGTCCAGTGCGAGGACGGCCCGGGCATCATCTCCGCGGTCACGGGGTTCCTCGCCAAGCACGGAGCCAATATTCTCGAGTCCGATCAGACGACTACGGATGCCGTCGGCGGTCGGTTCTTCCTGCGTATGGTCTTCGACCTGGAGAACTTGCCGATGGTCATCGAGGACCTCACTACGGCGTTCGCGCAGGAGGTGGCAGAGCCGCACGGCTTCGACAGCTGGCGGATCACCCAGGCGGCCGTGGCCAAGCGAGTCGCCATCATGGTGTCGAAGTACGACCACTGCCTTCTCGACCTCCTGTGGCGCTGGCGTCGCGGTGAGCTGCCGGTAGACATCGGGCTGGTGATCTCCAACCACCCGGACCTAGCCCCAGAGGTACGCCAGTTCGGCGTCCCGTTCGTCCACATCCCGGTCACGAAGGCAAGCAAGGCTCAGGCCGAGGCCGAGCAGCTTCGGCTGCTGGCGGGCAACTTCGATCTCGTTGTGATGGCGCGGTACATGCAGATCCTGTCATCCGACTTCCTCGCCGGCGTGGGATGCCCGGTGATCAACATCCACCACTCCTTCCTCCCTGCGTTCGTCGGCGCATCGCCGTACCAGCAGGCGCATGAGCGCGGTGTGAAGCTGATCGGAGCGACGGCCCACTACGCCACCGAGGATCTCGATGAGGGACCGATCATCGAGCAGGACGTCATCCGCGTCGGGCATGACGACGGTCCGGAGACGTTGCGACGGCGGGGTGCCGACGTGGAACGATCGGTTCTGCTCAGGGCGGTCCAGTGGCACTGTGAGGACCGGGTGCTCACGCTCGGCCGAACCACGGTGGTCTTCTCATGACTGCACGCATCATCGACGGCAAGAAGATCGCCGCTGAGGTTCGCGAGCGTGTTGCGGCCGAGGTGGCGACGCTGTCCCGGGCTCCGGGGCTTGCGACGGTGCTGGTTGGCGACGATCCCGCATCCGAGGTCTATGTCAGCAACAAGCGCAGGCTGTGTGCTGCGGCCGGGATGCGCGATCTCCACCGTCACCTGCCGGCAGACGTCAGTCAGGCTGAGGTCGAGGCGCTGGTGGATCAGCTCAACGAGGACGATGACGTCGACGGGATTCTGGTCCAGCTCCCCCTTCCGCCGCAGCTCGACGCGCAACGAGTGATCGACCGCGTCGACCCACGCAAGGACGTCGATGGGCTCACGCTGGGCAATGCCGGCCTGCTGTCGCAAGGTCGTCCTGGACTGCAGCCCTGCACACCCGCCGGAGTGATGGTCTTGCTCGAGCGGGCCGAGATCGACCTGACTGGTCGGCACGCTGTGGTCATCGGGCGTTCGAACCTCGTCGGCCGTCCGATGGCGCAGCTGCTCGTTGCAGCCAACGCGACCGTGACCGTGTGCCACAGCCGCACCGCTGACCTTGTCGCCGAGACGTCCCGGGCGGACATCATCGTCGCAGCAGCCGGCGTTCCGCGGCTCATCACGGCAACGCATGTGCGACCCGGTGCCACCGTCATCGACGTCGGAATACACCGGACCGACCATGGCCTGTGCGGTGACGTCGACTTCGAGGCGGTCCGGGCCGTTGCCGGCGCCATCACTCCGGTGCCAGGCGGAGTCGGCCCCATGACGATCGCGCTCCTGCTCCGCAACACGGTGCGCGCGGCACGAGCCCGCCATGGAGACTGATTCGCGGTGGACGCAGGATTCCTGGAGGACGTTGGCCGGGCGTCTCTGCGTCTAGAGCGGGTCGCCGTCAGCCTTCCGACGGACCCGGGCCGTGTCCTGATTGGCCTCCGCGAGCGTAGTCATCTGGCTGCGCTTCTGGGACGGTGGGACGGCGGGCGGGCCGTGATCGCCTGGGATCCGTTGCACGTGCTGGATCCCGATGAGGACCCGTTCACGGTGCTCGACCTGACCCCTCCGGCTCTGGGGGGAGGCTTCGGCGGTGGGTGGATCGGCTCCTTCGGCTACCGCCTCGGTCGGTTGCGCGAGGACGTCGGCCCCGCTCTTCCATCGTCGGTCCCGGTCGCACGTCTCGCGTTCTACGACCGGGTGCTCGTTCGTGAGCATGGTCGATGGTGGTACGAGCGGCTGACGGGTCATGTCGATCCGGGCCGGTGTGCGGATCGCGACGCGCGGTTCCGACGCGATCTTGAGGGACTCGTCGCCGGCCCTGCGTGCGTCGGGCCGGCGTCGTATGAGGTCGGGGACTTTTCGAGCGCCTTTGGAGAAGTGGCGCATGCGGCGTCGATCCGTCGCGTACGCGACGCGATCGTCGACGGTGACCTCTTCCAGGCGAACATCACCCAGCGGATCGAAGCTGATTTTCGCGGTAACCCGCTCGATGTCTTCGTGCGTGGATGGCGGGAGCTCGAGCCGGACTTCGCGGCGTACGTCGGCTGGCCCGGAGCGGAGATCGCCAGCTTCTCGCCAGAACTCTTCCTCCGGCGCAGAGGCCGGTCCATCACGAGCTCCCCGATCAAGGGCACCGCCCCGACAGCTGCCGACCCGCGGGACTTGGTGAGCTCGGCCAAGGACCGAGCCGAGAACGTCATGATCGTCGACCTGATGCGCAACGACCTCGCCCGCGTCTGTACGCCCGGCAGCGTCGAGGTGCCGGCTCTGAACCGTGTCGAGGAGCACTCGGTCCGCCACCTTGTCTCCGACGTCACCGGAGCGCTCCAGCACGGCGTCGGCGACGGCGAGGTGCTGCGATGCGCATTCCCTCCCGGATCGGTGACAGGAGCCCCGAAGGTGGCGGCCATGCGCCTCATCGACGCGCTCGAGCCGCAAACACGTGAGGCCTACACCGGCGCCATCGGATACGTCAGCCCGGGCGCGGGGATGGAGCTTTCGGTGACGATCCGGACTCTGGAGTTCTCGCCGGGGCAGGTATGGATGGGCGTCGGGGGAGGGATCACCGCGCTCTCCGACGATCGGCTCGAGGTGGAGGAGTGCCGGGTCAAGGCCGAGCCCGTGCTCAGGGCGATCGGGAGCCGCTGGCCGAGGACGTCCTCGCAGCCTCGTGTCGAAGTCGCGCGGCCGCCGCGACCTGCCCCAGTACGCACGATGCCGACGGCATTGGAGCTGTCCCGGATACGCAAGGCGTTCGACGAGGAACGAAGGCCCGGGGTGCCCAGGGTTCTTGTCGTGGACAACTACGACTCCTTCGTCCACATGATCGTCCATCAGGTCATCGAGGCCGGTGCTGTTGCGGTCGTCGTACGCAACGATGCCCTGACGCCCGACGACGTGGTGCTGCTCCGTCGGTCGGGGACATTCACCCACCTCCTGCTCTCCCCGGGCCCGTTCGCGCCCGCGGAAGCGGGGATCTGCGTGCCTCTGGTGCGCGCGCTCGCGGCAACGACACCCGTGCTCGGGGTCTGCCTCGGGCACCAGGCCATCGGCGAGGCCTTCGGTGCTCGTGTCGTTCGTGCCGGCCGCGTCGTGCACGGTATGTCCGACGTCCTCTCCCATGACGGGGAGGGGCTGCTTCACGGACTGCCGGCGTCGATCCGGGTCGCGCGCTACCACTCGCTGACCGTCGGTGCCGCCGATCTCCCGTCGACCCTGGAGCCGACCTCGTGGTCGTCCGACGGTGAGCTGATGGGAGTCAGGCATCGCCTCCACACACACGTCGAAGGACTCCAATGGCATCCCGAGTCGATCCTGACCGAGCACGGGCAGCGAGTCATCGAAGCATTCGTCAACGCACGCGTCTCGTCGCACATCCACGCGCCCGCCACGGAGGTCACGGCATGAGATCGGAGCAAGTTGCGCAGTTGGTTCGACGCATTCACGACGACGGACCACCGCTGGTGTGCGGCATCGTCAACGTCACCCCGGACTCGTTCTCCGACGGCGGGCGCTTCGCTACACAGAAGGCTGCGGTACATCACGGGTTGTTGCTCGCGGATGAAGGGGCCGACCTCATCGACGTGGGTGGTGAGTCCACACGACCCGGAGCGCGACCCATCGGCGAGCAGGCGGAGATTGACCGAGTCGTTCCGGTGATTGCCGACCTGGTCGAGCGAACCGGATGTCCTGTGTCGGTGGACTCATCGAGCCCGGCCGTGATGCTTGCCGCCGCCGAGGCGGGCGCGTCCATGGTGAACGACGTGCGTGGCCTCAGGCGTCCGGGAGCAGTCGAGGTCGTCGCCGCTAGTCGCGTCGCAGTCTGTATCTCTCATATGCAGGGCGAGCCTGCGACGATGCAGGATGCTCCCGCATATGACGACGTGGTCGCGCAGGTGTCCGCGTACCTCGTGGGCCGGGCTGAGATCTGCGAACGAGCTGGAGTCCCGCGCCAGGCCATCGTTCTGGATCCCGGTTTCGGGTTCGGCAAGACGCTGGCCCACAACCTGCAGCTGCTTGCTTCGCTCGGGGACGTGGCCGCTTCCTATCCGCTGATGGCCGGGCTCTCACGTAAGGGGATGCTCGGGATGCTGACCGGCCGTGCCGTCGGAGACCGGATGGTCGCCTCCGTAGCCGCTGCTCTCATCGCGACTGAGCGTGGCGCCCGGATCCTTCGGGTCCATGATGTGGGGCCGACGCGGGACGCAGTTGCCGTCTGGGCCGCCGTTCGCAGTGAGGAGGGCTGACTCAACCGGGTGAGACGGTCGCCGCAGGAGACGACGAACTCCCGATCTTCCCTTGTCCCAACCGCATTTTGGCGATCAGTCCATGTCGGGGACTGAGCAGGTAGACCATGAAGAACACCGTTCCTTGCACGACCACGACGAGGCCCCCGGAGGCTGCGTCCACCCAGTAGCTGAGGTAGATACCGACGATCGAGCACGCCACCGAGGTGACAGGTGCGATGAGCAGCATCCGGCGGAATCGGTCGGTGAGGAGGTAAGCGGTGGCCCCGGGGATGATGAGCATCGCCACCACCAGGACCACACCGACCACCTGGAGTGACACCACTGCGGTGAGCGCGAGCATGCCCAGGAGCAGGGACCGCAGGCCACGCGTGGAGATGCCCAGTGCATGGCAGTGGATGGGGTCGAAGGCGTACAGGGTCAGGTCACGCCTCTTCAGGAGCAGGATCACCACGCCGACTGCGGCCAGCGCGGCGATCTGGATGAGATCCGTCTCCGAGACACCGAGGATGTTTCCGAAGATGATGTGGTTGAGATCTTTCTGGCTCGGAGTCACCGAGATGAGGACCAGCCCGAGCGCGAACAGTGTCGTGAAGACGATCCCGATCGCCGCATCCTCCTTGACCCGGCTGGTCGCCGAGATCGCTCCGATGACGACGACTGCCAGTACGCCGAACCCGAGCGCCCCGACCACGAACGGGATGCCCGCGATGTAGGCGATGACCACACCAGGAAGGACGGCGTGAGATACGGCGTCGCCCATGAGGGACCAACCGACAAGGACCAGCCAGCAGGACAACAGTGCGCACAGCACAGCGGCGATGGCCGTGGTCAGGAGCGCGCGCACCATGAACTCGTACTGGAGGGGCTCGAGGATGAGGTCGAGGAGACCGAGCTGAGTGCTCATGCGACACCGTCCAAGCTCTGGACCGCGGTCAGGTCCTGCGTGTCGAGACCGAAGGCTCGAGCCAGTTGGTCGGGTTGGAGCACGTCCTCGACCGCTCCGTGGACCAGAACGTGGCGCCTCAGCAGCACGGCCTCGTCGGCGAGCTGCGGAAGGCCGTGCAGATCGTGAGTGGAACAGAAGACCGTGCGACCATCAGCGGCCAGGTCCCTCAGCAGCCTGATGATGGTGGCCTCGGAGGGCTTGTCGACGCCGGCGAACGGCTCGTCGAGCAGGAGAACGCGGGCACCTTGGGCAATACCTCGAGCGACGAACGTACGCTTCTTCTGCCCGCCCGAGAGCTGGCCGATCTGCCGGTCGGCGAGATCGGTCAGGTCAACCCTTGCGAGTGCTTCGGCTACCGCTACGTGGTCTGCGCGTCGTGGACGGCGGGTGAAGCCCTGATGGCCGTAACGGCCCATCATCACCGCGTCCCGCACCGACGTCGGGAACGTCCAGTCCACGGACTCGTTCTGGGGGACGTAGCTGATGAGGCCCTCCCGCCGCGCCGCCGTGGGCGACTTGCCCCCGATCGTGACCTGGCCCGAGTGGGGGCGGACCAGTCCCATGATCGCTTTGAAGAGCGTCGACTTGCCGGAGCCGTTCATACCGACCAGCGCAGTGACGCGCCCGGAACCGACGCGTAGGTCGACGCCGTCGAGGGCAGGCACCGTGCCGTACCTGACCTTCAGATCATCGATCTCGATCTCGGACATCACAGGTCGCCTCCAGTCAGAGCGGTAACGATGGTGTTTGCGTCATGGCGGAGCAGGTCCAGGTACGTCGGCACAGGACCGTCCGCCTCGGAGAGCGAGTCCACGTATAAGGTGCCTCCGTACGCTGCTCCTGTGGCTTGCACGACCTGCTGCATTGGTTTGTTCGAGACCGTCGACTCACAGAAGACGGCTGGGACATCGTTGGTCTCGACGAACTCGATGGCGGAGGTGATCTGCTGCGGGGTGGCCTGCTGCTCCGCGTTGACGGGCCAGATGTACTTCTCTGTCAGCCGCGCATCCCGAGACAGGTAGGAGAAGGCTCCCTCGCAGGTGACCAGGGCTCGCTTGCTCGCAGGGAGTTCCTCCAGCTTCGTGACCATCTCGTGGTGCACCGCCTGGAGCTTGGCCTTGTAGGCCTCGCCGTTGGCTGCGAAGTCGTCGGCGTGCGCAGGCGCCAGGTCTGAGAATGCGTCGACCATGTTGTCCACGTAGATCTGGGCGTTGAGGACGCTCATCCACGCGTGCGGGTTCGGCTTGCCCGCGTATGCGTCGCCGGTGATGTCGATGACGTCGACCCCTTCGGAGACGACCACATGCGGGACATCTGCTGACTCGATGAACTGGCCGAACCAGGCCTCCAGGTTCAGTCCGTTCTCAAGGACGAGATCGGCCTCCGACGCCTTCGCGACGTCACGCGGTGTCGGCTCGTAGCCATGGATCTCAGCGCCGACCTTGGTGATGGACTCCACGCGCAGGTGGTCGCCCGCCACGTTTTCCGCGATGTCCTCGAGCACGGTGAAGCTGGTGAGCACGACCGGCCGCCCGTCGTCATCTCCCGTCAGCGGAGCTGTGACCGAGCTACAGCCGGCGAACGTCACCAGGAGCGTCGCCGCGAAGAGAGCCGATTGGCTCCGGCGCTTGATCCGAGGAGTGGACATGGCTTCTCCCTGTATGTGCGAGTTGGTCAGGTGAACTTCGGTTCACGCTTGGCGAGGAACGCGTCGATGCCCTCGATGCCGTTAGGCGAGGCGACGAGCTCGGAGATGGAAGCTGCCTCGTTGTCGAGGTGCTCGGAGTAGGAAGCGGTCGCGCTGGACCTGATGAGTCGCTTCGTGCTGCCCAGCGCTGCGAACGGGCCTCCGGCCAGTGCCCGGGCGAGAGTCTGCGCCTCCCGCAAAGTGTCGGTCTCGACGACTCGACTCACCATGCCCCATTCGGCTGCTTCCTTGACCGACACCACGCGATTGGTCAGGGCGAGGTCGAGAGCCCGCGCCTCTCCGATCAACCGGGGGACGATCCACGAGGTGCCGCAGTCAGGGCTCAGGCCCACTGCGGTGTAGGCCATCCGGAACTTCGCCCGCGGTGAGGCCAGGACGATGTCACCGATCAGCGCGAGGCCGATGCCGCCCCCCGCTGCGACACCCTCCACGACCGTGATGACGGGCGCGTCGGAGACAGCGAGATGCCGGAGGGCATCGTGGATGGCGCCGGCGACCTCGTCCATCTCCTTGTCGCGCTCTGCCGTGGAGGAGAAGTGCTGCAGATCGCCGCCCACCGAGAATGCCGGACCCTCAGCCGCGATGATCGCAGCCCGGACCGTGCCGTCCTTCGAACCGTTGTGGACACGTTTCGCCGCCTCGCGGATCGCTTCGGCCATCGCGAGGTCGAAGCCGTTTCCTGCGTCGGGTCGGGCAAGAGTCATGGTCGCCACCTGCCCGTCGATGGCCCAGCGCACGCGGTCGTTGATGAGTTCGCTCATAGGGAAGATTCCTGTCGGGTCGTTGATTCACGGCGTTCACGTGCCGTACGGGCGAAGAGCTCCAGCAGGGAGGCGTCGTCGACCGACTGAGAGTCGACGACGCTGTCAGGCGAGGCTCCCTGCAGGATGCGTTTGACCGGGATCTCCAGCTTCTTCCCGGTGCGAGTGTGGGGTATCCCTGGAACGGCATAGACCACGTCCGGAACGTGCTTCGGGGATGCCTGCGACCTGATCGTGTCTCGGATCGTCGCGATGAGTCGATCGTCCAGAACGACATCGTCTGCCAGCACCACGAACAGGGGCATCCAGTAGGAACCGTCGGCCTCCTCGGCGCCGATCACGAGAGCCTCGTTCACCTCGGGCAGCTTCTCGACGACCTCGTAGATGTCCGAGCTACCCATACGTACGCCGTTGCGGTTCAGGGTGGAGTCGGACCGGCCGTGGACGACGACCGAGCCTCGGCCGGTGATCGTGATCCAGTCGCCGTGACACCAGATGCCGGGGTACTTGTCGAAGTAGGCCCGGCGATACCGCTCGCCGTCGGGGTCGTCCCAGAACCGAACTGGCATCGAGGGGAGGGGGCGCGTCACCACTAGCTCGCCGACCTCGTCACGTACGCTCCGGCCGTTCTCGTCCCACGCCTCCAAGGACACGCCGAGACATGGCACGGACAGCTCACCGGGCCAGATCGGCATGACCGGCACCGCTCCGGCGAAGGCGCTCACCACGTCCGTGCCGCCGGTGGTCGAGGCGACCGCCACCGAGGTGCCGAGATGCTCGGCGGCCCAGCGGTACGAGCTCGGGGGAAGCACTGAACCTGTGGCACCGAGGATGCGGAGATGACTCAGATCGTTGTCCAGTGCGGGATGAAGGCCAGCCTTCTCAGACGCCAGAAGGTACGCCGGACTTGTGCCCAGGACGGTTGCCCGGCATTCTGCCGCGATCTCCCATAGGGCGCCGGGCCCCGGATAGCCAGGGCTGCCGTCGTAACACACGATGGTCGCCCCCACGAGGAGTCCGGCGACCTGGAAGTTCCACATCATCCAGCTCGGCGATGTGTACCAGAAGTAGGTGTCGTCCGAGCCCATGTCGAGGTGGAAGCTCATCTGCTTCAGGTGCTCGAGCAGAACGCCCCCGTGACCATGGACGATTCCCTTCGGCTTTCCCGTGGTCCCCGACGAGAAGAGAGTCCAGAGAGGATGATCGAAGCGAACCGCCTCGGTCCGAAGAGGGACGTCCGGCGAGATCGCCTCCGCCCAGGTGAGGACTGTGGGCTCGTCATCGACGGGTAGTTCAAGCCGCGGGATCATGACGGTCTGGCGAATGGACGGGATTCCGCGGCGAATCTCTGCCACGGCATCCCGGCGATCGACAGCCTTCCCGTTGTAGCGGTAGCCATCGGCGCTGACCAGGACGATTGGCGACAGCTGGCCGAGTCGGGACACGGCCGCAGTGGGGGAGTAGTCCTGGCCGCAGGATGCCCAGACCGCTCCGAGGCTCGCGGTGGCCAGGAACGCGACGACCGCCTCGGCGACGTTCGGTACGTAGCCCGCGACGAAGTCACCGCGGCCGACGCCAAGATCGCGAAGCGTCGCGGCGAACCCGGAGACCTGACGTCGGAGCTCGTCCCAGGTGACGTCATGAGCGGCCGCTCCGCCGGGCTCCCCGATCGAACGGATGGCTACAGCATCGGGGGCCACCCCACGGAAGACGTGGTCGACGTAGTTCAACGTGGCGCCCTGGAACCAGCGTCCGTGCGGCATCGTCCGTCCGTCATGGACAGCCGTCCATGGCGTCTTGCTGTCAATGTCGAAGAACTCCCACAGGTCAGCCCAGAACTCGGAGTTCTCACGAACCGACCAGTCGTGGAGGGCAAGATAGTCCGGGAGAGTGAGGTCACGTCGGTCACACACCCAGCGACGGAACCTCTCGACGTTGGCTGAGCCGAGCACCTTGTCGGACGGCGTCCAGATCGGCTCTGGTCTGCTGGTGGGCTGCACCGGATCTCCTCCTGATTCGAGACGGCGGGGTCGGCCGGCTCATGCTCCTCGCGGTCGTCCGTCGGTGTGATCCACGCCACCTGCGGACACTGGCACCGTAACGACGAATCCGGCCGGGCCGCCCCACAGGGGAGGGAGGGGTTTTTGGACGGCGAGGCCCCATCCCCAACGGGGCTCCAGGTCAGGTGCGGTCGATCAAGTTGTCCGATCTGAATCCGCGGAGGTACTGGCCGATCTGCTCCACGGCTATGTCGAGCGCCACGGGTGCGCCAGCTTCGACGCCTCCACCGACATGAGGGGTGATCAGGACATTGGGGAGGTCCCACAGTGGGTGGCCGGCCGGCAACGGTTCAGGGTCGGTCACGTCGAGCACCGCCCTCAGCCGTCCTGAGGCCAATTCCGGGACGAGATCGTTCGTCACCACAACGGGGCCGCGACCGACATTGACGAGCACGGCACCGTCGGGCATCAAGGCAAGGAAGTCGGCGTCCACCATCCCCCGAGTCGCCGAAGTGAGCGGAGTCGCTATCACCACGACCTCAGCGCTCGGCAACAGATCGGGAAGATCGGAAGCCGGAAGGACCCCTGCCCGAGGTGTTCTGGCCACGATTCGAACATCGGCGTCGAAGGCGCGTAGCTGTCTGGCGACGTTCTGGCCGACGTCGCCGGACCCGATCACGATGATGCGCCGGCGCCACAACGACTCGCCTAGAAACGGCCGCCACACCTGCCGCGAGGTATCGGCGCCGATCGTCGGCAGCCCCCTCAGGAGGGCGATCAAGCCGCCCGTGGCGAGCTCCGCCGTCACCAGTCCGTAGGCACCGCGGGCGTTGACGAGGCGAACAGAGGGACGAATCCGGGTTTCCCACTCCTCGACTCCTGCCCAAAGAACCTGGACCAGCTCGAGAGCCGGAAGCCGTTCGGCCAGAGTCTCAGCAGCGGGAGACGAATTCAGGCCCACCACAAGGATGTGCGCGGGGTCGTCGACTGGCGGGTCGGGGTCGTCGGCCGCGTAGTAGCCGACCTCGATGGGCATAGAGCCCCAGTCGACGGCACGCGACAGCGCATCGTCGGGCATCAGAATGCGCGCCGGACGCATGCCCGGCGTACTCATGAGCACCCGGCTCGCGACAGCGTGGTCGGTGCAGGCAGAGGACTAGTCATGCTCGAAGAAGCCGTGGCCCGACTTCGTGCCGAGCAGGCCGGCATCGACCATACGATCAAGGAGAGGTGGTGGTGAGTACAGCGGCTCCTTGAACTCCTCGTACAGAGACCTTCCGATCGCCTGCACGGTGTCGAGTCCGATCAGGTCCGACAGGGCAAGCGGTCCCATGGGATGCCCGCAGCCGAGCACCATCCCGCGGTCGATGTCTTCCGCGGAGGCGTAGCCCGCTTCGAACATCCTGATTGCGCTGAGCAGGTATGGCACCAGAAGCGAGTTCACGACGAATCCGGCCCGGTCCGATGCTTCGATCGCTTGCTTGCCGAGGTCGTCAGTGACGAACGAGCGCATCCGAGCCATCGTCTCCGGCGCGGTGGTCAGCGATGGAATCAGCTCGACAAGCTGCATGATGGGCGCCGGATTGAAGAAGTGGACACCGATCACCTGCGCGGGCCGACCCGAGACGGCACCTAGTTTCACGATCGGGATCGAGGACGTGTTCGAGGCGAGGATCGCGTCGTCACGGGACAGGATCGCGCCGATCTCCTGGAACAGCGCGAGCTTGACTGACTCTTTCTCCGAGGCGGCCTCGATCACGAGCCCGCTGTCCGCGAGCGACGAGAGGTCATCGCTGAACCGGATCCGTTCGAGAGCAGCCTCAGCCGCTGCCTGCGAGAGCTTTTCGCGAGCCACGGCGTGGCCAAGAGAAGTTTCGACGCGCGCTCTTGCCGCCCGGGCGGCGTCGGCCGATATCTCGACGTTGACGACCTCGAGACCAGCACGCGCAGTGATCTCGACGATCCCTGAGCCCATCAACCCGCCGCCGACCACGCCGATCATGTCTGTCATCCGAATCTCCTTGCAGATGTGCGAACCGCTGACACGGTACGAACCGCGCTGCGGTGAGGCACACCTCCTGGCGCAAGGGGGTTTGACCGTCGCAGAGAGGGGATTTGGCCAGGATCAGCTTCACGTCATTGCGCGGCCAGCGCGTCCGCGAGCTCGTCCCGCGAACCGATTCCAAGCTTGCGGTAGATGTTTCGGCGATGCCATCCAACAGTGCTGATCGTCAGATAAAGGCTCTCAGCGACTTCGCGGGCCGTAGCGCCAGTGGCCATCAGGTTGGCGATCCGCTGCTCACTCGGTGTCAACGCGTCCGGGCCTTCGAGAACAGCACGGCGTGGCCTCGCGCCGCTTGCCAGCAGCTCTTCATGCGCCCGACGTTCCAAGTCTGTCGCTTCAGCGTGGTGCGCGAGGTCGAGGGCTCGGCGCAGCGCGTCGCGAGACCGCACGCGTTGTCCTGCTCGGCGTTGTGCAGCGCCGAGTTCGACCAGGGTCCGGGCTAGCTCCAGCGGGGAGCTTCTCTCGTGTGACAGTACGTCGGCGGACTGGGCCAGCAGCGTCGTGTCAGGGCCACCAGCAGCTACGAGTGCCCGGCAGCGCAGGGCAGCTCCGAGAGTCGATGGGAGGTCGAACTGCCGGGCGAGGACGATATCGCGATCGATCAGCTCTCGTGCTCGGTCTGGATGGCCTGCCGCGTGGAGAGCCAGGCCGGCGCTGGAACGCCATGGGATGAGCATGTAGCCCGGATTCATGAAGGATCTGGCCTCCAGAAGCGCCCCGGCATGAAGAAAATCCTCGGCCGCCTCCTGTGCCGTCCCACGGGCGAGCCGCAGGCGACCACGGGCCATGTAGAACCAGACGTTGAGCGTCTCCGTCTCGCCGTCGCGCAGCGACCTCGAGGCTACGTCGATGACGGCATCTGCTTCGTCGAGCTCACCGCGTTCGATCAGGCAGTAGGCCAGCAGCCCCTGCGGCGCCGGCACGGTCGACTTCCACCCACGGCGCATGCCTATGATCGCGGCCTGTGCGTCGACCATCGCGTCGCCGACACGGCCCAGCGCGGACATGGCCATGGACCGGGCCAGCGAAAGCTCGGCAAAGACCAAGGAGTCCCCACGCGTACGGGCCTCCGCCAGCGCGCGCTCACAGAACTGCGCAGCTTCCGCTGCGTAGCCGCACCATGTGAGGGCCAGCATCGCGTGGCTGATGGTCATCGCGTCCGAGGTGGCGCGCCATAGCTGTACGCCGTCACCCAGAGCCCGGAGCGCAAGCTCGGCGTGCTCGGCGGAGCGAGGCTCCGACATCGCGCGGAACACGACCATGTGGAGGACCAGAAGTCGTTCCGCCGGACTCAGACGCTCCGGCTCGGGAAAAGACTCGGCAAGGGCAGCAACGCGATCGTGCGCTTCGCGCAGGCCCTGGATCAGGTAGGTCGCAGACGCCGCGTAACCCGCCTCGAAACGTAGGGCAGTGTCGCGGTCCACCTCATGGAACGCGTCCGCTCCGCGACGGAACACAGTCCTGGCCTCAGCCGCCCGGCCGTAGCGGAAGAGAGTCTGCCCCAGCCCGAACATCGCGCGTGCCCGGTCATCGGGATCCTCGGTCAGTTGCAGCGCGCGTTCGAGATGGGACAGCGACGTGCGCTCTCCCGCGGCTGCCTCCATGATCCCGAGGTCGAAGAGCAGACTGGCGTTCTCCTGGGCAGCCCCGGCCGGCATCTCCAAAGCGCGCCGCAGGTAGCCGACCGCGGTCCCAGGGGCGCCCTTACGCCCGGCGCTGCGGGCCGCCGACTGAAGGGCCGTGCGTGCCCACGGTTCCTCGGTCGGTGCGCCTCGCATGAGGTGCACGGCCACGCCTTCGTGATCGACTTGCTGTTCGCTGAGCAGGCGCGCGGCCTCGAGATGCGCTCGGGCCCGATCGTCCGGCGGGTACTTGTCGTACACGGCCGAACGGATCATCGGGTGGTAGAACGCGAGCTCGGTCCGATCCGAGAAGATCTGCGCCGAGGCCAGCCGATCGGCGGCGATGGTGGCCGCAGCGAAGTCGAGCCGGGCGAGGCGGGCTGCCACTGACGGTGTCGTCGACGTACCGAGGATCGACACTGCACGGGCAAGAGCGACAGCGTCGTCACCGAGGCGGGAGAGCCTCAGCATGACGCTGCGGGCAACCGATGCGGGAGCCGTCGCTGCGACAGCAGCGAGACCGTTTTCGGGGCGTGCGCGGATGCCCGAGGCGAGCTCCCGGAGGAGGAAGGGATTGCCCCGCGTAGCTCGAAGGCTGTCATCGACAAGAGCCTCCCTGTCATCGCCCTCCTCCGGTAGGAGCGCGCCGAGCAATTGACGGATGGCCTCACGCGAAAGCTCACGTGGCCGGATGGATCGGTCGGCCCGGAGCATCAGTCGAGCAACCAACTCGTTTTCTGCCTCTGGATCGCCGGTTCGTACCACCCCGATGATCGTGATCGGGAGATCACCCAGCCTCTCAGCAAGATAGAGGAGGAACTGCAACGACTGATCATCAGCCCATTGCAGGTCGTCGGCGATCAGGACCAAGGGCTTGTCGTCCGCAATGTTGACCACCAGCCAGTACAAGCTGTGGATCAATTGGAACTCGTCGGTGAGGGACGGTTCCGATGCGAGTGTCTGTGGCTGCAGCAACGACTCCACCAGTCCGGCATGACCGCGGAAGATGGCTTTGCGTTCGTCTGGTTCCGCTCGTGCGACGCGTTGCTCCAGCAGCCGACGGAGCAGTCCAAATAGAAACTCTCGTTCTAGCTCCCCACCAGACGTGATCAGCACCTGCGCGCCGAGATCGCGACCGATCGTATCGGCCGCGATGAGCAGGCTCGACTTTCCGATCCCGCTGGGTCCTTCGATGATGATCAATCTGCCGGAACCGTCAGTGGAGGCGACGATCTCGTCGTGGATCGCGTCGAGCTCGGCGTCGCGCTCGAGAAGGGACACGTCGGTGTGGATCGACTGCTCGCTGGCTATTGTCGGCGCCTCATTCCCCGTCTGTGTGGGATGCATCCTGTCTCCTCCGCGAACGCCACCCGTTCCATCTGTGACGTGCATTACATCACCCTATCCGCGTTGAGCGAATGCGCGAGCGCTTGGGCCGGATCGGGCGAAATCCCCTCCCGTGGGGGTGGGGTTGGTCGCCGGCCAACGTACCTAGCGTTAGATCCGTCACATTTTCCCAGGCTGGAGGTAGTCCCATGGCGAGTCCGGCGAGATTGCGGTCAGGCGCCTACTCGGTGGCCTGCCTGCTTGCGGCGGGCATTGCGCTCGTGGCGGAGCGGTGGGTGATGGGGGCACTGCTCGTCGCCGCGACCGTATTGCATGAGGTCGCATTGAACACCTGGCCTTTTATGTCGAGGCCGTCATCACGGAATGGTTGGAAGCATGGCTGATGTTGAGAAGATCGTCATCGTCGATGGGGCGCGGACGCCGATCGGGAGTTTCGGTGGGGTGTTCAAGAGTGTTCCTGCCCATGAGCTAGGGGCTACGGCGACGAAGGCGGCCCTGAACCGCTCGTACGTTGATCCGTCCGAGATCGGCGAGGTGGTGATGGGCTGTATCGGCCAGGTCGGTCCGGACGCCTACAACGCACGGCGTGTGGCCATCAGCGCCGGGCTGTCCGCGAGTGTGCCCGCCTATACGGTCAATCGTCTATGTGGCTCGGGGCTGCAGGCGATCTGGTCATCGGCCATGGAGATGCGCTGGAACGGGCTCGACCTGGCTCTCGCCGGCGGAGACGAGTCGATGACCCGGATGCCGTTCTACGACTTCGAGGCCCGCAATGGCTACAAGCTCGGCGACCGTCAGTTGGTCGATGGGACGGTGATGATGTTGACGGACCCGTTCCATCAGATCCACATGGGGCAGACCGGAGAGAACGTCGCGGCCAAGTACGGTGTCTCGCGGGTCGAGCAGGACGAGTTCGCGGTGGAGTCCCAGCGTCGTGCCGCCACCGATGAGGCGAGGCGGGCTTTCGCCGAGGAGATCACCCCGGTCGAGGTAGGCGGGCGCAAGCCGTTCACGGTGACCGAGGACGAGCATCCCAAGCCCGGTACGACGCTGGAGACCTTGGCCGGGTTGCGACCCGCCTTCGCTGCGGACGGCACGGTCACGGCCGGCAACTCCTCGGGCATCAACGACGGTGCAGCGGCGGTGGTGCTGGCCACGGGCAGCGCTGCCAAGGAGCGGGGACTCACGCCGTTGGTCGAGCTCGAGGCGGTGGCAACGGCCGCGATGGAGCCAGAGCTGATGGGCTATGCGCCCGTCCTGGCGCTTCGCTCCCTGTTCGAGAAGACCGGCATGGCGCCCGGCGACGTGGACACCATCGAGCTCAACGAGGCGTTCGCCTCCCAAGCGGTCGCCGTGATCCGAGATGCCAAGCTGGATCCTGCCAAGGTGAACCCGTACGGCGGCGCGATTGCGCTCGGGCACCCGGTCGGCGCCACCGGGGCGATCCTGTCGCTGCGGGTTGCCAAGGACCTTGTTCGGCGTGACCTCGAGACCGGCATCGTCACCATGTGCATCGGTGGCGGGCAGGCCTTGGCGGCACTCTTCCGGCGGGTTTGACGTGCCTCGGCCACTGCCATGCACCACGACCGCCGCTGAACTGACAGCGCGCCTGCAGGATTCCGGCACCCCTCTGGTCTGCGGTGTCGTCAACGTCACGCCGGACTCGTTCTCGGACGGAGGTCGCTTCTTCGCCCGCTCGGCTGCTGTGGAGCATGCGCTACGGCTGGTCGAGGAAGGCGCCGACGTGATCGACATCGGAGGGGAGTCGACGCGACCCGGTTCCAGGAGACCCAACGAGCACGAAGAGCTCGACCGTGTGCTGCCGGTCGTGGCCGAGGTGGTGGAACGGACCGGTTGTGCTGTCTCGGTTGACACCTCTCGCCCGGCAGTCATGAACGCGGCTGTCGACGCCGGCGCCGTCATGGTCAATGACGTACGCGGACTCCGCGAGCCGGGCGCCCTCGAGGCGGTCGCCTCCCGCGGGGTGACCGTGTGTGTATCTCATATGAGCGGCGAGCCGGGGACGATGCAGCTCGCGCCCGCCTACGACGATGTCGTCGCCGATGTTGCGAGTTATCTCGCGGATCGTGCGGCCGCGTGTGTGCGTGCCGGCGTCGAGCCGAGCTCGATCGTCCTGGACCCGGGTTTCGGCTTCGGGAAGACGCTCAAGCACAATCTGACGCTGCTCTCAGGTCTCGGGGATCTGACTGCCCTGGGGTTTCCGGTGATGGCGGGGATCTCGCGCAAGTCGATGCTCGGCGAGATCACCGGCAGGCCCGTCGACGAGCGCCTGCCGGCTTCCTTGGCTGCCGGTCTGGTGGCGGCTGAGAATGGCGCCAGGATGTTGCGGGTTCACGACGTCTCGGCCACGCGTGACGCACTCGCGGTGTGGGAGGCAGTGCGCGCGATCCGAGATGCGCAACCGGCCGGGGGCGGCTCGTACTCCCGGATCAGCCAAACACGTTGACCTGATTGCCAGGAGATGGAAGGTCGAATGCCGAAGAAGGACGCACCCGAGGATCTGAAGGTCTCCGAGCCGAAGCAGTACGCCGCCGGTGTGCCGGCTGTGGCGCACGCCCTGGAGTATGCGCTGGCCGAGGCGGGGCCGCGGCGTACGGCGTTGACGTTGTTGAACCTCAACCAGGCGGGCGGGATCGACTGTCCGGGTTGTGCGTGGCCGGATCCGGGGCATCGGCATCGGAACGAGTACTGCGAGAACGGTGCGAAGCACATCGCGGACGAGGCGACGACGCGTCGGGTGACGCGAGGGTTCTTCGCGGAGCACCCGGTGGCCGACCTGGATGGTCGTTCGGATCGGTGGTTGAACCAGCAGGGTCGGTTGACCGAGCCGATGGTGAAGCGTCCGGGTGGCACGCACTATGAGCCGATCGGCTGGGATGAGGCGTTCGAGCTGATCGCTGGTGAGCTGCGTGGGTTGGCTTCGCCGGACGAGGCGATGTTCTACACCTCGGGCCGGCTGAGCAACGAGGCGGCGTTCCTGCTGCAGCTCTTCGCCCGTTCGTACGGCACGAACAATCTGCCGGACTGTTCGAACATGTGTCATGAGTCGTCCGGGTCGGGGCTGGGGGAGACCCTGGGGATCGGGAAGGGCAGTGTCTCGCTGGATGACATTCACGAGTCCGATCTGGTGTTCGTGGTGAGGCAGAACCCGGGTACGAACCATCCGCGGATGTTGTCGGCGTTGGAGCAGACCAAGCGCAACGGTGGCACGGTGATCGCGGTCAACCCGCTGCCCGAGGCTGGGTTGCGGCGGTTCAAGAACCC
>NZ_JBEORF010000032.1:0-96434 GCF_040302125.1 Nocardioides sp. NPDC127514 | reverse complement strand
GGCGCGACCACACCCGCTCCGACTCGGTGACGCTGCTGGGGGCGTGGACGGAGAACTCGGAGTTCTCGCCGGCCGCGGGTGAGCCCGCGGCCGGCCCGAGTCTGCCTACGGGTGGACCGGGGTCGGTGCGGGCTCGCCGGCGAGCACGGCTCGGGCGTTGTCGATCGCGAGCATCGCCATCCGGTCACGCGTGGCGCGCCCGGCGCTGCCGATGTGCGGCAGCAGGACGACGTTCGGCAGCGCCAACAGGTCCGGGTGGACGGCCGGCTCGTTCTCGAAGACGTCGAGCCCGGCCGCGCCGATCGTGCCGTCGGCGAGCGCGGCCGCCAGCGCGGCCTCGTCGACGATGGGGCCCCGGGCGGTGTTGACGAGGACCGACTCCGGTCCCATCAGGCGGAGCTCCTCGGCGCCGATGAGATGCCGGGTGTCCGGGGTCAGCGGGCAGTGCAGCGACACGACGTCCGAGGCGACCAGGAGGTCGGAGAGCGGCAGGGTCTCGATGCCGAGGCGTGCGGCCTCGTCGCCGGCGGAGCGGGACGGGGTCGCGATGATGCGCATGTCGAACGCGCGGGCGCGCCGAGCCATCGCCAGCCCGATCCGGCCCAGGCCGACGATGCCCAGGGTCGCTCCGCTGCTGACGTCGAGGCCCACGAAGAGGTCCGGCCGCCAGGACCAGGGCTCGCCGCTGCGTACGAACGCGTCGGCCTCCACCACGCGACGGGACGCGGCGAGCAGCAGCGCGAAGGCGAGGTCGGCGGTTGCCTCGTCGAGCACCCCGGGAGTGTTGGTCACGGTGATGCCGCGAGCGGCGCAGGCGGCGAGGTCGATGTTGTCGTGGCCGACCGCCATGTTGGCGACCACGCGCAGCGACGGACCGGCCGCGTCGAGCAGCTCGGCATCGACGCGGTCGGTCAGCAGGCAGACCAGCGCGGCGGCGCCGCGTACGTCCGTGAGTAGCTCCGCGCGGCTCTGCCCGGCGGGATCCGCGGCGCAGGTCACCGGTCCCGGCAGCGCATCCAGCGCCTGCCGGGCGCGGTCGCTGGGCCGGAAGCTGACGTGCAGCCGCCCCTGGTTCGGCACGCTCACTCCTCCTTCTCCCCGTCCTCGGCGAGGCTGCGGCGGATCCAGTTCTCGATGCCCGCGACGTGGGCCAGCGACAGCGCGGCGGCGATGCTCGGCTGTCGGTCCGCGATGGCCAGGGCGATGCCGCGGTGCTCACGCTGCGTCTGGTCGAAGGAGTCCTGCTGGGTCACGCCACGCCAGATCCGCGCTCGCTGGGTGCGGTTGGCGACCCCGTCGATGAACGAGCAGAGCACGGTGTTGCCGGAGGCCTGGGCGATCCGGTGGTGGAACTCCAGGTCGTTGGCCACGACCTCCTCCAACGACGTCTCGGGGCTGACCGAGTCCACCAGCGCGAGCAGGTCGGCGGACTCCTCCGCTGACATCTGCATGGCCGCCTTCTCGGCGGCCAGGGGCTCCAGCGCCCGGCGTACCTCGAAGAGGTCGAGGACGCTGGAGTCCTGGTGGAAGTCGATGACGAAGCCCATCGTCTCCAGCAGGATCTCCGGCGTCAGGCTGGTGACGTAGGTGCCGTCGCCCTGGCGTACGTCGAGGATGCGCATCATCGAGAGCGCGCGCACCGCCTCGCGCAAGGAGCTGCGGGAGATGCCGAGCTGGACCGACAGATCGGCCTCGCGGGGGAGACGGTCGCCGGGCTTCAGGCTGCCGTCGAGGATCATCTCCTTGATCTTCTCGATCGCCTCGTCGGTCAGCGCCATCGGGATCCTGGTCCTCTCACTCGGTCGGTCGCAACCGTAACGTTGCCATGCCACCGTCGACAGCGAGGGCCACTCCGGCGGTCGAGCCCGACGAGGGGCTGGCCAGGTACGCGACCGCGAGGGCGACCTCGTCGGCGCTGACCAGCCGGCCGTGCGGCTGCCGCGCGTCCAAGGCGGCACGCTCGGCCTCGGGGTCGTCGGCCGAGTCGAGCAGGCGCTGAACCCAGGGGGTGGCGGCGGTCCCGGGGTTCACGCAGTTCACCCGGATGCCCTCCCGGAGGTGGTCGGCGGCCATGGCCTGCGTCAGGGACTGGACCGCACCCTTGCTCGCGGAGTAGACGGCTCGTTGCTGGATGCCCGTGGTCGCGGCCACCGAGGCCACGTTGACGATCGCCGCAGCGGGGGAGCGCCGCAGGTGGGGGAGCGCGGCGCGCGAGACTCGTACGGCCCCGAGGACGTTGACGTCGAAGACCGCGTGCCACTGCTCGTCGGGGTTGTCCTCGACGGTGCCCTGGGCGCCGATGCCGGCGTTGTTGACCACGATGTCGAGCCGGCCGAGGTCGGCGACCGTCTGCTCCACCGCGGCCCTGATGCTCGCGTCGTCGGTGACGTCGGCGCGGATGCCGAGGGCCTTGGGGTGGATGCCCTCGAGGTCGAGGTCGAGGGCCGCGACCTGGGCGCCCCGATCCAGCAGGACCTCGACGATGGCAGCGCCGATGCCGGAGGCGCCACCGGTGACGAGGGCGACGAGCCCGTCGAGCTCGCGCGTCCCCTGGCCGCTCATGCCTGGCTCCCGTAGGCGACGTACTCCTGGCGCTGGCGGCCGAGTCCGTCGATCTCGATCTCGACGACGTCGCCGGGCTGGATGTAGGGGAAGCGGCCGGAGAGCGCGACGCCCTCCGGGGTGCCGGTCATGATCAGGTCGCCCGGGTCGAGGACCATGAACTGGCTGAGGTGGTGGATCACCGTCGCGACGTCGAAGATCTGGTCGGCGGTCACGGAGTCCTGGCGCGGCTCGCCGTTGACGAAGGAGCGCATGCCGAGCTTCTGGTGCTCGACCTCGTCGGGAGTCACGACCCAGGGGCCGATCGGGCTGAAGCCGGGGGCGATCTTGCCCTTGCTCCACTGGCCGCCGGAGATCTCGAGCTGGAACTCGCGCTCGGAGAGGTCGTTGGCGACCAGGAAGCCCGCGACGTGCTCCAGGCTCTGGTCGGGGGAGTCGAGGTAGGACGCGCGCTTTCCGATCACCACGCCGAGCTCCACCTCCCAGTCGGTCTTGGTGCTGTTGCGCGGGATGGTGACAGTGTCGTTCGGCCCGGCGATCGTGTTCGGAGCCTTGAAGAAGATGACCGGGACCGCGGGCGGCTCCGCGCCGGACTCGGCGGCGTGTGCGGCGTAGTTCATGCCGATGCAGACGATGGCGCCGGGCTGGGTGATGGGGGCGCCGATACGGAGCGCGTCGGCGTTCTCGACGAGCGGGAGCTCACCCGCGGCGAGGGCGGCGGCGGCACGGTCCGGTCCGTCGGAGGCCCAGAAGGCCCCGTCGATGTCGTCGGTGAGACCGGCCAGGCTGCGCACCTCGTCCTCGAGCACGAGGACGGGCAGCTCCTCACCTGCGGGTCCCAGGCGGGCGAACTTCATGGTGTGGCCTCCAACGTTGATTAATCGGATCTATGGTGGTCTGAGAGCGCCCGAATTGGGCACTCCATGCATATTGACAGCCCAAACATCAGATGTCTAGCCTCGATGTGGCGGTCGGATGACCGTGGAGTCAGAGGTTGAGGAGGGCGGATGGAGATCCCGCTGTTCGGACTCGGCTGTGCACCGATGGGCAACCTGTTCCGGCCGCGCACCGACGAGGACTGTCACGCCACACTCGAGGCGGCCTGGCAAGCAGGCGTACGTCACTTCGACACCGCACCCCACTACGGGCTGGGGCTGTCCGAGGAGAGGATCGGGCGGTTCCTGGCGACACGTCCGCGGTCGGAGTTCGTCGTCTCGACCAAGGTGGGCAGGCTCGTGCGGCCCAACCCCACCTGGGACGGGGAGTCCCAGGACGACATGGGCTTCGCGGTCCCGGCGAGCTCGCACCGGGTCCTGGACTACTCCGCCGACGGCGTACGCCGCAGCCTGGAGGAGTCGTTGACCCGGCTCGGCCTCGACCGGGTCGACATCCTCTACGTGCACGATCCTGAGTTCTCCGAGGACCCCGCAGCCGTCGAGACCGCGCTCGCCGGCCTGGCCAAGCTCCGCGAGGAGGGGATGGTCGACGCGATCGGGACCGGATCCCTGTCGGTTCAGGCGCTCACCGCGACGGTCGAGACCGGCCTCGCCGACCTGATCATGGTCGCCAACCGCTACACGCTCCTCGACCAGTCCGTCGCCGACGGCGTGCTCGAGGCGTGCGACCGGCACGGCACCAAGATCGTCGCGGCGGCCGTCTTCGCCAGCGGCCTGCTCGCCACCACCCCGCGCAGGGGTGCCATGTACAACTACGGCGAAGTGCCCGACGACATCCTCGAGCGCGCGCTGCGTATCGGCGAGGTGTGTGAGGCGCACGGGGTCGAGATCGCCACCGCCGCGCTGCACTATCCGCTGCAGGACCCGCGGGTCGTCTCGGTGGTGGCGGGCGCGGGCCGGCCCGAGCAGGTTCGGCAGAACCTCGAGCGTCTGGCAGAGGCGGTCCCCGAGGCGCTGTGGGCCGACCTGGCCGACCATGGGCTGGTGCCGTCGTGCGCGTAGCCCTGATGGTCACCTGCATCAACGATGCCCTCTTCCCCGACACCGGTCGTAACGTGGTCCGGCTCCTTCGCCGCCTCGGCGTCGAGGTGGACTTCCCCCAGGACCAGACCTGCTGTGGCCAGCCGATGGTCAACACCGGCTACCTCGACGAGGCGGTGCCGGTGCTGCGCTCCTTCGTCCGGGCCTTCGAGGGGTACGACGCCGTCGTCACGCCGTCGGGCTCGTGCGCCGGGTCGGCACGGCACCAGCACGACCTGGTGGCCCGCCGCAGCGGCGACGATGGCCTGCGGGAGGCGGCCCGCGAGACGTCCCAGCGTGTCTACGAGCTCAGCGAGTTCCTGGTGGACGTACTGGGCGTCGAGGACGTGGGTGCCTACTTCCCGCACCGGGTGACGTACCACCCGACCTGTCACTCGCTGCGGATGCTCGCGGTCGGCGACCGGCCACTGCGGCTGCTCCGGCACGTCCGAGGGATCGACCTGGTGGACCTGCCCGGCGCGACCGAGTGCTGCGGGTTCGGCGGCACCTTCGCGATGAAGAACTCCGACACGTCGGTGGCCATGGGCTCCGACAAGGCCCGGCACGTACGCGAGACCGGCGCCGAGGTTCTGGTGGCCGGCGACCGGTCCTGCCTGACCCATGTCGGGGGCCTGCTCTCCCGGCAGCGTGCGGGCGTACGCGTCATGCATCTGGCCGACGTCCTCGCCCAGACCGAGCCTGCCGCGGTGGTCGCCTCATGACCGGCACGTTCGTCGGGATGCCGGTGTTCCCGAAGGCCGCGCGCGAGGCGGTCGGCGACTCCCAGTTGCGCCGCAACCTCGCGCACGCGACCGGCACCATCCGCGCCAAGCGCGCCGCCGTCGTCGGCGAGGTCGAGGAGTGGGAGGAGCTGCGCCTGGCCGGTGCGGCGATCAAGGAGAACGTGCTGCTGCACCTCGACGAGCATCTGGTACGTCTCGAGGAGTCGCTCACGAAGGCCGGCGCGACCGTCCACTGGGCGAGCGACGCCGCCGAGGCGTGCCGCATCGTCGGTGACATCGCCGCCGCGCACGACGCCACCGAGGTGGTGAAGGTGAAGTCGATGGCGACCCAGGAGATCGGTCTCAACGAGGCGCTGGCCGCCCGCGGCATCGACGCCTGGGAGACCGACCTGGCCGAGCTCATCGTCCAGCTGGGCGACGACCTGCCGAGCCACATCCTGGTCCCCGCCATCCACCGCAACCGGGCCGAGATCCGCGAGATCTTCGCCTCCGCGATGGGTGAGGTCGGCCGTCCCGCTCCGGACGACCTCACCGACGAACCCGCGCGGCTCGCGGAGGCCGCTCGCCTGCATCTGCGCGAGAAGTTCCTGCGTGCCAAGGTGGGTGTCTCGGGTGCCAACTTCGCGGTCGCCGAGACCGGGTCGCTCGTCGTGGTGGAGTCAGAGGGAAACGGCCGGATGTGCCTGACCCTGCCCGAGGTGCTGGTCTCGGTGGTCGGCATCGAGAAGACCGTGCCGACCTGGGACGACCTGGACGTCTTCCTCCAGCTCCTGCCGCGCTCGGCGACGGGGGAGCGGATGAACCCCTACACCTCGGTGTGGTCCGGCGTCACTCCGGGCGACGGCCCGCAGGAGGTGCACGTGGTGCTGCTCGACAACGGCCGCACTCGCGCGCTCGCCGACGAGGTCGGTCGTCAGGCGCTGCGCTGCATCCGCTGCTCGGCCTGCCTCAACGTGTGCCCGGTCTACGAGCGCACCGGCGGCCATGCCTACGGCTCGGTCTACCCAGGCCCCATCGGCGCCATCCTCAACCCCTTGCTGAAGGGAGTCGGGCACGACGACCAGACCGACTCCCTGCCGTACGCCTCGACGCTGTGCGGCGCCTGCTTCGAGGCCTGTCCCGTGCGTATCGACATCCCTTCGGTGCTCGTGGAGCTGCGCTCGCAGGTCGTCGACGCCCACCGAGGTGGCGTACCCAAGCCCGAGGCGGTGGCGATGAAGGCCGCCGGGGCGACGCTCGCGTCCAGCCGCCGGCTCGGCCTCGCCGAGCGCCTCGTCGGCACCGGCGTCCGGCTCGCCCGCCGCGCCGGGGCGCGCCCCTGGACGCAGGCCCGCGACCTGCCGGACCCACCCGCCGAGTCCTTCCGCGCCTGGTGGCGCCGCACCGAAGGAGGTGTCGATGAGCACCCGTGAGGAGATCCTCGGCCGTGTCCGGCAAGCGCTCGGCGAGGTGCCTCGCCCGACCGCTGAGGTGCCGCGCGGCTACCGGGGTGGGGGTGACGACCTCGACCGGTCCACGGTGCTCGATCGCTTCGTGGAGCGCGTCGAGGACTACCGCGCCACCGTCACCCGGTGCCGTGCGGCAGAGGTCGCCGAGGTGCTGGCGCGGGCGGTCGCCGGCCGGAGCGTCGTCGTACCCCCGGGCCTCCCGTGGCCGGTCCCGGGCTCCGTGGACGACACCGGACAGTCGGCCGCCGAGCTCGACGCGATCGACGCGGTCGTGTCCGCAGCCGCCCTCGGCATCGCAGCCACCGGCACGGTGGTGCTCGACCACGGACCCGGCCAAGGACGTCGCGCGCTCACCCTCGTCCCGGACCTGCACGTGTGCGTGCTCGGGGCCGCCCACGTCGTGGCCGGTGTCCCGCAGGCCGTCGCCCGGCTCGACCCGGCGAGGCCGCAGACCTGGATCAGCGGCCCGTCGGCGACCAGCGACATCGAGCTCGACCGCGTGGAGGGTGTCCACGGCCCGCGCACCCTGCACGTCGTCCTCGTCGACGACCTCTGACCGTACGCCCACTACACCGAGAGGACCCCCACCATGACCCGACACGGCTCCGTGGTCCGGTTGCGCCCCGAGAAGGAGGCGGAGTACGTCGAGCTGCACGCCGCTGTGTGGCCCGAGGTGCTCGAGCGCCTGACCGCCAGCAACATCCGCAACTACTCCATCTTTCTGCGCGAGGGCTGGCTGTTCAGCTACTTCGAGTACGTCGGGACCGACTACGACGCCGACATGGCCGCGATCGCCGCTCACGACGTGACCCAGCAGTGGTGGGAGGTCACCGCCCCGTGCCAGGAGCGGCTGCCCTCCGCCGCGGAGGACGAGCAGTGGTCCCCGATGACCGAGGTCTTCCACCTTGACTGAGCCCGTGGTCGAGCTGCCGTCCGAGGCGCGGCGCATCGACGCCCACCACCACGTGTGGGACCTCGAGGTCCGCGACCAGGAGTGGACACACGATCTCCCGGCCATCCGGCGCTCCTTCTCCTTCGACGACCTCCGGCCTCACCTGGACGACCACGAGATCGCCGGAACCGTCGTCGTCCAGACCGTCGCGGTCGCCGAGGAGACCCCCGAGCTGCTCGCGCTGGCGGCGGCCACACCCGAGATCCTCGGGGTCGTCGGCTGGGTCGACCTCACCGCCCCGGACGTCGCCGACCGGCTCGCCGAGCTGCGCGAGCGCCCCGGGGGAGACCTCCTGGTCGGCATCCGGCACCTGGTGCAGTCCGAGCCCGATCCCGAGTGGCTCCTCCGTGACGACGTGCTGCGGGGGCTCACCGCCGTCGCCGAGGCCGGCCTCGTCTACGACCTGCTGGTGCGCCAGCACCAGCTGCCGGCAGCCGTCGGCGCTGTCGAGCAGGTCCCCGGCGGGCGCTGGGTGCTCGATCACGTCGGCAAGCCCGTGATCGACTCCGCCGCCTTCGACGAGTGGGCGGGACACCTCGCCGCGCTCGCCCGCCACGACACCGTGGCGTGCAAGCTGTCCGGGCTCGTCACCGAGCTCGCCCCGGACCAGCCGATCGATGCGGTGCTTCCCTGGGCTGCGTACGTCATCGATGTCTTCGGCGCCGAGCGCACCATGATCGGCTCGGACTGGCCGGTCTGCCTGCTGCGCTCCTCCTACGGCGAGGTGATCGACCTCGCCGACACGGTGCTCGCCGGGCTCGACGACACCGGCCGAGCCGACGTCCGGGGCGGCACGGCGGCTCGGGTCTACGGCCTCGCCTCCTGAGCGGGATCACGCGCCCCGGAAACATTGGAAAACGCTTGCCCGCACCTCGTCTGTGATGTTAGACACATGTCATACGTCATATCTCAAGGAGACGGACATGCAGACTCGCACGACACGCCGCGCCCGCGCCGCGGCGGCCGTGGTCCTGGCGGCACTCGGTTCGACGGTCCTCGTCACCGGTACGCAGCCCGCCACCGCGGCCGAGACGACCCTCACGGTCCACGTCGCCCCGGACGGCGACGACGCCGACCCGGGCACGAAGAGCCGGCCGCTGCGGACGGTGGCGGCGGCCCGCGACGCCCTGGCCGGACGTACCTCCGCGGAGAACCGGGGCACGGTGATCGTCCACGGAGGCGAGTACGTCCTCGACGACGCGATCGACCTGACCGGTCCCGAGCACTCCTGGGTGACCTACCGCGCCGCGGCGGGGGAGAAGGTCCGCCTCACCGGCGCGCACGCCCTGGAAGCCCAGGGCTGGCGGCCGCTCGCGGACCTGTCCGAGGAGGAGCTCGCGCAGCCGCAGTTCTCCTCGAACGCCCGACTCGACTCGCCGGCTCTGCGCGAGGGCGTGTGGGTCTACGACCTGGGTGCCGAGGGCATCGACCCCGGCACGCTCTACAAGAACGGTTTCAACTGGCTGCCGCAGCCCTTCGCTCCCGAGCTCGTCGTCGACGGTGGGACGCAGACGCTCGCGCAGTTCCCCAACCAGGAGGGCTGCACCGGGGCGGACTCCAGCTGCCACCTCTACGGCGACGGCGGCAAGTGGAAGGTCCCGGCGACCAACGACCTCATCCAGTGGACGCTGCGCGACCGGTTCGGGATGGAGCCGGACTGGGCGATCAGCGGGACGACGCCGCGCGCGCAGTTCGAGGACAAGAAGCAGCAGCTCGCCGACCCCGAGGACCGCGACACCTGGTCCCAGGACGAGATGCGCAAGATGACGCCTCCCCTCTACGAGGTCGGTGGCCGGCTGCTCGAGGGCAACCGCTACCAGGGCTGGGCTCCGCAGGGGGTGCCGGAGATCATCGACCACGGCACCCGCGGCTTCGGTGCCTACTCCCACATCCCGGTGCAGGCCGACCCGCAGGAGCTCACCGACGTCGACAACACGACGTACGAGACCGAGGCCTGGCTCTCGGGCTACCTCGGCAACAACTACGCCAACGACATGGTGCGGCTGGTCTCCTGGAGCGGCACCACGATGTACGCCAAGTACCCCTCGATGTACTGGCCCCGCAACGACTACACCAAGGTCAAGGCGATCAACATCCTCTCCGAGATGGACGTCGAGGGTGAGTACTACATCGACCGCCACGCGGGCAACGACGTCGTCTACTACAAGCCGGCGGGCGGGACGATGGCGGGCAAGAGCGCGACGCTGCGCGCCTTCGACGACAACATCTTCCGACTCGAGGGCACCACGGGCGTGACCCTGAAGGGTCTGTCGATGTCGGACTCGCTGATCAGCGCGGTCCAGCTGCTCGATGCCGAGAAGACGCTGATCGACGGCGTCGACATCTCCAACGTCAGCATGGACGCGATCCGCATCGGCGAGACCACCGAGTCGATCACCGCGCTGCCCGACTACGAGACCGTACGCGGCGGCCACGACAACGTCGTCCAGAACTCCTACCTCCACGACCTCGGCGGCGGCGGAGTCCTGCTCGGCGGTGGCGACCGCAGCACTCTCGAGCGCGGCGACAACGTGGCCCGCAACAACGAGATCGCTCGCTTCTCACGGTTGGCGACCTACACGCCGGCGGGCTATCTGTACGGCGTCGGCAACAGCTTCGAGAACAACTACGTCCACGATGCGCCCCACATGGCGGTGCAGATCATGGGCAACGACATGCGCGTCAACCACAACCACTTCTACGACCTGGTGAAGAACGCCGGAGACCAGGGCGTCGTCTACACCGGGCGTGACTACACCTATCTGGGCAACGAGGTCGCGTACAACTTCTTCGACACCATCGGCGGCTCCAACGACGCGTTCTACATGGACGACGGCGTCTCGGGGATGCGGTTCCACCACAACGTCGTGAAGAACGCGCACTCGGGTGTCTTCTTCCAGTCGGGCCACAGCAACAAGGCGACGGACAACGTGTTCATCGACGTCGACCAGACCGGCCATGACCAGCTCTACCACCGCAACGGCGAGACCGGCCTGCCGGTGCCCAACGGCTGGGTGGTGCAGAGCCGCTACAACTCGTTCCTCGACGTACGTCCTGGCGAGAAGTACTCGGCGACCGAGGAGGACGTCGCCGGCTGGCACCGTCACTACACCGACGGCAAGGCCCGCTACTCCGACGGGAAGCCGATCGTGTTCCCGGAGATCGGGGACTGGTACGTCCCGCGCGTCACCGCGACCGGCGAGGACTGCAAGAAGGCCGACTACTCGCCGGCCGCCACCAACGGCTGTGACCGTGCGACCGTGTGGGAGAACCCGAACTCCCTCTACGTGCCCGCCCGCAACGTGATCGACCGCTCGGTCATCATCGGTGGCGGTGAGTATCGCGCCGGGGAGAACTCGTTCGCGAACCCGGCCGCGACCTATCGCCTCGCCACCTGGAGCGACGCGATCAACACCAACCTGAGCAAGCCCGCATCGCTCGAGGCCGCCGGGCTCGACCTCGACACGCTGAAGTTCAGCTACACCGGCGAGGTCGCGCAGGCCTACGGCCGGACGTGGGTGGCGAATTGGAACCGGCTGGTCACCAGGGACGGCATCGGGCTCCCCGGAGGCCCGGCCGCCGGCTGAGCGGTCAGGTCGTCTGCGCGATCCATTCGCGCAGACGACCTGCCTCGCTCGGCAGCAGCGACATGTCGTCGTCGGGCAGGAACTCCAGCAGTACGTCGGTCGGCCGCCCGGTGGCCGCGAGCATCTCCAGGGCCGCCGGCCACAGGTCGGCGCGGGCCGCCAACGGCAGGCGCTCGTGGCGTGGCCACCAGGAGAAGGCGTGCACCGCACGTACGTGCGGGAGCAGCCGGGCGAGCCCGGCCAGTGCCACTTCTGCCGGCTCGCCCACCCGAGGCTGCCAGTAGGTGCCGACGTTGGTCCGGTCCACCTCGGCGAGGAGGTCGAGGGTGGACTCGACGGTGTCCGCCAGGGTCAGGTCGTGGTGCTCGAAGGCGAGCTCGAGGCCGTGACCGGCGGCTTCGTCGGCCAGCCGCTGTACGCGGCGTACGACCTCGGCGCGATCGGCGCGGGAGGCCTCGGCCGAGCCGGTGGTGCCGGCCCAGATGCGTAGGCGCGTGCACCCCAGCGCCTGAGCTGCGCCGATCAGCGCGACCCCGTCGTCGTCCGGCGTGGCCCGCCAGTAGGTGCCGTAGGACGCGACGGCCAGTCCGGCAGCAGCGGTGGCCGCGGCCAGGCCGCGCAGGTCGCCGGCAGGCGGGGCGTGCACGTCCGCGCCCCACTCGATGCAGGCCAGGCCGGCCTCCGCGGCGACCTCGAGCACTCCGTCCGTCGGGAGATGACGGGCGGTGACCGAGCACAGTCCGGGGCGCAGCAGGGTCATGGTCAGAGCTCTCCCTGATAGGTCGTGCCGAGCGTGGAGACGTCGGTGGGTCGATCGGAGGTGTCCACGCGTCGCATGCCGTCGTTGGTCTCGAGGAAGAGTGGCGCCTCGGGGTAGCGCAGCTCGTCGTCGAGCGGCTCCTTGTCGGTCCACGCGAAGAAGTCGCGCCCGAATACCGCCCGGTCCTTGCGGCCGTAGAGGTGGAGGTCGCCTGCGGTCAGCGGGCTGCGGATGCACCAGTGCACGCCGTGCTCGGACCATACGGCCCGGTTGGTCATCAGGACCGACTGGCGCTCGTCGGGTGTGAGCACCGTCGTCCAGAAGTCCGGGCCCGGGTCCTCGACGTCGTCGGCGAGGAAGACCAGGTCGTGGGCGTGCCACGCGGTGCTCGGGGCGACGTCGGCCTCGGTGCCCCAGTGGGTCGCCGAGGCGAAGTAGCCGGCCGGCGCCTGATAGTGCGCGTACGTCGCCCGGCAACGCGCCATGAACTCCTCGAGCTCGGCGTCGGGGCGCACCCGGCACACCTCGCGGATGCCGTGCAGCGACAGTCCCATGCCCGCGATCAGCATGGGGGTGTCGCTCTTCAGCGTCGTGCTGGGTGCGACGTACCAGTAACGGTGGAAGCGGGTCTGGCCGTCCGCGTCGGTCCATGCGGAGCGGGCGACATGGCGGCACAGCCGGACCGCCTCGTCGAGGTAGCGCTGCTCGCCCAGGCGCAGGTGGCCGAGCAGCAGCGGCATGATCATCAGGCCGTAGTACTCCGCCGGCTCCAGGATCCCGCCGGCGACCCGATCCTCGGCCTGGCGCCAGGTGCCTGAGGAGTCGGCGTCCGGGACTCCGGGCTCGTGGTGGCGGGCGATGAGGACGTCGAGGTCCTCGCCGATCTCCGCCAGGCCGCTGTCGTCGCCGGTCACCTCGGAGAGCAGCAGCTTGACCCACACCCGGGCGTACTCCTGGTTGCAGGTGCCGTCCTCGGCCGGGCGGCCGCCGCCGAAGGAGTGGAGGGCGACCAGGTTGCGGCGCACCACGTCGACGATGCGGTCGACCTCGGCGTCGTCGAGCAGGTGCCGGGCGTGCTTGAGCCCGAGGAGCAGACCGATGCTGCCGGTGGCGTTGTGGATGAGGCCGGTCGTGGCCGACTCCCCGACCTGGAAGCCGACGTGCTTGTACTGGTCGTCGTCCTGCAGCGCGCTGCTCTGGAAGCGCATCATCCGCCGCCACGCCTCGGCGGCCCGGTCATCGTGCCGAGCGGCGAGGAGCTGTGCGACGGCACCGAGAGCCGGCGCGGAGAAGGCGGCGTGGCCGCTGGTCCAGTCGAGGAAGGTCGCGGGGTTCGTGCCCCACACGCTGTGGTTGTGGAAGCCGTTGATCGCCCCTTCGTCGGTGACCCACGTCAGGAACCAGCGGGTGAGGTGGGCGAGGTCGGGAGCAGGTTTCGTCATGGGGGTCTCCGATGGTGTTCAGGCGCTGGTGGCCAGGGTGGCGGGGTCGACCGGGCGCAGCGGCGGCCGGCCGTCGATCAGGGCACGCACCTCGTCCACGGCGGCACGGCCGAGGCGGCGCAGCTCGCTGCCCTGCGAGCCGGCGACGTGCGGGGTCAGGGTGACGTTGGGCAGGCCCCACATCGGATCATCGGCGGAGAGCGGCTCCGGCTCGGTGACGTCCAGGACGGCCCGCAGCCGTCCCGATACGAGCTCGGCGCGGAGCGCGTCGTGGTCGACGACGCCACCCCGGGCGGTGTTGATCAGGGTCGTGCCGTCGCCCATCAACCCGAGCAGGCGGGCGTCGACGAGGTGCCGGGTCTGCGGCAGCAGCGGGGCGTGCAGCGAGACGACCCGCGAGCGCGCGAAGAGCCCGTCGAGGTCCACGAGCTCGGCGCCCAGCTCGGCGGCGCGCGCTGCGTCGATCGTGGGGTCGCTGACCAGGACGGTGAGGTCGAACGGGGCGAGCAGCTCGAGCAGCGCTCGTCCCGTGGCCGAGGCGCCCAGCACGCCGATGGTCGTGCCGTACGCACCGTCGATGGTGTCGTCGACGGTGAGGTCGGGAGCCACCTGCTCGGCGCGGAACCGCTCGGTCAGAGGTAGGACGGACTTCGTCGCCCACAGCACGGCGGCCAGGGCGTACTCGGCCACGGGGCGGGCGTTGGGCTCGACGCCGCAGGTGACCCGGAGGTCGCGCTCCCAGGCCGTCGGGGTGAGGAAGTACTTCACCGAGCCCGCGGCATGGACGACGGCGCGCAGCCGTGGCATCCGGGCGAGCGCCGACGCGTCGATGGTCGGCGTGCCCCAGGCCGTGATGAGCACCTCCACCTCGGCGGCGCCCGGGTCGTCGTAGGACGTGAGCACGGCGTCGGCATCGATGTCCACGAGCTCGCCCAGCTCGGCCAGCAGGGTGGCATCGAAGAACCGATGCTGAAGGTCGGGAGTCATGGCGAAGGCGGCACGCACGAGGCGGCTCCTCTCGGTGTGGTCGAGGCTGGTTGGACCGTTTCAAAAATGTCTAGAACGGGCTTGCCTATTTAAACATCATATGTGTTATCTTCGTCACGTTAGTGCCCGGGATAGCGCTTTCCTAATCCTGGTGGTCGGCAGCTCGCATCGCCAGGATCCCCACGAACAACCTCCGTCGGAGAGATCGACGGACGACGAAACGGAGACTCCTGTGGAGACACGACGCATGTGGAGGGTGGGTGCTGTCGCGGCGGTTCTCTTCCCCCTGATCGCGACCGCGGCCTGTGGAGGCAACGGCGCCGCCAGCGACGACAGCAAGGAGGTGCGGGTGCTGGTCAACCTGACCGACAACCTCACCAAGGACTTCTGGAACGACCTGGTGAAGCCCTTCGAGGACGAGACCGGCATCGATGTCAAGATCGAGGGGCCGACCGGCACCAACGTGAGCGAGACCTTCAGCTCTCAGCTCGCCGCGGGCACCGCCCCCGACGTGGTGCAGTCGATCTTCCCGGACGACCAGATCGCTCCCGAGGTGCTCGACCTCTCCGACGAGAGCTGGGTCGAGGACACCCCGATGGTCGACACGTACGCCATCGACGGCAAGCGGCTGGTCGCCGGTGTCGGCTCCCAGGCTCAGTCGCTCGTCTACTACAACAAGACGGCCTTCGAGAAGGCCGGCATCAAGGCCACGCCGCAGACCTGGGACGAGTTCGACGCTGCGCTCGGCAAGCTCGCAGACGCCGGCTACACCCCGCTGCAGACCGCGGGCCAGTGGCAGACCGGCCTCCAGCTCCAGCAGCTGTGGCACCCCACCCTCAACACCGAGCAGCCCGAGTGGCAGTCGACCGTCGCCGACGGGAAGCTGACCCTCGGTGACGCCTTCGAGCCGATGTTCGAGCACTACGCCACCTGGCTGGGTGACGGCTACATCAAGAAGACCGATGTCGGCCTCGACCCGACCACGGCCGACGCCAACTTCATGGACGGCAAGGTCGGGATGTACCCGCTCGGGAGCTGGCTCGTCGCCAGCCTGGACAACGCAGGCGAGCTTCCGTTCGAGGTGGGCGTCTTCTCCCCGCCGGTGGACGAGGGCATGGCCTACCCCGGCCCGCAGGGCGCCACCATGGCGAGCCCCTACATGGTCTACGCCGGCAGCGAGCGCTCCGACGAAGCCCTCCAGCTCGTCGAGTATCTGGTGACCGACCAGGCCGCGATCGAGAGCCAGCTGACCGCTGACGGCGTGTTCCGTGCCGGCGCGTCCGTCGAGCAGTCGCCGGTCGCGACGGAGATCCAGGCGATCATCGACGAGGCACCCGAGCTCGTGGCGGTGGGCGAGGGCGCGGGCGACATCCGCCTGCCCGTCGTGGGCCTCAACGACAAGTTCACCGAGATCGTGCAGAGCCTCTACACCGGAACCAGCCCCGAGGACGCCGCGAAGGCGCTCGACGACTGGGCCGAGCAGAATGGCTGACCCCTCGGGGCCACGACGAGGAGAACGACGATGGCTCTCATGAGCGTCAGCAACACCGACAGCCCTCCCGCGGCAGTGGACCTGCCGCGGGAGGGAGGGGTCCGGCCTCGCCGGGCGATCGGCCGGTCATCCGGTTCCCGTCCGCGCACCTCGCGGTGGGTGGAGGCCTCGATGGTGCTACCCGCGTTGGTGGTCTTCGTCGGGCTCCTCGTCGTGCCGGTCGGGTACGCCGTCTACTACAGCTTCACCGACTACAACGGCTTTCCGACGCAGACCCCGGAGAACGTCGGCTTCGACAACTACGTCAGGATCTTCGAGTCCGCCGACGTCCGGGGCTCCATGACGGTGACCGCGATCGTCGCGGTCGCGGGCTCGATGGTGGTCAACGCCGCGGCGCTGGGCCTGGCTCTGCTGTTGTGGCGCACCACCCGCTTCACCGCGTTCGCCCGGGTGGTCATGTTCTACCCCCACGTGCTCAGCCTGATCGTCGTCGGCTTCCTCTGGTCGGCGATCCTGGGCCCGCAGGGAGCGGTCAACTCGGTGCTGGAGAACCTGGGCAGCAGCCCGCTCCCGTTCCTCAGCGACGAGACCTGGGCGCTCGCCACCCTGATCCTCGTCATCGCCTGGGCGCAGTTCGGCGTCCAGCTGCTCATCTATCTCGCCGGGCTCCAGGCAGTGCCCGCCGAGCTCTTGGAGGCCGCGCGCATGGACGGTGCCAACCGCTGGCAGACCTTCCGCCACGTCACCTGGCCGGCGCTCGCGCCCTCGGTGACGGTGGCCCTGATCACCTCGATGATCTCGCTGCTCAAGACCTACGACGTCGTCGTCTCCCTGACCGGCGGCGGACCGGCAGGATCCACGAAGACCTTCGCCTACCAGATCCTCGCCGTGGAGTTCCCCAAGCGGCAGGTGGGACTGGCCTCGGCCGAGGCCGTGGTCCTCATCCTCGTGGCCGCGATCCTCGCCTTCGGCGTGCTCGCGCTGCGCCGCCGCCACGACCAGGGGGCGCAGGCATGAGCGCGCTGCAAGCACTGACGGGTCGGCGGAGCTCGACCGGCGAGCGGCGTACGCCGTTCTGGTACGCCATGGTCACAGCACTCTGCGTGGTGATGCTGGTCCCGATGTACCTCCTGGTCGTCAACGCGTTCAAGGATCAGCGCGACATCATCAGCAGGCCGTTCTCGCTCTCGCCCGGTCAGTTCACGCTCGAGCATCTCGTTGCCGCCTGGAACAACCCGGACTTCGACATCGCGTTCGGCTACGCCGTGACGATCGGGCTGGTCATCTGCGTCAACATCGTCTCCATCGGCGTGTGCGCGCCCGCGGCGTACGTCATCGCGCGCTCGCCACGGCCGGTGTTCGGCGCGGCGCTGCTGTTCTTCATCTCGGGCATGTTCATCCCGACCCAGGTGATCCTGGTGCCGGTGATCTTCGTGCTCCGCGCGATCGGGCTGATGTCGACGTTCCCGGGGCTGGTGCTCTTCATGGCCTCGGCGACGGTGCCGTTCACGATCTTCGTCTTCACCGGGTTCATCCGGATGCTGCCCGCCTCGCTCGACGAGGCGGCGGCGATCGACGGCGCCGGTCCGTACCGGACGCTGTGGACGATCATCCTGCCGCTCATGAAGCCGATCGTGGCGACCGTGTTCATCCTGAACACGTTGAGCGTGTGGAACGACTTCGCCAGCCCGCAGCTCATCCTCGGTCCCGGCTCGGGCCTCTACACGGTCACCACCGGTGTCTACGCCTCGGTGGGGGAGTACTCCGCCGACTACACGCAGGTGTTCCCCACGCTCCTGCTGGCCGTGCTGCCCATCCTGGTGATCTTCGTGCTCACCCAGCGCTGGGTGATGAGCGGCCTGGCCGCCGGAGCGGTCAAGGGGTGAGGTGTGGGCGGCCGGGTGGCCGCCCACACCCGGGCTCAGTCCTTGCGGTTGCCGGCGTCGGGCAGCGGCAGCCTGCGGCGGCGCCACGCCTCGAGGATGTGGTTGTTCATCGCGTCCTGCGCCCGCGCCGGGTCGCCCTCGGAGATGGCGGCGAGCACGGCCTCGTGCTCACGCAGGGTCAGGGCGAACGCGTCGGGTGTGTCGACGCCGTGGTAGCGAGAGCTCTCCAGTGCGTGGTCCATGAGCGTACGAGCGATGTTGCCGGCGAGCCGGTTGCGGGAGAGCTCCATGACGGTCTCGTGGAAGGCGACGTCGGCGGCGCGGAAGACATCCTCGTCGGCCGTGCTCTCCCGCATCCGCTGCATCGCCCGGTCGAGCTCGGCGACCTGCTCGTCCGACCGCCGCTGGGCGGCCTCTGCCGCCATCACGGACTCGAGCTGGGCACGGACGACGCTGAGCTCGTCGAGGATGCCCAGCGTCTCGTCGTGCTTGATCAAGGCGGAGAGGACCACTCGGTCCATCGTGTTCCACGCCGTCATCGGGCGCACCTCGGTGCCGCGCCCGCGCGCGATCGTGACGAGACCCTTCTCCTCGATGCGCTTCACGGACTCGCGTACGACGGTGCGGCTCACGCCGAACTGCTCGCTGAGCGGTCCTTCGGGCGGCAGCGCGTCGCCCGGAGCCAGGCGCCCGGAGACGATCGCGTCGACGAGCTCGTCGACGACGACCACGCCGAGCATCGGCTGCCGGTCACGCGGCTGGGAGAGAACCGTGGTGGTCCGGGAGAGCGGTTGCGGCATAAGCGGAAGTGTAGGACATCGTACGTCGCCGCGACGCTGATCCGACCCGTGCGGCGTGGACGCAAACGAGACATCTCAACATCCAGGCAGGTCTTGACACGTCATATGTATGACATCACGCTAGATGCGTGGCGCATGTCACACGGAGCTCGTCTCGGAGGCCGCACGGCCACCCCCCGGGTGGTCCTTCTGCCTCTCGCCGGGCGCTCCGCCCCCATAGAGAAGGGAACGGACCATGCAGCAACCAATGACGCGCCGCCTGGGCGCGCTGGCCGCGGCGGCCGTCGTAGCGGTCACCGGGTTCGCGGTCACCACACAGACCGCCGGCGCGGCGGGAGGAAAGTGCAAGGCCCTCTGGGTCGCGCCCGACGGCAGCGACGAGGCCGCCGGGTCGGAGAGTGCCCCGTTCGCGACCCTGGAGCGTGCCCGCGACGAGATCCGCGACAAGAAGCTCAATGCCCAGATGGGTTGCGACGTCACGGTCAACGTCCGGGCCGGTGAGTACCAGGTGGACTCCACGCTCGAGCTCGACGATCGTGACAGCGGAAGCAACGGCCACGACGTGGTCTACCGGTCGGTGGACGGACCGGGTAAGGCGGTCCTGACCGGTGCGAAGGAGCTGACCGGGTGGGAGCCGTTCCGCGACGGGATCTACAAGACCAAGGTCGAGCCGGGGCAGCGGTTCTACACGCTGTTCGAGGACGGTGCGCGGGCCGAGGTCGCCCGCTATCCCAACCGCGGGTCGGAGGACTCCCATGGGCCGTACCTCTTCTCCAAGCTCGGTGAGCCCGAGAAGGAGGCCGTGCGGCAGTGGCTGTACTGGGAGGAAGGTGACTGGGACCCGGCGTGGGACGACACCCCGACCAGCAACCCCTTGGCCAACGCCCAGGTGACCGTGTGGTCCGGTGGCTCCTGGAGCTGGTTCACCGACACAGTGCCGCTCGGTGGGGCCGACTACCGCAAGGGCTTCACCACGCTGAAGTACTGGACCCGCTACGCGCTGGTCAACAGCGGTGGCGGCTCGCGCTACTTCATCCAGAACGCTCTCCCGTTCCTCGACCAGGCGGGTGAGTACTACTTCGACTACGCCAACAACGAGATCTACTACAAGCCGAAGGGCGACATCAGCAAGGTGCGGATCATGGCGCCGACGGTGAAGAAGCTGATCGATGTGAAGGGTGCGACGCCGGAGCGGCGGGCACGCGACATCACCTTCGACGGGATCGGGCTGCAGCACAGCGATTTCGTCGACTGGTATCGCGCGGGGTGGATCTCGGCGGGCGACTCGGGTGAGCCCCACAAGTACCCCGAGTACGACCGGCAGATCGAGATGCCGCGCAACCGCTTCGGTGCGATCACGCTGGAGAACACCAAGGACATCACGCTGACCAACCTGCATGTCTCCGACACCGGGTTCATGGGTGTCTACGCCCTGTTCGCCAACGAGGGGCTGAAGGTCACCAACAGCCTGTTCGAGAACATCGGCGCGGACGCGATCAAGATCGAGGGCGGCTGGCCCGGCGAAGGCGACCTGAGCCACGGACACACGATCTCCAACGTGTTCATCGACCACATCGGCGAGCTGGTGCCCGGCGACGCTTCCGGGATCGAGCTGATGGACACCGGGAACAACCTGGTCGAGAACGTCTTCGTCAACCACTCTGCGCGGTACGGCATCAGCCTGGAGTCGCGTCCGGAGGTCGTCGACGGCGAGCAGTACACCGACAACAACACCTTCCGCTACATCGAGATCCAGAACGCCGGCCTGGACTCGGGTGACATGGGCGCGTTCTACACGTACGGCGTGGCCAACCAGGATCCGCACCCCATCAAGAACAAGGTGGAGCAGATGGTGATCGGTGACGTGCTGACCGACCCGGTCGGGGAGATGCCCGACTCCGGCACGCGCGGCATCCACATGGACGCGGGCGGCTGCGGGTTCTCCTTCGCCAACATCGAGGTCGGTGAGACCACCGACCAGTCCTACCAGTCCTACCAGTGCAACGAGGTCACCAACGGCAACTGGAACGACGGGTTCGACGCCTCGAAGATGGAGTACGACAAGATCGGCATCACCTCGGAGTTCCCCTACGACGTGACCGCCCAGATCGAGGCGGCCCGCTCCTAGGGATCCGCTGACCCGGCTGCGTGCCGGGAGCATCACCCCCGCAGGCCCGGCGCATCGCGCCGGGCCTGCGGCCGTCCTGGATGATCGGCCGGCGGCCCCAGGGGTCAGGATGAAGCCATGAACATGAACGAACCAGGTGTGGATCTGAGCATCGACGGTGTGGTGGCGACCGTGCTGCTGGACCGTCCGGGCGTACGCAACGCCCAGCATCAGGCGATGTGGGCGGCGATCGCGGGGTTCCTCGAGTCGCTTCCGGCTGAGGTGCGGGTCGTGGTGGTGCGCGGGTCCGGCGGCACGTTCTCCGCGGGGCTGGACCTGTCGCTGGTCGATCCGGGGCAGACCGAGGTGGCTGGGAGCCTCGTCGCGACGCTGGCACGGAGCGACCAGGAGGTCATCGACCTGATCGGGGAGTATCAGCGGCCGTTCGCGGCGCTGGCGGACCCGAGGTTCATCTCGATCGCGGTCGTCGAGGGGTACGCGATCGGTGCCGGTTTCCAGATGGCGCTCGCGTGCGACCTGCGGATCATGGCCGACGACGCCTGGGTCTGTATGAAGGAGCCTGCGCTGGGGCTGGTTCCCGACCTCGCCGGCACCAAGCCCCTGGTCGAGGCCGTGGGCTATGCGCGAGCGCTCGAGATCTGTGCCACCGCGCGCAGGGTGGGCGCTGCCGAGGCCGAGTTGATCGGGCTCGCGCAGAGCGTCTTGCCGGCCGCTGAGCTGGATTCGGCCCTCACCGACCTGGTCGGGTCGCTCGTCGCCCATGATGCGACCGCGGTGCGGCGTACGCACGAGCTCTTGGCGGCTGCGTCGAGCCGGAGTCTCGACGAGCAGCGCCTCGCCGAGCGCACCGCCCAGGTGGGCCGCCTCCGCGCCGTGCTCGGACGCTGATCCCGCTACGACACCGGCTGGCCGTGGTCGACGAAGTCGATACCGAGGGCCAGCTGGCGCAGCCGGGTGCCGAACCAGGCCGCCGCCAGGCAGATGACGAGGTACATCGAGACGGCCTGGGTCGCGTAGTTGGGGTAGTGGAGCACCCAGGTCACCTGGTCGTCGGGGGAGGCCGGGTCGGCCCAGATGTAGGGCATCATCCAGGCGATGAAGCCGCCGGTCAGCTGGGACGCGATGAAGATCAGCAGGGCCTCGCCGGCGCGACTCCACCACTGGCGAGGCAGCTCGCGACGGAGCGCGGGCCCGACCTTGCGGACGAGTCCCGGGCGCCATGCGCCGCCGGGCGCGACCCGGGCCGAGATGCGCGGTGCCACCGCGATCAGCAGGAAGGACAGCACCAGAAAGGCGGTGATGCCGAACGAGGTGATCCCCGGAACCAGGGCGACCCGGCTCCGCATGAGCCCAGGGGTCAGCAGCAGTGCGGCGAGCGGGGCTCCGACGAGCAGAGTCGCGACGTAGCAGCGGAGCAGGGCACCGGCGAAGGTGGGGGAATCAGTGGTCGTCCGGGGTGGCGAGAGCTCGATCCTCATGGGCGGAGACTAGCCTGTTATTTCACTAAGGTGAAACAAATTAGCGAGGATGGGAGGTGGCCGCATGTCCGAGGAGGGCGACCGGCTCGGCGCCGAGCTGAGCCTCCGCGTGGTGATGTTCCATGAGGCCATCGCCCGCCGGCTGGGCGTCAGCAACAGCGAGCACAAGATGCTCGACCTCGTGGCCCGCCATCCCGACGGCATCACCCCCGGCGAGCTCTCGGCCGCGACCGGCCTGAGCAATGCGGCTGTCACCAAGATCGTCGACAAGCTGGTCGCCGCCGACTACGTACGCCGTGAACGCAGCTCGCGTGATCGCCGGTCGTTCCGGATCCACACCACACCGCATTTCCAGCAGACCTCACGCCCGACGGCGGCCGGCCTCGCGCGACGGATCGAGGAGATGAACCAAGGCTTTGACCAGCAGGAGCTGGCCGCCATCGGACGCTGGGTCACCGGTGTCATCGAGGCGCTCCGGATCGAGACCGAGCGCCTGGAGTCAGGCGACCACTGAGGTCGAGGAGCTCATGACGAGAGCCAGCCGTCGAGCGCCTCGGCCGTTCGCTCGGGCTGGTCCTCGGCGGTGTATGTGTAGCTGTCGGCGATCGTCACCAGCTGGGCGTCCAGCCGTTCCGCGTACTCGACCGCGTGCTCGACGGGGAAGACGCGGTCGTCCTCTGCCCACAGCGCGAGGACGGGCAGATCGTCTCGTCGGCCGAGCAGGTCGGCGGCTTCTCGAACGTGGTGGGCGCCGACGCTGCTGATGGCCGCGCGGCCATCAGCCCGAACGGAGCGGTTGATGAGGACGGGACCGACGTACGTCCTCATGGCGGCATGGTCGATCGGCTTCTTCGCGAGCCAGCCGTAGGTGTTGGGCCACCGCCAGGTCCGCGTCAGGCGCAGCGGTTGGTAGAGGGCTCGGTGGGTGATGCGGTGCGACGCTGCGCGCTTCAGCAGCCCGAATCCGCCGGGGTTCGGAGGCCACGAGCACCGCGGCGTCTCGCAGCTGTTGAGGACCAACCGCGAGAAGCGGTCCGGGTGATGCGCGGCGGCGATCTGGGCATAGGCCCCACCCGAGTCGTTGCCGATCAGGATGACGTCATCCAGGCCGGTGCGCTCGACGAACTCGGCGATGAGGTCACCGACGCCCCGCGGGGTCACGTCCGCGCCCGGCCGTAGTGCGGTTCGATGGGAGCCCAAGGGCCAGTCGGGCGTGATGCATCGATAGGCATCGCCGAGCAGCGGAACGATCTTGCGCCAGATGTTGGCGTTGACGAGGTAGCCGTGGACGAAGAGCAACGTGGGTCCGGAGCCGAAGGAGTGGTAGTCGACGGTCCCCGCCGACAGCTCGACGCGTCCGGGTGTGCCGAGCCGGGGGTCACGCCAGAAGGCGTCTGCCGGGGCCATTACGCATCGCGTCCGGAGGAGAGGCGGTCGATCAGCCGTCGCCGTCCGGGCCAGGGCCACAGGCCCGACCACCACCACGCCCACCACGTACGCGGCCGGGTTGCGAGCACACGAGCGACGGGGGCGGAGTCGAAGAAGGACTCCCGGCGGATCAGGGTTCCGTCGGGACGCAGGTGGAGGAGGTCGACGGCGTCCCAGGTGAGGCCTCGGCCACCGACGGTCGCCTGGAACCTGAGATGGATGAAGAGGCGGTCGTCGCTGCCGCTCCAGCCGAGCACGTCCGCGCGCAGGTCCGGCATCACCCGGAGCACGCGACTGATCTCGCTGCTCCAGAACCGTGCTCCGGTGCCGTTCTCGAGCATCGGCTGCACCATCTCGCTCCGGTCGTCGATGAAGTCGTCCCATGCCGTCGGCCCGGCGGCGGCCCAGCCCGCCCGGAGCGTCTCGACCGTCCGGCGGTGGACGGAGTCCCAGTCGGCCATCAGGCCACTCTTGTAACCATTGCAAGAAACGCCATGGGATCACGGTAGCCTTGCGTCGAGACTGTTGCAACGATTACAAGAAGTCGGGAGAGTGCTGTGGATCCTCGCGCACGACGCACCATCGACGCGCTGCTCGCGGCTGCCGAGCCTTTGTTCGCGCGTCGATCGGTCGACGACGTCACGCTTGACGAGATCGCCGCTGCGGCCGGGGTGGCCGTCGGGTCGGTCTATAACCACTTCGGCTCCAAGGCGGGGCTGCATGCCGCGGTGGTGGAGCGCGCCGTCGCCGCCGACCGCCGCTTCATGGACCGGGCCTACACGCAGGACGGGTCGCCCGTGGAGAGGCTCTACGCCGCCGCCGACGCCTACCTCGACTTCTACGCGGCCAACCCCGAGTACTTCCGCACCCTGGCCTTCCCGAACGGCTCGACGACGTACGCCGCCGGCCGCGAGCTCGCGGAGCGGCTCGCCGCCTCGGTCCAGGAGCAGAACGCACGGATGGTGTCCGAGCTACGCCGCGGCGTCGCCGACGGAACCTTCCGGGCGTTGGATCCCGACGACGTCGCCACCGTCCTGTGGGCCGCCTGGAACGGCATCATCAGTCTCGGCTGGCGCAACGACCCCCTCGGCCGCGATCTCGAGGAGCTCAGACGGCTGCTGCGGGTCGCGACAGACGTCGTCGGCCATGGACTGCTTGCGGACGGCGCCGCGGCGCCGTCAGTCGGCGTCGAAGACGGGGCTGCCGTCGGTGGGGACGACGATGGCGCTGGCCGGGGTTAGACCTACCCGGTAGGTGCCGCCGTAGAAGTCGAGGACGTCGAGCTCGAACTGGACGTACCGGCCGTCGGGGTCGTGCACGAAGCTGTCGATCGTGATGTTGATGCCGTCGGGCCAGGGGGATCGTGGGTTGCGGTTGAGTGCGCTGTGGTTTGGTCCCGGTTCGCCGCGCTGGAGGTGGCCGTGGTTTCGTTTCTGGGGTTCGCCGCCGACCCTTGGTTCGATTGTTTCTCGATCGCGTACCGCGTCAAGGACGGGCTTCGCCCGCCGGCTTCGCCGGTCGCCTGCGGCGATCCTTGACCCGATGCGCGATCGAGAAAAACTTGGCCTGTATCGGGTCGGCGGCGAGAGTGTGGCGCAGCGGATTCAGTTTGGGCACGGGCTTGGGGCCGTGGGCTGGTCGTGCGCCGGCGGATCGTGCCTCGTGGGTGCCTACGGCAGTGGGCGCGATCTTGTGAATGGTTCACAAGCGAGCCGTTGTTCTTGACCGGGTCGGGTTCGGTGCCGGGCCTGGTTCGGTGCCGGCCGGGTCGCGAGTTTCCCACTGATCGGGAGAGTTCCCCACGGGCATGGAGGTTCCCCACTCTCCGGAGCGTGGGGAACCTTCACGGGAGTGGGGAAGCGTCCCCGTGAGTGGGGAGCCGGCGCGCGTGGAGTCGAGAAGGTGGCCGGAACGCTGGTTGGGCACCAGGACATGCACCCTTCAGCGAGAGCCGAGACCGGTCGACGGTTGGAGTCGTCAGGCCTGACGGGCAGACCCGGTGAACTGGATTCCGCACTCAGCCGATTAGGGGCGACGAGTGAACCTGATGGTCCCATCGGGTAGTCGCTCATGGGTATAGCCGGGTGCGTGGGCGAGGCGGTGATGATGCGGGCACAACAAGGCCCCGTCCTTGAGATCTGTCTTGCCGCCGGCGGCCCAGGGGTCGAGGTGGTGGGCGTCGCACCATTCCGGTGGCATGTCGCAGCCTTCGGCCTGGCAACACTTCTGCTGGAGCCGGAGTGCCTTGCGTTGGATGGGTTGGAAGAACCTGCTGCCTCGGCCGGCGTCGAGGACCTCGCTGTCACCGCCCAGCACCCAGGGGATGATGGTGGCGTTGCACGCCATCCGCCTCGCCTCCGCTGCGCTGATGGTGGTGCCGTTGGTCTCGTCATAACCCAGGGTGGCGATGCCGAGGTCCTTGCGGAGCTCCTCCAGGCTGATCACCACGTTGATGGTCGTCGCGTCACCGCCGTGGCGGGGCAGGGCGGCCGGGTCGACGGTCTCCAGCAGCCGGGTGAAGCCCTGACCCATCAACCGCTCCCACGGCGGCAACGGAGCACCCTTGGCAACAAGCTGCTGTTTGCGGGGCTGGGCCCAGGCCTCGACCAGCCGCTTGAACCGCATCCCCATCGAGGTCGGCAGGACGCCGTCGAAGCCGACGGTGCCGTCGTGGTTGTCCCAGACCCGTAGCGCGGTCTTCTGCTGAGCCCGTTCTTCCTCGGCGAGGAGTGCTTTGGCTTCGGCGTCTTCGAACCGGGCCGGGTCGATCTCGGCCAGGATCCGTCGTCCGACGATCCGGAGCTCGTTCGCGGTCAGGCGACCGGCGTAGTCAACGAGGAGCTTCTCGGCCAGGATCAGGTCTTCGCCGCTGGCGACCGGGTTGGTCTCGATCTTGTCGAGGGCGTGGGTGATCACCCGTGCTTTGTCCTGGGACACCACACCCTCGGCCAGGCCGGCGGCGACGAGGTCGTACTTCGCGACGCTGGCCGCGAGTTTGATCTGGGAGCGAGCCACGGCTTTGTCGACGAGGAGGTCGGTCCGCATCCAGGCGGAGGCGTCTTTGGCGCCGGTTTCTTCGGCGATGTCGCCGGCCGTCGCGAGCACCCTCAGCTTCAGTGCGGCTTGTTGGGCTTGGAGTTTCTCCAACCGTTCGAGCAGGTCTTTCTTCTGCCAGGTGCGCCAATAGGAGGGATCAGTCGCGAGCAGGTCGTGGAGGGCGGTCTCGATGGCGGCCAGGGCAGCGTCGATCGCGTCGCCGGGGTTGGTGCCCCAGGGGTCGATGTCGCGGCCGAGACTCATCGCCGTTCCTCTCCCAGAGGTGTGCTGTGATGGATCCGATTCTACGCCTTCACGCGCTCTGGAGCCAATCATTTTCCCAGGTCAAGCCCTGTTTTCGCGGTGAGCGAACGACCTCGTTCCTGTGGATGGTAAGTGGCCCGAAGGGCCACCCTCACACCCCATCAACCTCACCTGTTTCAAGCAACATTCAGTCCGCGCCACACCCGGGCCGCCGCCCCGATAGCCAGCCAAGTTTTTTCTCGACGGGCCCCGGTGTCAAGGACCGCGAAGCGGCCGGCGAAGCCGGCGGCCGCAGGCCGTCCTTGACTCCGGGGTTCGTCGAGAACACCCTCAAAGCAAGGGTCGGCGGCCCCGACCACCCTCCGAGCGAAACGTCCCGGCAGGGAGAGCTCTCGGCACCCCCAACCAGCAAAGCCACCGTGTTGGTCTCGACACGCCTCCGCCCAGCGGCTCCGGCGGCTCGACCAGCGGCAGAGGCGGTCTCGTCGACGAGACAGATGCGCCGACTCGACGAGCTGGTCAGGCGGTGAAGGGCGTGGTGCCGAAGCGGCCGACGACGATGAAGAGGGCCAGGGCGAGGTAGACGACGTTGACCGCGACCAGCTTGGGCTGGCCGAGCCGCCCGTGGGTGATCATCGCGCCGATCATCAGGGCGATCCAGCAGGCGGCGGTGACGGGCACCATGACGGGCGCGATGCCGAGCACAGCGGGAAGGACGAGCCCGATCGCGGCCAGGATCTCGAGGACGCCGAGGGTCCGGACGAAGGTGGGGCTGGCGCCGCGGGTCCAGGCGGCGCCGTCGTGCTGGGACAGCGTCTCCAGCGGCACGAAGGTCTTGGTGAAGCCGCCCGTCAGGGCGACGAGGGCGAGCAGGCCGGCGGTGATCCAAAGGGCGATGTGCATGTCTCTCTCCTGATCTGTGGGTTCACCCCTGGAGACGAGACGGCTCCTCGCCGTGTGACATGCGGTCGGTGCTCGCCGGGTAGGGCACCAGCGTGCCGGTGGAGCGGCCGACATCGTCGAGCCTCCAGCCGAGGCGCTTGATCTGGCGCAGGACGATCGCGGACTCGACCACCTCGAGCGGTGCGAGGTCGCGCTGGAGATGCTCGTGGAGAAGCATCGCGCTCTCGACGGAGCGCGTCCAGGTGCTGATCAGCAGGTTCGTCGGCCCGGGCAGACCGACGACCTGGCGTACGCCGGGCGTGGCCCGTAGGCGTGTGACGCACTCGGCGACGTCGCCGACCGGCACCCGGCACCAGGTCTGGACGACGATGGGCAGAGGGGTCAGGCCCTGGGCGACCTCGCAGCGGAAGGTGAGCGCGTCGGAGGCGAGCAGCTGGCCGAGCTGGCGACGGGTCGTCGACAGCGGTCGGCCGGTCTGGCGGGCGATGTCGGCCGCGCTGCTGCGACCGTTCCGGATCAGCGCCTGGGTGAGGGCGGCGTACGGCTCGGTCCAGGGGTTGATCGGAGCAGACGCGGCGCCACCGGTGTCGCGCTGGTCCGGGATCCGGGCCACCGCCCGGGCGCGGTCGTGATCGAGCCCGCCGATGCGCCAGCTGCTCGCGTCGACATGCAGCCGGGCGACATGGTGGGCGCGTACGCCCAGGACCCCCGGCAGGGCGGACAGGTCGTCGAGCAGCAGCTTGGGCATGTCGCCGGAGTCGAGGCCGACGGCCGTCACGATCAGCCCGTAGTCGCGGGCCGCCTCCTCGATGGTGATGATCATCGGCCACGCGGCCAGCTCCTGGGCGATGGCGCCGGACCGCCCGCCGACACAGGAGATCTCGGCGATGGCGAGGTTGGTCCCGTCGGCTCCCCGGGGCCGCGGATGGCCCATGACCCAGGCGCTGCCGTCGGCGCGCAGCCTCTCCCAGCGGCGACTCAGGGTCGTCGGTGAGGTGCCGAGCGCGGCGGCGAGGTCGGCCCAGGACGCGCGCGGCCTGATCTGGAGTGCGTGGATGAGCGAAATGTCGTCCTCATCCAGTGTCGCCATGGTCACATCCTGTCCGATCGCCCCGGCAGGCGAGCGATTCGGTCCAATTCACCCGTCGCCGGCGTACGCGCCGCGATACTCGTCCCGCCGTGAGCTCGGCCGTTCCGAGCCTGCTCGAGAGGACCCCGAGAAAAATGATCCGACGCTGGACGAAGCGCGTGCTGCTGGCCGTACTCACCCTTCTTGTCGTCGGAGGTGGCGGCTTCTTCGCGCTGGCCCCCGGGATCGTGGAGAACTCCCAGAACAAGATCCGCCCGGCCAGCCTGCCGGAGGTGACGCCCGAGACACGACAGCTGCACGACTCCCTGCAGGTCATCGACATGCACAGCGACACCCTGATGTGGGACCGCGACGTCCTGGAGCACTCGGACCGGGGCCACCTGGACCTGCGTCGGATGGAGGACGGCAACGTCGCGCTGCAGGTGTTCTCGTCGGTCTCGAAGTCGCCGAAGGGGCAGAACTACGACAGCAACACCGGGGACAGCGACAACATCACGCTGCTGACCTTCGCCCAGCTCCAGCCGCCCCGAACCTGGACATCGCTGCTCGACCGCTCGCTCTACCACGCCCAGAAGCTCGACAATGCGGCCGCGGACTCCGACGGCAAGCTGCGACTCATCCGCTCCCGTGCGGACCTCGACGCCCTGATCGCCGACCGTGAGGCCGGGAAGCAGGTCACCGGCGCGCTCTTCTCGGTCGAGGGCCTGCAGAACCTCGAGGGAGACTTCGACAACCTGGACACGCTCTACGACGCCGGCATGCGGATGGCGGGGTTCACGCACTTCTTCGACAACGAGGTCGCGGGCTCCATGCACGGGGTAGAGAAGGGCGGTCTCACCGACCTCGGGCGCCGCGTGTTCGCCGAGATGGAGCGCCGCGGCATCGTCGTCGACATCGCACACGCCAGCCACGCAGCGGTCGCCGAGATGCTCGCGATGGCGACCAAGCCGGTGGTGCTCAGCCACGGCGGCGTACAGGCGACCTGCGACGTCAACCGCAACCTGACCGACGAGGAGGTACGCGGGGTAGCTGCGACCGGCGGCGTCGTGGGCGTCGGCTACTGGGACGCCGCAGTGTGCGACCTGACCGTCGAGGCGGTCGTCGACGCCATCGACCATGTCGTCGAGGTAGGGGGCGTCGAGACGGCAGCCCTCGGCAGTGACTACGACGGCTCCACCACCGTCGGCTGGGACGCCGGTGACCTCGCCGCCATCACCCAGGAGCTCGTCGACCGGGGCTATGACGAGACCGAGGTGGCGGCGATCATGGGCGGCAACACGCTGCGCGTGCTCCGCGCCACCCTGCCCGACCAGGTGTGATGACCAGTCAGTGTCGCGTCTGCGAGATCAGGGCCGCAAGGGTCTTCGCGCCGGCGACGATGTCGTGACCCAGGCGTACGGCGGGTTCGGGAGCGTGGCTCTGCTGGGCTCCGCCGACGGCCACGAGGAGATCGGGGCGGTGGTCGTGCAGAGCGGTGATCACCGCGGCGGTGGCGATGATGTCGGCGGTGGTGGGGATCACCAGCACCGCGGCGGCGAGGGCGGGGTCGTTGACCACGCCGAGCCAGTCGTCGATCGGCAGGTCGGCACCCAGGTAGTCGGTGTCCATGCCGTGCCGTCGGGCGGCGACGGCGAAGGCGAAGAGACCGATCTCGTGGCGGGTGTTGGGTGCCGTCCCGAGGGCGATGCGGGGCCCGTGGCCGTGGGCGGCCGCCGCCTCGTACGCGAGGGCGAGGCGGCGCATCACCGCGTTCGAGGCCAGATGCTCGCCGGCGACGCTGACCCGGCCGTCGGCCCAGGCGTCCCCGAGCTCCTCCAGCGCAGGGAAGACGTGGTCGGTCATCACCGTCTCGAAGCCGCCGAGGGCGAAGACCTGGTCCAGGGTCGCTGCCAGGTCGGTGGTGTCGAGTGCCGACGCGGCGGTCGTGAGTCGCTCCGCGAGGTCGGAGGAGGAGCTGGCTCCGTCGCGCGGCGACGCCGCGATCTCGTGAGCGGGCTGCGCGCGATCGAGCCGGATCGCCTCGGCCGCAGCCAGGGCGGCCGACCATCCCTGGTCCACGAGCTGCTTCATCGAGCGCAGCACGGCGACGTCGTGGTCGCCGTAGAGGCGGTAGCCGCTCTCGGACCGGTGGGGAGCGATCACGCCGTACCGGCGTTCCCAGGCACGAAGCGTCGCGGTGGTGATGCCGACCCGCTGTGCCGCGTGCTTGATGGTGTACATCTGCGCGGCTACCGGCCCAGTCGGTCCAGGGTCGCGCGCATCTGCTCGGAGGCGGAGTCACCCAGGCGGGTGAACGCGGGGGTCAGCAGTGGGGCCACCATCCTGGCCATGCCTTTCAGCTCGAACTCGGCCACGTAACGCACAGAGGTTCCGCCCGTGGCTGTCGGTAGGAAGGTCATCGTGTCATGGGCCACGACCGTCTTGTTCTCGCCTCGCAGCCTGACACGCTTGCCGGGCTCGTAGATCTCGACCACGTAGGTGAGATCGGTGTTGCGCCCGAGGAACCGAGAGGTGTTCGCGTACGCCGTTCCGACCCCGCCGTCGCCGGAGATCCGGTCGGTGCGCACGGTGCCCGGATCCCACTCCTCGGTGTTGGTGAAGTCGGCCAGGAAGTCGAACACCTGGGCGGTCGGTGCGGAGGTCTCCACGGTGCGATCGATCCTCATGTCGTGCCCCTTTCAAACCTTTGACATACCTTGTACAAACATTGTACGTTCGATCTTCGAAACTAGCCAGCGGCCATGCCGTTGCCGGACGAGGGAGTTCTCATGAGCCGAGCGGCCCACACACCGCGGCCAACGGTTGCCGTGATCGGTGGCGGAGTCTCCGGGCTGACCGCGGCGTACCTCCTCGGCCGCAGCCATGACGTCACGCTCTTCGAGGCCGAGCAGAGGCTCGGTGGCCATGCGCACACCCACGACGTCGCGACCGCGTCGGGAGCCGTCCTCCGGGTCGACAGTGGCTTCATCGTGATGAACGAGCGCACCTATCCGAACCTGCTCCGGCTCTTCGGAGAGCTCGGTGTCGAGACCCGGCCGACCGAGATGAGCATGAGCATCGACTGCGACGACTGCGGGCTGTCGTACGCCGGCGGCAAGGGGCTGGGCGGCATCCTCGCCGACCCGCGTCGCCTCGGTGATCCGCGTTTCCTCCGCATGCTCGCGCAGGTGCCGCGGTTCCACCGTCGCGCCCGCCGTCTGCTCCAGACCGACAGCGACCTGACATGGGGAGAGTTCCTCGCCGAGGGCGGTTTCAGCGACTACTTCGTCCAGCACTTCGCCGTGCCACTGGTCTCGTGCGTCTGGTCGTGCGGTGACGAGGACGCCGCCGCCTACCCGGCACGGCACCTGTTCGCCTTCCTCGACCACCACGGGATGCTCCAGGTCACCGGGTCGCCCACATGGCGCACGGTCGTGGGCGGCTCCCGTGCCTATGTGGACAAGATCGCCGAGCGGGTGGGCGAGATCCGTGTCGGCGAAGCGGTGACCGCCGTGGAGCGGCACGCCGACGGGGTCGAGGTACGCACCGAGGCCGGGTCCCGGCACTTCGATCGCGTGGTCCTGGCGACCCACGCCGACCAGGCCCTGCAGCTCCTGGCCGATGCGACCCCGGAGGAGAAGGCGGATCTGGCCGCGATCGGATACTCGCGGAACGAGACCTGGCTGCACCGCGACGCCACCCTGCTGCCGGCCTCGCCCCGCGCCCGAGCGTCCTGGAACTATCGCCTCGCATCGTGCGGCGGTGGCGCCGACAAGGTGGTCGTCAGCTACTGGATGAACCGCCTCCAAGGTCTCGAGGACCACGACGAGCATGTGGTGACGCTCAACGCCACCGAGCACGTCGACCCGGCCAAGGTCACCGCACGGATGAGCTACGAGCACCCGGTCTTCACCACCGAGGCGGTCGCGGCAGCGGCCCGGCTGCGTACGTCCGGAGGGCCTCGCCTGGCCTTCGCCGGCGCCCACCTCGGCTGGGGCTTCCACGAGGACGGCTGTCGTTCGGGCGTGGAGGCGGCAGAGTCGTTCGGGGTGACGTGGTGATCCCGTCGCCGGCCTTTCCCGAGGTTCCCGCGCTGGTCGTCGGTCATGTCAGCCACACCCGAGCGGTGCCGTTGCGGCACGCGTTCCGTCACCGCAGCTACCAGTGGCTCATCGACATCGACGACCTGCCTCGACTGCCGCTCTGGCTGCGTCCCCTGGCTGGGTTCCGAGCCGAGGACCATCTCGACGGGGGCTCGTCGGGAGGCGGTGTCCGTGGCGACCTCGGCGTGTTCCTCGCCGGCCACGGCGTCGACCTCGCGCCGACCGACCGGGTGCTGATGCTGGCGAACGCCCGGGTCCTGGGCCATGTCTTCGACCCCCTCACCGTCTTCTGGGTGCAGTCGGACGACGGTGTCCTGCGCGCGGTCGTCTTCGAGGTGCACAACACCTACGGCGGCCGCCACGCCTACCTGCTCGACGTCGATCGAAACGGGCACGCCCGCACCGACAAGGCCTTCTACGTCTCTCCGTTCAACGACATGAACGGGACCTATGACATCCGGCTCCAGGTCGACCCGCGACACGTCTCCGTGACCGTCGCCCTAGACCGCGACAGCGCCCGCGTGCTGACCGCGACCACCCGCGGGACCGTGGAGCCCGCGACACGTCGGGCGCTGCTGCGAGTCAGCCTCACCCACCTGCTGATGCCTCACCGGGTCAGCGCGCTCATCCGGTTCCACGGGATCCGGCTGTGGCTGCGCAGGTTGCCCATCATCCCTCGTCCAGCCACTCCCAAGGAGGTCACATCATGAGTGCAGAGCCGGTCTCGCTCGAGCTGCCGGTGCGGAGGGAGCCCGCGGCCGCCGCGAGCCTACGAGGCCGTGTCGCCAAGCAGATTCTGCGTCTGGTGACCCGGCAGATTCCGGTCGACGTCGTGCTCCCGGACGGCAGCCTGCTCAACCAGCGAGGCGGGTCGCGTACGGCCGGGCGGCCGGGCATCGTCCTGCAGCGCCCGGAGTCGTTCTACCGACGACTCGCGGAGAACCCGAAGATCGGCCTCGGTGAGGCCTACACGGCCGGGGACTGGCATGCGGCCGAGGGCACCGACCTCGCGGACGCGCTGACACCGTACGCCGAACGCCTCTCCGGGCTTCTCCCGGGCTGGATGCTGCGGCTGCGCCGCCTCGTCGACCTGCCGATCCCTGCCGACCAGCGCGGGGCCGTGGAGCACACCCGGGAGAACATCTCGGCCCACTACGACCTGGGGAACGACATGTTCGCCGCGTTCCTCGACCCCAGCCTCAGCTACAGCTCGGCGCTGTTCGACCGCAGCCGTCCGGTCGCCGATCAGGATCTGGAAGAGGCACAGCTGCGCAAGGTCGACGCGGCCCTCGACCTGGCCGGCGTCGGCGCCGGTGACGACGTGCTGGAGATCGGTACGGGGTGGGGGACCCTCGCGATCGAGGCGGCACGTCGCGGCGCCCGGGTCACCACCATCACGCTCTCCGTCGAGCAGGCGGACCTGGCCCGGGAGCGGATCGAGGCGGCGGGATACACCGACCGGGTCGAGGTGGTGGTGCAGGACTACCGACACGTCACCGGCACCTTCGACGCCGTGGTCAGCATCGAGATGATCGAGGCGGTCGGCGAGCGCTACTGGCCCGACTACTTCGCCGCCCTGTCCCGTCTGGTCCGTCCTGGCGGTGCCGTCGCCCTGCAGGCGATCCTGATGCCGCACCAGCGCTATCTGGCGACCCGGAACTCCTACGGATGGATCCAGAAGCACATCTTCCCGGGAGGCCTGATCCCGTCCGCCACGGCGATCTCCGCTCAGGCCGACCGGGTCGGCCTGAGCGTGACCCGCGCCGACAGGTTCGGCGCCGACTATGCCGAGACGCTCCGCCGCTGGCGCTCCGCCTTCCTGGCCTCGTGGCCCACGATCCGGTCCGAGGAGTTCGACGAGGAGTTCCGTCGCACCTGGGAGTTCTACCTGGCCTACTGCGAGGCGGGTTTCCGGGCCGGAGTCATCGACGTCGCCCAGATCCGGCTGGAGGCCGGGGAACGGGACCACTCATGACCACATCCGTGATGTGGTTCCGGCGGGACCTGCGGCTGGGAGACCATCCCGCTCTGCAGGCCGCGGCCGCCGACGGGCCCGTGGTGCCGCTGTTCGTGCTCGACCCGCGCCTGGCCGGCTCCGGGCGGAGGTGGGAGCGGCTGCTGGCCTCGCTCACCGCGCTGCGCGAGGAGACGGACGGGGCACTGGTGATCCGTCAGGGCGACCCGGCCGAGGTGGTGGCCCAGGTCGCCGCCGAGGCCGGAGCGAGCCAGGTGCACATCTCGACCGAGACGACCCCGTACGGCCGGCGACGCGACGAGGCCGCGGAGCAGCGGCTGGCGGATGCCGGCATCGGGCTGGTCGGCACCGGCAGCCCCTACGCCGTGACCCCGGGCAGGATCCGAAACGCCAGCGGTGCTCCCTACCGCGTCTTCACGCCCTTCCTGCGTGCCTGGCGCGAGCACGGGTGGAGGGCGCCCGCCGGTGACGCTCAGGTCGAGTGGATGACGAAGCTCGAGTCGGACCCGCTGCCGGACCACCCCGAGCATCTGGACCAGGAGGCCGGCGAGCGTGTGGCGCTGCACCGCTGGGAGGACTTCTGCGCCGAGGACCTGGCCGGCTACGCCTCGGCCCGGGACCGGCCCGACCTCGACCGGACCAGCCGCATCTCGACGGCCCTGAAGTTCGGCGAGATCCATCCGCGTACGCTCCTCGCCGATCTGGATCAGCACGGCAGCGGTGCCTCCGGAGAGGACGTCGAGCGGTTCGTCGCGGAGCTGGCCTGGCGTGAGTTCTACGCCGACGTGCTCTGGCACGACCCCGGGTCGGCCTGGCGTGACCTGCGGGACGGGCTGCGAGGCATGCAGTACGACGACGACCCCGAGCTGCTGGAGGCCTGGAAGTCGGGCAGGACCGGCTTCCCGTTCGTCGATGCCGGCATGCGTCAGCTCCTTGCCGAGGGCTGGATGCACAACCGGGTACGGATGGTCGTCGCGAGCTTCCTGATCAAGGATCTGCACATCTGGTGGCCGGCCGGTGCCCGGCACTTCCTCGACCATCTCCTCGACGGCGACCTGGCCTCCAACAGCCACGGCTGGCAGTGGGTGGCCGGGACCGGAACCGACGCCGCGCCGTACTTCCGAGTCTTCAACCCGATCACCCAGGGGCTCCGGTTCGATCCGCAGGGTGACTACGTCCGGCGCTGGGTACCTGAGCTTCGCCATCTTCCTGGGGCAGCCGCCCACGAGCCGTGGCGCCACCCGGAGGGCTTTACCAACGGCTACCCTGAACGCGTCGTCGACCATGCCGAGGAGCGTCGCGAGGCGCTGGCCCGGCTGACAGAGCTGAAGGACTCCACCTTATGACTTTGTTGCGTACGACGACCCACGAGTTCCGGCACACGGTGCCGGACGCGACCGACGTCGTATTCGACTGGCACGGTCGACCCGGCGCGTTCGAGCGGCTGGTGCCGCCGTGGCAGCCCGTCCGGATCGGCGAGGAGGCCCAGGACCTCGCCGGAGGCACGGCGGTGCTCGACTTCCCGGCCGGCCGGCGATGGGTGGCCCAGCACCTGCCCGAGGAGTACGTGGCCGGCCACCGCTTCGCCGACCGCCTGGTCTCGCGTCCGTTCGTGCTCCCGGTGTCGTGGCACCATCGCCACGACTTCGAGAGCGTCGGCGAGGGCACCTCCGTGATCGACAGGATCACGACGACACTGCCGAAGCGGCTGCTCGAGCCGATGTTCGCCTACCGGCGGCGTCAGCTCGCCGACGACCTGGCGGCTCACCGCTCAGCGGTCGGCACCCCTCGGCTCACCGTGGCGGTCACCGGCGCATCCGGTCTGGTGGGGAGCGCGGTCTCGGCGTTCCTGACGACCGGCGGACACACCGTGGTCCGCCTGGTGCGCCACCGGCCGACGGCTCCGGACGAGCGTGCCTGGGACCCCGACGACCCCGACCCGGCCTCGCTGGCCGGAGTGGACGCCGTCGTCCATCTGGCCGGGCACAGCATCGCCGGCCGCTTCACGGACAGGCACAAGGAGAAGATCCGCGGCTCGCGTATCGGGCCCACCCGCCTGCTCGCCCGGGCCAGTGCGACGGCAGGAGTGGGGGTCTTCGTCTGTGCGTCCGCGATCGGGATCTACGGAGCCGACCGCGGCGAGGAGGTCCTCACCGAGGACTCCACGACCGGGGACGACTTCCTCGCTCACGTCGTCCGCGACTGGGAGGAGGCGGCGGTGGCCTCGGTCGACGAGGGGATGCGGGTCGTCCTGGTGCGCACCGGGATCGTGCAGAGCCCGCGCGGGGGAGCCCTGCGCCTGCAGCGGCCTCTGTTCGCCACCGGTCTCGGCGGCCCGATGGGGTCGGGGGAGCAGTGGCAGTCGTGGATCGCGATCGACGATCTCGTCGACATCTACCACCGGGCTCTGGTGGACCCCGGCCTCGCCGGACCGGTGAACGCCGTCGCGCCCGCGCCGCTGCGGCAGCGTGCCTACGCCGCCGCCCTGGGCCGAGCCCTGCACCGCCCGGCGATCCTGCCGACACCGTCGTTCGGTCCCCGTCTGCTCCTGGGCGGAGAAGGAGCGCAGGAGGTGGCCTTCGCCAACCAGCGGGTGGTCCCGCAACGACTCCTCGCGCTCGACCACCGCTTCCGGTTCGACGAGGCCGAGCAGGCGCTGCGACATGTCCTCGGGAGCGTACGCACATGAAGCACGCCGCAGCATCTGACCAGGGTCTCGACCGTCTGCTCGACCGTACGGTCGTGCTCGGCTACTCCCGCCTCGGCTACGCGATCCGTCGTCGTCGCTGGGCCGAGGGCGACCCGCGTCCGGCCGTGCTGGCCGGGCGTACCGCGGTGGTCACCGGCGGCGGCAGCGGTCTCGGCGAGGCCACGGTGCTGGGCCTGGCCCGGCTCGGTGCCCGCGTCCACCTCCTCGTACGTTCGCCCGAACGCGCCGCGCCCGCGGTCGAGCGGATCGAGCGGATCCTCCGCGACGAGGGGCGGGCCGCCGACCTTCGCACGGAGCGCTGCGACGTCTCCGATCCGGCGATGATCGACGCGTTCGCCGCAGACTTCTGCGCGCGCGACGACGGCCGCACCACGCTCGACGTACTCGTGCACAACGCGGGGGTCATGCCGCCCGAGCGGACCGAGTCGGTCGAGGGGCACGAGCTGTCCGTCGCCACCCATGTGCTCGGGCCGATCCGGCTGACCGAGCAGCTGCTGCCGGCCCTGCGCCGCTCGGCGCGCGGCGCCAGGCAGGTCTTCGTCGCCTCGGGCGGGATGTACACCCAGCCTCTTCCCGTGGACGACCCGGAGTTCGAGCAGGGCACCTACCAGGGCGCCGTGGCCTACGCGAGGTCCAAGCGCATGCAGGTGGAGCTGGCACCGATCCTCGACCGGCGGTGGTCACCGGACCGGATCTCCACCTACGTCATGCACCCCGGCTGGGCGGACACCCCGGGCCTCGCCCGATCCCTCCCCAGTTTCCGTACGTTGACCCGCCCGCTGCTGCGTCCGGCTGAGGAGGGCGCGGACACGGCGGTGTGGCTCGCAGCCACCGAGCCCGCCCCGCCGTCCGGCACCTTCTGGCACGACCGTCGCCAGCGGCCCACGAGCTATCGGTCGGCGACCCGCCCGGGTCGCGGAGAGACCGAGGCGCTGTGGAGCTGGGCGGCGGCTGCCGCCGGCCTGGAGAGGCCTTAGCCCCGATGTCATCCGACGCGTTCACCACCCCTACTGGAAAGGCCCGACCATGCGCTCCGCGCTAGCAGCTCTCGCACGACTCACCACGAGAAAGGCCACAGCATGGCTGGTCCTGGTGATCACGGTCCTCCTGGCCGGTGCGGTGATGGTCGTCGGATCTTCCCTGGAGTCCGCCAGCTCGGCGCCTGACCCGCTGCCGGCCGACGCCGAGTCGGCCCGGGTCGCTGAGCTCCAGCAGAGTTTTCCGGGCGGTGACGTGCTGCCCGCGGTTGCGGTGGTCGAGCGTGCGGGTGGGCTGACCGCGGAGGACCGGGCGTGGGTCGCCGAGGTGTCGCAGCGTTGGGCCGAGATCACCGGGAACGAGGTCTCGCCGCCGATCCCGGCGACCGACGGCGATGCCCTGATCGTCGCCATCGACGTCGATGCCGACGTGACCGGACTCGACCTCACCGAGCTCGTCGACGAGCTGCGGGAGACGGTCGACGAGGACCGGCCCGACGGCCTCACGGTCGAGCTCACCGGCGGTGCCGCCTTCGCCGCCGACATCTCCTCGGCGTTCGAAGGCGCCGACGTGCGGCTGCTCCTCGTCACCGCCGCGGTCGTCGCCATCCTGCTGATCCTCACGTACCGCTCGCCGGTGCTGTGGCTCGTGCCGCTGAGCGTGATCGCGGTCGCCGATCGCACCGCGTCGGTGGTGACCCAGATCGTCGCGGACTGGACCGGCAACGGGCTCGACGGCTCCACCTCGGGGATCACCAGCGTGCTGGTCTTCGGTGCCGGCACGAACTACGCGCTCCTGCTGGTCTCGCGCTACCGCGAGGAGCTCCGGCGGCACGCACACCACCGCGATGCCCTCGCCGCCGCCGTACGCGGTTCCGCCGAGGCGATCGTGGCCAGCAACCTCACCGTCGTGCTCGCGCTGTTGGCCCTGGTGTTCAGCGTCGCTCCCAACACCCGGGCCCTGGGGGTCTCGGCTGCGATCGGCCTGCTGGTGGCCCTGCTCTTCGCGCTCTTCGCCCTTCCCGCAGCGCTGTCGCTGTTCGGTCGTGGCCTGTTCTGGCCGTTCGTGCCGCGCAACGGCGAGGACGAGAAGTCTCGCGACGGGGTCTGGTTCCGGATTGCCCGCACCGTGGTGAGCCGCCCGGCAGCGGTGCTGGCCGTGGCCGCGGTGATCCTCGGCGTACTCGCCTCCGGGCTCTTGGGCGTCAAGGTCGGGCTCTCGCAGACCGACCAGTTCCGTGTGGACGCCGAGTCGGTCGACGGTCTGGACACTCTCTCGAAGCACTTCCCGCCCGGTGCCTCCGATCCGGTGACGATCGTGGTCGGTGCCGATCAGGCCGACGCGGTTCTCGCGCAGGTCAACCAGATGGACGGGGTCGACAGCGCTCGCCCGTCGGGCGAGAGCGGCGACCTGGTGAAGATCACCGCGACGCTGGAGGACGCACCAGCCACCCCGGAGAGCATCGAGACGATCGAGACGATGCGCAGCGAGCTGGCCGGGACCGGCGCCCTGGTCGGTGGCAGCGTGGCCAAGGACCTGGACAGCCGCAACGGCGCCGAGCGTGATCTCAAGGTCGTCGTGCCGTTGATCCTGCTGGTGGTGCTGCTGGTGCTCTTCGCGGTGCTGCGGTCGATCGTGACGCCCCTGGTGCTCGTCACCATCAGCGTGATCGCCACCTTCGCCGCCCTCGGCCTGGGCGCCTGGATGAGCACGCATGTCTTCGGGTTCCCTGCGCTCGACGTCAGCACACCGATCTACGCCTTCCTGTTCCTGGTGGCGCTCGGCGTCGACTACACGGTGTTCCTCGTCCTGCGGGCGAGGGAGGAGACCGCCGAGCACGACACCGTCGATGCGATGGTCATGGCGGTCGGACTGACCGGTGGCGTCATCACCAGCGCCGGCATCGTGCTCGCCTCGGTGTTCGCGGTCCTGGGGGTACTACCCCTGATCACGCTGACCCAGGTGGGCCTGATCGTGGGCCTGGGCATCCTGCTGGACACCTTCCTCGTCCGCACCGTGGTGGTGCCGGCGGTCTTCGCCCTGGTCGGCGACAAGATCTGGTGGCCTGCTTCGATCGCCCGCCGGCACTCCGAGGAGCCGCTGGTCAGCGACCCGCGGTGAGCACGCGGGCTGCCTCCCGGCCGGCGGCGGCGTTGAGGACGCCGGCACGGGAGCCCGCGAGCTTGGCGGCGATGTGCTCGTCGACGGTGACGTCACGGTAGAGGCGGGGGTGCTCGTCGTCGACGAAGCCCGCCAGCGGGCCGATGACCGCCTCGGCGTCGCCGTCGAAGAAGTACGCAGCCGACCGGCGTCGCTGGATGGCGCCCTCGACGATCGGCGGCTTGACCCGGTGCAGGGTCGAGAGCCACTGCTCGTTGGTCAGCCGGGTCGTGAGGTCGCCGAGGTTGATCAGCAGCGCTCCCTCGGCCGGGCTGACGTCGTGCCACTCGCCGCCGTGCAGGACCTGGAGACCCTTGACCCGGTCGGCCCACAGGATCGTGACGATGCCGTAGTCGGTGTGCTCGCCCATCCCGATCATGTCCTCGTCGACCTCGACCCGGGTGCCTTCCGGGAGGGCGTAGTTGTTCATCCGCAGGACCTCGATCGGGTGGGCCGCGAGGCTCGCGATGGCACCGCGCTCCAAGTCGAGCGCGTCCTCGAAGATGGTGACCATGGTGCGCGCGACCCGGCCGGCCTCGGTGCGCCAGGCGTCGATGCGCGCCCGGAAGTCCGGCACCGACGGCCAGGTGTTCTCCGCGTAGTGCGCCGCGACGAGCTCGGCGTCGGGGTGGTCGGAGACCGACGAGCCGACGTTGAAGGCCTCGAAGAAGTCCTTCATCCGCGTCTCGGACTGGACGCCGGCGCTGAGCGCGAGCGTCTCCGACTTGGGCGGGGTGTAGCCACGGTTCTCGGCGGCCGGCCGGCGCCACCGGATCTTCTCCTCCGGCGGCAGGGCGAAGAAGTCGTCCATGGCCGCGGCGAGGCCGGCGGCCGTGGACGGAGCGACGCCGTGGCCGAGGATCTGGATGAAGCCGACCTCACGGCAGGCGGTGTCGATGGCGGCCGCGACGGCCGCCTTCTCCTGGGGCGTTCCGCCCTGGACGTACGCAGCGATGTCGACGACGGGAACGTGGAAGTTGCTCACGGATGTTCTCCTTGCTCGGAGCAGACGGATGGTCGTGCCCGGAGGTGTCCGCTTTCCCGGCCAGGAGGCCTTGCTGTCCGTTGAACTCGGGCGCCACCACAGTAGAACGCCGAGGTTTCCGCGCTATTTCGGGTCGAGATGCTCGCCGAAGAAGGCGAGGATGCGCCGCCAGGCGTCCTCCGCCTCGGGCTCGGAGTAGTTGTAGCCGACCACCCGTTCCAGGACGGGAACGGGGCGGGGAAAGCCCCAGTCGTTCATGAAGCTGTGTCCGACGCCGGGATACTCCTTGACATCGCGCGGCACGTCGCCCGCGGCGAGCGCCGCCTCGACCTTGTCCGCCGCGCCGGGCAGCATGCGGTCCTTGGCGCCGTAGCTCGCCACCATCGGGCACGAGGAGCTCAGCGTGGACAGGCTCCTCGGCAGCACTCCGTAGTTGGGTGCGGCCGCGTCGAAGATGCCGCGCGGGGCCAGCAGCAGGGTGAAGCCGCCGCCCATGCAGAAGCCGACGACGCCGACCTTGCCGGTGCAGCGTGGGTCGTCGGCGATGTGGTCGCGAGCGGCGATCAGGTCGTCGACCGCGGTGCCCTTGCCTGTCACCAGCGACTTCATCGTGCTGACGACGCACCCGACCTTCGGGCCTCGCTCGTAGAGCGACGGCGTCAGCGCCAGGTAGCCGTTGGCGGCGAACCGGTCACTGATCCGCCTGACGTCAGAGGCCACGCCGAAGAGGTCCTGCACGACGACGACGCCGGGCCAGGGCCCAACACCCTCGGGAACCGAAAGATAGCCACGCGTCGGACCCGCGGGAGCGGCATAGTCGATCATCGACATCTCATCACCTCGCCGCGATCCTCGCAGGTACGACGATCCTGCACGTCGGACCACGCCTGACCCGATAGGATTTCGTGGTGATTCGCCAGGCTCGGGCTCGTGACGGAGGCCGGGGTGCGCCATGAGGGCATGTTCGGTCCCAGGCTCCGCCGGCTCCGTGAGTCGCGTTCGCTGACCCAGGGCGCGCTGGCGCGTGCTGCGGGGGTCAGCGTCGCCTCGATCCGCGACCTCGAGCAGGGCAGAACGAGGCGGCCGAGGGCGGCCTCGCTGCGCGCGCTCGCCGAGGCGCTGGACCTGAGCCCGGAGGAGAAGGCTCGGTTCGCCGAGGCCATCGCACCCGCCCGCGAGGCCGACGGGGCGGCGGTGCGCATCGCCGTCCTCGGCCCGAGCGTCGTGGTCCGCGATGGAGCGCCGGTCGAGATGGCCGATCAGGTCGGCCTGCTGCTCCGGCGGCTGGCGCTGGAGCCGGGGGAGAAGGTCGGGCGCGACGAGCTGCTCGACCTGCTGTGGCCCGAGCTCACCTCGGCCGAGTCGGGCAGGCGGCTGGCCCAGCTGGTCCGGCGCCTGCGCGCCCTCGTCGCGCCGGTCGTGGTCACCCAGGACGGCAGCGCCCTCCGCCTCGACGCCTCGGCCGACGAGCTCGACCTGGTCCGCTTCCGCGAGCTGACCAGGACCGACGAGATGGCCCCGCTCACCGAGGCCGTCGGCCTGTGGCGTGGGCGTCCCGACGGGTTCGACCAGGCACCCTGGCTGTCGAGCACCATCGAGGACGAGTACGTCGCGGTCGTGCTCAGATGGGCGACCCTCGGCGTTGCCGAGGGCCGGGCCATCGAGGCGCTCCCGGTCGTGGGCGAGCTCGCTCGGCTGCGGCCGCTGGACGAGCCGTTGTGGGCGGCGTACGTGAAGGTGCTGGCCGCGGCCGGACGGCAGGCCGAGGCGCTCGCCGCCTACGACACGGTCCGGTCCGTCCTGGCCGAGGAGCTCGGGCTGGACCCGAGCCCGGTCCTCGAGGACGTCCGCCAAGGGACGCTGGAAGGGCGCTGGCACACCCGGCGACCGACGTTGGTCGAGGGTGCGCGAAGGCGGGACGTACCTCGGGAGGTGCCGGCGGCGCCGGCGCTGATCGGGCGTGACGCCGAGCTCGAGATGCTGGCGGCCGGCCTGGGCGATGGCGGTGGCGCGGTGCTGGTCACCGGGCCGGCGGGCTCCGGGAAGAGCGCGCTGGCGCTGACCGCCGCGGCCCGGCTGAGCGGTGACTTCCCCGACGGCCAGCTCTACGCCGACCTCCACGGTGTCTCGGGCGAGGCGGTCGACCCCGGCTCGGTGCTGCGGCGCTTCCTGCGCTCGCTCGGCCTCTCCGGCCAGCAGATCCCGACCGACGCCGCCGATGCCGCGGCCCTGTTCCGCAGCGAGCTCTCCGACCGCCGGATGCTGATCGTGCTGGACAGTGTCGACAGCCCCGGCCAGGTGATCCCGCTGCTGCCCGGTCTCGGCGCCAACCGGACGATCATGACGAGCCGCCACCGGCTGCCGGCCCTCGCGGGCACGATCGACCTGGGCCGCCAGATCCACCTCGGCGAGCTCAGCACCGAGGCCTCCGTCCACCTCATCGGGGCGATCGTCGGGCAGGAGCGTGTCGCCGCGGCACTGCGCGCCAGCGAGTCGCTGGCGCTGGCGTGCGGCCGTCTCCCGCTGGCGCTCCGGATCGCCGCCGCCCGGCTGCTGAGCCGCCCGGAATGGTCGATCGAGACGTACGCCTCCCGGCTGAGCGAGAGCTCCCACCGGCTCGCCGAGCTGGCCGTCGGCGAGGTGAGCGTCGCGGCCAGCCTCGAGATCTCCTACGCCGCGATGCCCGCCGAAGCGCAGCGCGCGTTCCGGCTGTGCTCGCTGATCTCGGCCTACGACTTCGACCCCGCTCCGGCGTGTGCACTCCTCGACCGCGACCCGGCCACCACGCAGCGGCTGCTCGAGGACCTGGTCGATGCCAACATGCTGCAGACCGCCGTCTCCGACGACGGCGTCGGGCGCTACCACTACCACGATCTGCTCCGGCTCCACGCCGGCGATCTGGCCGCCGCCGACCCCGAGCAGCCGCAGGCGCAGGGCCGGCTCGCCGACTGGCTGCTGGACACCACGGTCAGCGCCGCCGACACCGCCTACCCCGGCCGCCTCCGCGCACTGGAGATCGAGCCGTCGCCGCAGAGCCGCTTCGCTTCGGCCGACGACGCCCGCACCTGGCTCGACCGCGAGGCCCAGCTGCTGATCGCCTTCTCGAAGCAGGCGGCCACCGACCCGCTCCGGCGTCACTACGCCTGGAAGCTCGTCGACCAGGCCCGGATCCACTACCGCACCCGCCTCGACGTGACCACCTACCTCGAGCTCGTGACGGTCGGGGCCGAAGCCGCCATGCTGGAGGACGAGGCGCGGGCCGAGGCCTTCCTGCGTACGCTGCGGGCCGATGTGCTCGGGGTCCTGGGGCGGATGGAGGAGGCCTGGGCGGAGTCGGACCGCGCCTGGAGCCTGCTCGACACGAGCGGGTGGCCGCAGGGGCTGGCGTTCGCGTCGATCGTCGACGGCCACCGCCACCGGGTCGCCGACTCCGGCCGTGAGGCGGAGGTCGCCTACGCGCACGCGCTGAAGATCCTCGGCGACGTCGAGGGCACCGAGGGGCTGCGGTCCTGGGCGCATCAGGCCCTCGGCATCGCCTGCACCGAGCAGGGCCGCTTCGAGGAGGGCCGCCGTCACCATCTCCAGGCGGTCGAGCTGAGCGAGGTACAGGGCAGCGCCACGCCGCTCGAGCTCTCCACCCTGGCCGCCGCCGAGCGCGCTCTCGGTCTGCTCGACTCAGCCGGCGAACGGCTCGAGTCGGCGCTGGCGCAGGCCACCCGCAACCGGAGCCCGTTCGCCGAGGCCAACGCGCTCGAGGAGCTCAGCCTGCTCGCCCTGGTCCGGGGCGACCACGCCTCGGCGCTCGAGCTCGCCGAGCGGGCCCACCTGACCGCGCGGGCCCACGGGGACGTACGTTTCGTCGCCTCGACGGCGTGCAGCTATGCCGCGGCCCTCGAGGCGACCGGGAACCACCGAGACGCCGCCGAGACCTACGAGTACGCGGTCCGGCTCAGCCACACCCACGTCGCCTCGTTCACCGAGACCCGTGCCCGGATCGGACTGGCCCAGGCGCTCCACGCGGAGGGAGACACCGCGGCCGCCCGGGTCCACGCCCGCCGCGGCCGGCAGCTGGCCGCCGAGCACGGCTTCGCGCCGCTGCGGCGCGAAGCCGACCGGGTGCTCGGACAGCTCTAGTCGACCTTGGACGGGTGCTTGGCCAGCGGGGTGACCTGGACGTCCATGTAGGGGAACAGCGGGAGGCCGGAGAGGATCTGGTGGAGCTCGTCGTGGGACTCGACGTCGAAGACCGAGAAGTTGGCGTACTCCCCGGCGATCCGCCACAGGTGCGGCCACTTCCCGGCGCGCTGGAGCTCCTGGGCGTAGGCCTTCTCGCGGGCGATCGTGTCGTCGCGGACGTCCGGATCCAGGTCGTGCGGGATCCGGACGTCCATGCGTACGTGGTAGAGCATCAGCCGCGAACCGGGTCGAGCACGAAGCCGTAGTCGACGCTCACCGAGCCGTCCCCGTTGGCGACGGGCGCGAGCACGAGCTCGGGCTTGACCGCCGAGGCGATGTCGTCGTCGTTGTGCTCGTCACCGGGGAAGTAGAGCTGTGCGGTGAGCAGCTCGTGACCCGGCGCCGACACCTTGACGTGCAGGTGCGCGGGGCGCCAGGCGTGCCAGCCGGCGGCGGCGATGAGCTTGCCGCAGGAGCCGTCGGTCGGGATCTGGTAGGGCGCCGGCTGGATCGTGTGGATCTCGAAGGCGCCGTCAGACCCGACGGTGAAGCTGCCACGCAGGTTCCACTCCGGGATGCCGGGCGCGAACTGCGAGTAGAAGCCGTCGGCGTCGGCGTGCCACAGCTCGACCTTGGCGCCGTCGAGCGGGGTGCCGTCGGTGGAGGTGATGGTGCCGGTCCAAGTCAGCGGGGTGCCGGCCTCGCCGTCGCGCATCGGGATGGTGCCGTTGGCGCCCTGCTCCGGGGCCGCCGGGACGTAGTAGGGGCCCTCGATGGTGCCCTTGTTGCCCTCGCGGTGCTCGGTGGCGACCTTCTCGACCTCGTGCTCGACCCAGACGTCGAGGAAGAGCGGCCACTCGCCGTCCTTGCCGACCTGGATCAGCCACGCCTTGAGCGCGTTGTACTCGTCGTAGCTGACCTTCTCCTCGCGGATCGTGTCGTAGACGGCGTTGAGCACGCGCTTGGCCAGCCGGTCGACGCGCTCCGGCGGGGTGTCCTTGACGGCGTCGAAGGGCGACTTGTCGGCGGCGAAGCGCTCGGTGGCGGAGGCGCCCGAGGCGGCCGCGGTCGCGGCCTCGGCGGACTCGAGGGTCTGGTCGGTGGTCATGGGTGTGTCCTCTCGTGTTGCGGTGGGGTCGGGTGTTCAGTTGTCGGTGCGGTAGCGATCCAGCTTCTCCGGATCGATCTCGACCCCGAGGCCGGCACCAGGACGTACGGCGAGCTCGCCGTCGCGGATCTCGAGCGGCTCGGTGAGCAGGTCATCGGCCATGTCGAGGAAGTTGGAGAGCTCACCGGCGCGGCGGGAGGTGAGCCGGTGGGCCGCGCCGAAGGCGATCGAGCAGGCGCTGCCGAGCTGGCCGTCGATCTGGTTGCCCATCACGACCTCCAGCCCGAGGCCCTCGGCGAGATGGAGCACCTGCTGCGACCCGGTGAAGCCGGTGCGCGCGGTCTTGATGCTGATCGCCGTGGCGGAGCCGCCGAGCACCTCGCGGGTGACGTCGGCCGCGGTCGGGACCGACTCGTCGGCGATGAACGGCACGTCGATCTGGCTGACCAGCCAGCGCCGTCCGAGCACGTCGTCGGCCGGGTTGAGCTCCTCGGCGAAGAGCAGGTCCAGGTCGGCCATCTGCTTCATCGCGCGGGCGGACTCGGCCGCGGTCCAGCCGCGGTTGCCGTCGACGTACAGCTCGATCTCGGTGCCGAACCGCTCGCGCAGCGCTCGGACCACGGCGGTGTCGAGCTCGATGGGGGAGCGGCCGACCTTCACCTTGAACGTCGAGATGCCGTACGTCTCCCGCATCCGCTCCGCCTCGGCGACCATCGCCTCGGGGGAGTCGAAGCCGAGCATGTGCGAGACGCGCATCCGGTCGGTGAAGGCACCGAGCAGGTCGACGACCCGCAGGTCCAGGGTCTTGCCGAGGGCGTCCCACATGGCCATGTCGACGGCGGCCTTCGCGGTCGGGTTGCCGACGGTGCGCTCCATCAAGACACGGGCGGTCTCGCGCTCGAGCAGGGTCAGCCCGGCGAGCTGCGGCGCGAAGAGCTGGTCGATGACGGCGATGATCCCGGCCTGCGTCTCGCCGTAGGTGAACGGTCGCGGCGGCGCCTCGGCCACGCCCACGACACCGTCGTCGGTGTGGACCCGGACGAGCACGTGCTGCGCGGTGTGGACCTCGCCGGAGGCGAAGCGCAGCGGCTTGCGGTAGGGGATGGCGAACGGGATCGCCTCGACCTTGGTGATCTTCATGATCGGGGAGCTTCCAGACGGGGTGCGGTGAACAGGTCGGCTGCCTCGAGGATCTCGATGACGGCGTCGACGACGGGGTTGTCGTCGTCGGTGCGGTAGGCGAGGGAGAGCTCGACGCTGCCCGCGTCGAGCAGGTCGCGGAAGACCACGCCCTCCAGCGGAAGCGCCCGGACCGAGGCCGGGAGGACCGCGACGCCGAGGCCCGCGGCGACCAGCGCCAGCAGGACCGCGGTGCTGGGCGCCTCGTGCTCGCGGCGCGGCACGAAGCCGGCCTCGCGACAGCTGCGCAGGACCGCCTCGTTGACCGCCGAGTCGCGGGCGCTGTAGGCCACGAACGGCTCGGTGCGCAGGTCGGCCAGGGCCACGACGGGCTCGACGGCGAGCCGGTGGTCGACGGGGATGGCGAGCGCGAGCGGCTCGACCTCGAGGGTGCGCAGGGTGAGGCCCTCGCCGGTGGCGGGCGGCCGCAGTACGCCGAGGTCGAGGGCCCCGCTCTGCAGCCGCTCGCACTGGGCCGGCGTGAGCAGGTCGGCGTGGATCTCGAGCGCCACCTCGGGCAGCTCGCGCTTGACCACCCGGGCGATGCCCGGCAGGTGCGAGAACGAGGCGGTGCCGGTCAGTCCCAGGCGGACCAGGCCGTGGCGGCCGGCCCCGATGCGGCGTACGCCTCGGACGCTGTCGTCGACGGCGGCCAGGACCCGCGCGGCCTCGGTGCGCAGGAACTCGCCGGCCGGAGTGAGGGAGACCTGCCGGGTCGTCCGGGTGAACAGGGTGACGTCGAGCTCGGACTCGAGCTGGCGGATCGCCTGGGAGAGCGCCGGCTGGGCGATGTGCAGCTGCGCCGCGGCCTGACCGAAGTGGCAGGTCTCGGCGACCGCGGCGAAATACCGCAGGTGGCGTAGCTCCATGAAGCGCTCCTCACGAGGTGGTGATGACCGCCACACTAGGACCGCGATAGATAAACAACAAGGACGAAACTGACGCCTATTGATCGATTCGAATGATCAATAGGTGCCTAGGTCGGGACTGGGCATTCGCCTGGTGTGACGGTCGCCACGTCTTGCGAAGGTGTGGGGACCGTCACCCGTTGGAGGCATCACCATGACCGCACCGCTCACCGAGAGCCTGGGCCACATCGAGAACGTCCTGTCGGACGCCGTGGTCGAGGACCGCGAGGCCGGGATCTACCGCGCCAACCGCCGAATCTTCACCGACGAGGAGGTCTTCGAGCTGGAGATGAAGCACATCTTCGAGGGCAACTGGATCTACCTCGCCCACGAGAGCCAGGTGCCCAATCCCGGCGACTACTTCACGACCTACATCGGGCGGCAGCCGGTCATGATCACCCGCGACAAGGACGGCGAGCTGCACTGCATGATCAACGCGTGCGCCCACCGTGGCGCGATGCTGTGCCGGCGCAAGACCGACAACCGGATGACCCTGACCTGCCCGTTCCACGGCTGGACGTTCCGCAACGACGGCACCCTGCTCAAGGTCAAGGACCCCGACGACGCGGGCTACCCGGAGAGCTTCAACACGCAAGGCTCGCACAACCTGACCCACGTGGCCCGCTTCGACAGCTACCGCGGCTTCCTGTTCGGCTCGCTCAACGAGGACGTACTGCCGCTCGAGGAGCACCTCGGCGACACCGTCAAGGTGATCGACATGCTGGTCGACCAGTCGCCCGACGGGCTCGAGGTCCTGCGTGGTTCTTCCACCTACACCTACGACGGCAACTGGAAGGTCCAGGCGGAGAACGGCGCCGACGGCTACCACGTCACCGCCACCCACTGGAACTACGCCGCGACGACCTCGCGGCGCAACACCGGCGAGTCGAAGAACACCACCAAGACCGTCGACGCCGGCAGCTGGGGCAAGGCGGGTGGCGGCTACTGGTCCTACCCGAACGGCCACCTGTGCCTGTGGACCTGGGCCGCCAACCCCGCCGACCGGCCGCTGTGGGACCAGATGGACACGCTCAAGGAGAAGTTCGGCGAGGCCAAGGGCGAGTTCATGGTCAAGGGCTCCCGCAACCTGCTGCTCTACCCGAACGTGTATCTGATGGACCAGTTCTCGACCCAGATCCGGCACTTCCGCCCGATCTCGGTCGACCAGACCGAGGTCACCATCTACTGCATCGCGCCGAAGGGCGAGAGCCCGGAGTCACGCGCCTGGCGGATCCGGCAGTACGAGGACTTCTTCAACGCCTCCGGCATGGCCACGCCCGACGACCTGGAGGAGTTCCGCTCCTGCTTCCTCACCTACCAGGCCTCTGCCGCTCCGTGGAACGACATGAGCCGAGGCGCCGAGCACTGGCTCACCGGTCCCGACGAGGTCGCCGAGGCGCTGGACATGCCGGGTGTGATCTCGGCCGGCGCGAAGAACGAGGACGAGGGTCTCTACCCGGTCATGCACGCGCAGTGGACCGAGCAGATGCGTACGGCCATCGCGAACGAGAAGGGCAACTGACCATGACGCTCACCCAGAACGCCCCGGCCGGGGCGAAGCTCGTCACCCCCAAGCTCATTACGCACAGCATGATCGAGCAGTTCCTCTACCGCGAGGCGCGCTTCCTCGACGACCGCGAGTTCGAGAAGTGGCTCGAGTGCTACGCCGACGACGTCGTCTACTGGATGCCTTGCTGGGACGACGCGGACCTCCTGACCGAGGACCCGCAGACCGAGATGTCGCTCATCTACTACCCCAACAAGGGTGGTCTGGAGGACCGGGTCTTCCGGATCCGTACGGAGCGGTCCTCGGCCACCTCGCTGCCCGAGCCGCGTACGTCGCACAACATCAGCAACGTCGAGGTGATCGAGCGCCGCGGCGACCTGGTCGACGTGCGCTTCAACTGGCACACCATGTACTTCCGCTACAAGACCGTCGACCCCTACTACGGCACGTCGTTCTACACCATCGACTTCGCAGGCTCGCAGCCGCTGATCCGCCGCAAGACCGTGGTGCTGAAGAACGACTACATCCACCACGTCGTCGACATCTACCACGTCTGAGGCACCGCGATGACTGCAACACAGACCGAGCCGAGCACCGGGATCGCGACCCACCAGGTGGCGCTCTCCTTCGAGGACGGGGTGACCCGGTTCATCACCGTCCGCGAGGACCAGACCGTCGCCGACGCGTCCTACCGGCAGCGGATCAACATCCCGCTGGACTGCCGCGACGGCGCCTGCGGGACGTGCAAGGCGCTGTGCGAGTCGGGGGAGTACGACGGCGGCACCTACATCGAGGACGCGCTCTCCGAGGCGGAGGCCGCCGAGGGGTACGCCCTGCCGTGCTCGATGAAGCCGCGCTCGGACCTCGCGCTGCAGATCGCCACCACCTCCGAGGTCGCCAAGACCGGCGCCGCGAGCTACACCGGCACCGTGGTCGGCCTGGACCGGCTGAGCCCGACCACGGTCGAGCTCGCCATCGACATCCCCAACCGCGGCGAGCTGGCCTTCCTGCCGGGTCAGTACGTCAACATCGCGGTGCCCGGCACCGAGGTGACCCGGTCGTACTCCTTCGCGAACGCCCCGCACGAGGAGCGGCTCGTCTTCCTGGTCAAGCTCACTCCGGGCGGCGCGATGTCGACCTGGCTGACCGAGCGGGCCGCCGTCGGTGACGAGGTCACCTTCACCGGGCCGAACGGCTCCTTCTTCCTGCGCGAGGCGCGCCGGCCGGTGCTGATGCTGGCCGGTGGCACCGGGCTCGCCCCCGTGCTCTCCATGTTGCGCCAGCTGGACGTCGACGGCTGCGACCGAGGCGGCCGCCTGGTCTACGGCGTCAGCACCGACGACGACCTGGTCAAGCTCGACGAGGTCGAGGAGCTGGTCTCGCGGCTGCCCGGGTTCACCTGGGACCACTGCGTCTCCGACCCCGCCTCGACCGCCGCCAACAAGGGCTACGTGATGAGCCTGATCGGCGACGAGGACCTGCACGACGGCGACGTCGCGATCTACCTGTGCGGTCCGCCGCCGATGGTCGAGGCGGTGCGTACCCATGTCGCCGGTGCCGGCATCGAGCCCACCGGGTTCTACTACGAGAAGTTCGCCCTCGCCGTCCCTGCTGCCGAGGCGTCAGCCCCGTCGGCCGAAGCGTCGCCTGCGTCGGCCGAAGCGTCACCCGTCCGCGGCGAGCTGGAGACCCACCCGGAGGCGCGGGCGATCGCGGGGCAGCAGATGCTTCCAGCGCTCGACCTCGGACCCGCCGGATCGACCGCCACGACGCGTGACGACGGAGATGTCGTACGCCGCATCGCGGGGCAGCTGGTCGCGCCCGCCGCGCTCGACGGAGCCAGCGGCGCGGTGGTCGAGGACGACGCTCTGAGCGTGACCCATGACGCTCGCCGGATCGGTGGCCAGGAGGTGTTCCCGGCCGGTGATGACCTCTCGGCCGACGTACCTGACGCCTCGGCCGACGCGGGCGACGTCTCGACCACCGCGGACGGCTACACGATCGGTGAGGAGCACCCGGACATCTCCGCGTCCGATGCGATCTTCGAGGCCCGGGCGGCGCTGGAGGTGGGGGCGCTCGACCTCACCATCGGACGGCTCGACTCCCAGCAGCTCGCCGGCTACCGGCTGCTCGCCGAGTCCACCCTCCCGTACGTCGAGGGCGACCGGTTCCTCGACGCCCACGGCTACACCGAGTCGAACGCGGCCTTCCACGACTACCTGTTCACCCTCACCGGCAACAGCCACCTGCTGGCCGCCTACCAGGCGCTCGGGGTCAAGGGCCGGATGGAGGACGTGCTGCGCAACGCCACCTGGTGCCACCCGCAGTGCACCCAGGACCACCTCGACATCGTCGAGGCGTTCGAGCGCGGCGACCGGCCGGCCGCACGCGACCTGATCAAGGCCCACAGCGAGCGGTCCCAGGAGACGATGCGGCGCGCGATGGCCGAGTCGGCCGCCGCGAGCAGGCCGCGGTTCATCACGCCGGGCAGGTTCGCCGGGCAGGTCGTGGTGGTCACAGGGGCCGCCCAGGGCATCGGCGCCCAGGTCGCCCGCCGGGTGGCCGCCGAGGGCGGCAAGGTCGTCCTCGCCGACCGCTCGCCGCTGGTGGCCGAGGTCGCCACCGACCTCACCGGCCAAGGCACACAAGCGACCGCGGTCGAGTGCGACCTCGAGCACTACGACGGCGCGGCCGCGCTGGTGGAGCGGGCTGTGAAGACGTACGGCCGTATCGACGTGCTGATCAACAACGTCGGCGGCGCGATCAACTTCAAGCCGTTCACCGAGTTCACGCCTGCACAGATCGACGCCGAGATCACCCGGTCGCTGATGACCACGCTGTACGCCTGCCGGGCCGCCCTGCCGGGCATGGTCGAGCGCGGGCACGGCGTCATCGTCAACGTCTCCTCGGCCGCGACCCGCGGCATCCACCGGATCCCGTACTCGGCAGCGAAAGGTGGGATCAACGCGATCACCGCCTCGCTCGCGCTGGAGTACGCCGGCGATGGCATCAGGGTCGTCGCGACCGCTCCGGGCGGCACCGAAGCGCCGCCGCGCCGGATCTCCCGGGGCACACCAACGCCGCAGACCGACGACGAGAAGGCCTGGTTCCAGGCCCATATCGACCAGACCCTCGAGACCTCACTGATGCACCGCTACGGCACGCTCGACGAGCAGGCCGCCGCGATCTGCTTCCTCGCCTCCGAGGAAGCCTCCTACATCACCGGCACGGTCCTTCCCGTCGCCGGCGGTGACCTCGGCTGAGCCACCAGGTCCTCTCTCGGGGCCGTCCCTCCCTTCGCGAGCACGCTCGCGTCACCCATGGAGACACCCATGTCCGAAAACACCGATGAAATCACTCGGGCCAAGACCGCGCGCCAGCTCGCCTGGGTCGTCGCGCTCTCCGCGCTGGCCCTGATGTTCGACGGCTACGACCTCGTGGTCTACGGCACGGTGCTGCCGACCCTGATGGCTGATCCCGGGCAGATCGGGCAGCTCTCCGCGGGCCAGGCGGGCACGCTCGGCAGCTACGCGCTGGTCGGGGTGCTCGTCGGCGCACTGAGCGCCGGCGCGGTCAGCGACCGGATCGGCCGCCGGAAGGTCGTGCTCGCCAGCATCACCTGGTTCTCGCTCGGGATGGCCGCGACCGCGTTCGCCCAGTCGATCGCCGTCTTCGGCATCCTGCGCTTCCTCACCGGCCTCGGGCTGGGCGCGATCCTGGCGACCGTCGGCGCCCTGGTCGCCGAGTTCGCCCCGCCGGAGCGGAAGAACCGGCTCAACGCGATCGTCTACAGCGGCATCCCCGCCGGCGGCGTGGCCGCCTCCGTGATGGCGCTCATCATCGATCCGAGCGGCTCCAACTGGCGGATCCTGATGGCGATCGGCGCCGCTCCCTTGGTGCTCCTGCTGCCCTTCGCCATCGCCAAGCTGCCCGAGTCGCAGCTGTGGCTCGACTCCCGCGGCCGGGTCGCGGCGACCAGCACCGCCCAGGAGGCGGTCGGCTTCAGCGCCCTGGCGCGCCGCCCGCTCGCGTTCCCGACCGCCGTGCTCGGCCTGATGAGCTTCTCCGGTCTGCTGCTCACCTACGGCCTGAACACCTGGCTGCCGAAGATCATGGAGGACAACGGCTACGGCAAGGCGTACGCGCTCACCTTCCTGCTGGTGCTCAACGGCGGTGCCATCCTCGGTGGCCTTCTCGCCTCGTACGTCGCCGACCGCACCGGGGCCAAGAAGGTGGTCTCGACGACCTTCGTGCTCGCCGGCCTGATGCTGTTGCTGCTGCCCCTCGGGCTGCCGCTCACCATCCTGTTCCCGGCCGTCGCGATCGCCGGGGTCGGCACGATCGGTACGCAGGTGCTGATCTACGGCCTCGTCGCCAACTACTACCCGACCCGGGCCCGCGGCGCGGGCGTCGCCTGGTGTGCCGGGTTCGGCCGGCTGGGCGGCATCGTCGGGCCGATCATCGGCGGGGCGCTGGTCGCCGCCGGAGTGGGCGGCACCACCGCCTTCCAGATCTTCGCCGGCGTCGCGGTGCTCGGTGCCCTCGTGACCGTGGCGGTGCCGCGGTCCCCGGAAGAGACCGTCGTGAGCGTCACGCTCGACGACGGCGTACCGGCCTGAAGGGGGCCTAGGGTGTGACCGTGCTCATAGAACGAGCTGGGTGTGTCGGTCGCGAGGACGAGCTCGTCGAGCTCACCTCGCGGCTGGCCCGCACCCGCACCTCCGGCTCCGCCGCCGTACTCGTCCTCGGCGACCCGGGGCTGGGCAAGACCGCGCTGCTGCGCGGCCTGGCGGACCGGGTCGCGACGCCGGCGCTGAGGGCCCGCGCCGGCGCGTGGGAGCAGGACTCGCCCGGAGCGGTGCTGCGCCAGCTGCTCGGGGAGGAGCCACCGGCCGACCCGGTCGCCGCGGCGGATGCCCTGGTCACGCAGGCCCTGGCCGGGTGTGCCGACGAGCCCGGACTGATCCTGGTCGACGACGCCGACCTCGCCGACACGCTCTCGCTGCAGGCGATCGCCTCCGCGCTGCGCCGGCACCGCGAGGCACCGGTGCTCGTGGTGCTCTCCGCCACCCGCAGCACCGCGTTCCTCGGCGAGATCGCCGCCGAGACCGTACGCATCGAGGGGCTGGACGCGGCCGCGGTCGGCGAGCTCGCCTCGCTGCGCGGACGGGTTCTGCACCCGTCGATGGCCGAGGTCCTCACCCGCCACACGGCGGGCAGCCCGCGCGACGCGGTCGCGCTGCTCGACGAGCTCCCACCGACCCGCTGGGCACGGCCCGACACCCAGCTGCCCGCCCCGGTCCACGTCCGCGACGAGGTCCAGCTCGCCCTCGCTGGCTGCGGTGCCGCCGGGCGTGCCCTCGCCGAGGCCTTCGCGATCCTGGGAGAGGACGCGTCGCTGGGGCAGGCCGCGGCTCTCGCCGGCCTCGAGGACCCGCTCTCCGCGGTCGACGCCCTGGCCTCGGCCGGGCTCGTCGAGACCACCCGCGACCACCGCCCCCGATGGCGTACGCCGCTGGTCGGTGTCGCCGTGCTGGCGACGATGGGCGCTCGCCGGTCCGCCGACGCGCACCAGCGCGCCGCCGCGATCGTCGACGACGAGGTCCGCCGCGCCCGGCACCTCGTCGCCGCGACCCCGCTGCCCGACGCCGGGCTCGCCGACGAGGTCGCCCGGCTGGCCCAACGGCGCGGTGACGAGGGCGCCTGGGCGGAGGCCGCGGCGCTCTACCGCGACTCCAGCCGGCTCACCGAGGACCCCGTCCGGCGCGACGACCGGCTGATCCGCTCCGTCGACGCGCTGGTCGCGGCGGGCGACGGCATGGGCGCGGCGGCGCTGGTGCCCGTGGTCGAGAGTCTGCGCGAGACGCCGCTGCGCGATGCGGTGCTCGCCTATCTGGCGATCCTGCGCGGCCGCGCCACCGAGGCCGAGGTGCGGCTCAAGCGCGCCTGGGACATCGTCAACGCCGACCGGGAGCCGGAGACGGCCGCGCTGATCGCCACCCGGCACGTGCTGCACTCGCTGGCGCTGTGCCGCGGCGACGAGCTGGTCACCTGGGCCGACCGGGCGATCTCGCTGGCCGGCCGGGACTCGGCGGCGGGCGTCGAGGCGGCGGCGATCCGTGGGCTCGGCCTGGCGATGGCGGGCCGCTTCGAGGACGCCCACGAGGCGTACGCCCTGGCCGCGCGCCGCGTCGGACACAGCGCCCAGACCCAGCGGGTCACCATGGGTCGTGGCTGGCTCGACGTACTCTCCGACGAGCCCGACGAGGCTCGCAGCCGCCTGGAGGGCGTCACCGACCCTCGGGTCCTCGGCGGCTCGACCCGGATCTCGATGTGGGCCCTGGCCTGGCTGGCACGGGTGCAGTTCCTGACCGGTGAGGGCGAGGCGGCGCTGCAGACGGTCGCGGCCGGGCGGGCCCTGGCCGCCGAGTCCGGCATCGCCCTGGTCACCCCGCTGCTGGAGTGGACGGCCACCGAGACCCACCTGCTGCGCGGCAGCTGGGAGGAGGCGGCCCGCACTGCCCGCGCCGCCGAGATCGGGGCGCAGGGCTACGAGATCATGCGCGTCCCCGCACTGCTCGCCCGCGCCCACATCGCCGAGGCCCGCAGCGACTTCCGTGCGGTCCTCCGCATCCTCGAGCCGCTCACCCAGGCCCCGGCCGGAAGCGCGCTGACCGAGCCGGCGATCTGGCCCTGGGCCGAGACGTACGCCGCCGCGCTGATCGCGGAGGGCCGCTTGGACGAGGCTGACGATTTCCTCCGCCCGCACGAGGCCCGCGCCCGGGAGACGCAGCACCGCTCCGCCCAGGCCAGGCTGGCCACCGCCCGGGGCCGCTGGCACGGCGCGCGTGGCGACCTCGCCGGGGTCCGGGACACGTTCGACCGCGCGCTCGGTCTGCTCGACGGGCTGCCGCTGCGCTACGAGCGCGCCCGGGTCACCTTCGCCTACGGCCAGGCGCTGCGCCGTGCCGGCCGCCGTCGCGACGCCGAGGCGCTGCTCTCCTCCGCGCGCGATCTGTGGGACGGGATCGGCGCGGTGACCTACGTCGACGCCGCCCAGCGCGAGCTGCGCGCCGGGGGAGTGCGGGCGCCGCGCGGTCAGCGTGGCCCGGTGGACCTGACCCCGCAGGAGGAGACCGTCGCGCAGATGGTCGCCTCGGGGCTCTCCAACCGCGAGGTGGCCGCGCAGCTCTTTGTCTCGCCCAAGACCGTGCAGTACCACCTGACCCGCATCTACGCGAAGCTCGGCGTCCGCAGCCGGACCGAGCTCGCGGCGATGGCGGCCGAGCCGACGGAGGAGCCATGAGCACCGAGCTCGACGATCCCGACGTCCGCGAGGCCGGTCTGCGGCGCGACCTGGGCCGTCACGAGCTGGTCAACGGCTTCATCGGATTCCTCTTCTCCTGCACCGGCCCGGTCGCGGTGATCCTCGCCGTCGGCCAGGGCGCCGGGCTCTCCGCTGGTGTCGTCGCCTCCTGGGTGAGCGCGGTCTTCTGCCTCAACGGCGTCCTGACGATCATCGCCTCCCGCTGGAGCCGGCAGCCGCTGGTCTACTTCTGGACGATCCCCGGCACCGTGGTCGTCGGCCAGGCGATGGCCGCCGGCACCACCTGGCCGGAGGCGGTCGGCGGTTTCATCATGGCGGCGGTGCTCCTGGTCGCGCTGGGCCTGACCCGGCAGGTCGACCGGGTCATGCACCTGCTGCCGATGCCGATAGTGATGGCGATGGTGGCCGGTGTCTTCCTCCGCTTCGGCACCGATCTGGTCCTCGCCGTCGACCGCGACCTGGCGATCGCTGGGCCGATGGTGGTCGCCTTCGTCGCCGTCAGCGCGGTCCCACGGCTCGCCCGTTGGCTCCCGGCGGTGCTGGTCGCGCTCGCCGTCGGCGCGGTCGCGGTGAGCCTCGCCGACCGACCTGCCGTCTCGGTCTCCGGGCGATGGCTGGCCGACCCGGTCTGGACGACGCCGGTCTTCACCGGGTCCGCGTTCATCGAGCTCACCATCCCCCTGCTGATCACCGTCCTCGGCGTCCAGAACGGCCAGGGCATGGCGGTCCTGCGAGCCGCCGGCCATGACCCGCGGATGAACCAGGTGACCGGCTGGTGCGGGGTGACCTCGCTGGTCGCGGCCCCCTTCGGTGGCGTGTCCACCTGCCTGGCCGGGCCGACCAACGCGCTTGTCACCGCCTCGGGCGAGCGGCGACGGCACTATGCCGCGGCGATCTGGTGCGGCGTGCTCGCGATCGGGTTCGGCCTGCTCGCCCCCGGCATGGTCCGGGTCATCACCACCATGCCCGAGGCGTACGTCGCCGTGCTGGGCGGCCTGGCCATGCTCAAGCCGCTCCAAGGCGCCTTCCAGACCGCCTTCAGCGGGGCCTACGCCACCGGCGCGCTGGTCACCTTCCTGGTGACCGTCGCCGACATCACCGTCTTCAACATCGGCTCCGCCTTCTGGGGGCTGGTGGTCGGTGTCGCGGTCAGCGTGCTGCTCGACCGCGACAGCCGAAACAACAGCAGGGAGAAGTCATGACCACCACCGACACCACCTACCCCGATGCGACGATGCGCTACGGCGCCACCGCCCGTCAGGTCGCCGACGTCTTCGAGCCGGACGAGGCGACCGACTCGCTCATGCTGCTGCTCCACGGCGGGATGTGGCGCGACTCCGACCGGATGCGCACCTGGTCCGCCGGCCGGGCACTCGCCGAGGCCGGTCATCTGACCGCGACCGTCGAGTACCGGCACGGGCCCGGCCAGTGGCGGCAGGCCTTCGACGACGTCGAGACCGCGATCGAGTCGATCCAGCTCAGCGGCCGGGAGTGGACCATCCACAACGACGCACCCCGCCGGATCACCCTGGTCGGACACTCCTCCGGCGGCCAGCTCGCCCTGTGGGCGGCCTCCCGGGCGGGCACCCTCGTCACCGGCGTCGTGGCCCTGGCGCCCGCCGCCGCGCTGGCCGCGATGAGCCAGGACGGCCTCGGCGACGGCGCGGTCGAGGAGTTCCTCGGTGGCACCCCGTCCGAGAGCCCCGAGGCGTACGCCGCCGCCGACCCGCTCGGTCTCGCCCCGCAGGTGCCGGTGCGGGTCCTGCACAGCGCCGCCGACACCGTGATCCCGCTCGCGATCTCCGAGCGCTATGTGGCAGCACACCCCGGCGTACGCCTGGAGGTCGTCGACGACGCCGACCACGCAGCCTGGGGCGACCCGACCTCGACGGCCTGGCCGCACCTGCTCACCGCCGTCAGAGAGGTATGAGGGTCGAGGCGAGTCCGAGGACCGCGCACGCGCCGAGGGTCCGCATGGTGCTCCATTTGCGCCAGAAGACGAGTGCGATCGCCACCGCGGTGATGGCGAACGCGATCGGGTCCCATGAAGACAGGACCGGAAGATCCAGGTCGATCGGCCCCCACGCCAGGGTGCGGGAGCGGTCGAACAGCGTGTGCAGCGCGAAGAAGAGCGCAAGGTTGGCGATCACGCCGACCACCGCCGCGGTGATCCCGGTGAGCGCCGCGGTGAGGTGCTGGTTGTTCCGAAGTCGCTCGACATAGGGAGCGCCCAGGAAGATGAACAGGAAGCAGGGGACGAAGGTCACCCAGGTCACCAGCAGCGACGCGATCACGGCGGCCACCCACGGGTCGAGGGAGCCCGGGTTGCGGTAGGCGCCCACGAAGGCGACGAACTGCACGACCATGATCAGCGGTCCCGGTGTCGTCTCGGCGAGCGCGAGACCACGGACCATCTCGCCGGCCTTCAGCCAGCCGAAGACGTTGACGGCCTGATGGGCGACGTAGGCAAGAACCGCGTACGCGCCTCCGAAGGTGACGACGGCGGCGCCGGAGAAGAACAGGCCCTGGTCGACGAACACGCTGTCGCGGCTGAACACGATCGCCGCCAGCGCCACCGGGGCGAACCACAGCACAAGGCCCAGGACGAGGGTCTTCAGGCCGCGGACCTTCGACGGTGCGTCGTGGTGCAGGGCGTCATCGCTGATCAGCGGCTCGGGGCCGTCGTCCGTGCTGCCGTGACCCTTGCTCCGGGTGAAGGCGGGGACCCGCGTGCCGGCCAGCCAGCCGAGTAGAGCCGCGACCACGATCACGACCGGGAACGGGACCTTGAAGACGGTCAGTGCGACGAACGAGGCGATCGCCATCGCCACCAGGATCGGATGGTGCAATGCCCGCGTGCCCACGCGTTGCACCGCCTGGACCACGATTGCGATGACCGCGGGCGCGAGGCCGGCGAAGAGCCCGGCCACCAGCGCGGTGGAGCCTGCGCCGACGTACAGAGCCGAGAGGGCGAGGAGCGCGACGACGCCGGGCAGCACGAACAGGACGCCGGCGATGAACCCGCCGAGGGTGCCGTTGAGCAGCCAGCCGACGTAGATGGCCAGCTGCTGGGCCTCGGGGCCGGGCAGCAGCATGCAGTAGTTGAGGGCATGGAGGAACCGCTGCTGTCCGATCCAGCGCTTCTCATCGACCAGCTTGTGCTGCATGACCGCGATCTGACCCGCGGGCCCGCCGAACGTCTGCAAGGAGATCGCGAACCACGCGCGGGTCGCCTCCCGTAGCGGGATGACGTCGTTGGTGCGTGCGTTCTCGAGCGTCATGGCGTGTCCGTTCCGGTGGGCAGGGCAGGTCGCGGCTCAGGGATGCGGGACGACGACGTCGTCGGCCTTGTCGCCGGCACCAGGGTAGAGAACCAGGATCAGGAGTACGCCGACGACCAAGCCCACGAGCTGCGCGAGAATGAACGGCGCCACCGAGCCGGGCGCGATGCCTGCGAAGGTGTCGGAGAAGACCCGGCCGATCGTGACCGCCGGGTTCGCGAACGAGGTGGAGCTGGTGAACCAGTAGGCCGCGCCGATGTAGCCGCCGACCGCGGGTGCCGCCAGGGCGCCGCGGTCGCTGCGTACGAGAGCGAAGATCAGGGCCACCAGGCCGGCGGTGGCGACGATCTCGGCGACGAGGTGGCCGCCGGTGGCCCGGTCCTTGGTCGAGATCGCCTGGTCGACGTCGAACATCACGTTGGCCAGCAACGCACCACCGATCCCGCCCGCGACCTGCGCCACCACGTAGGCGCCGACCTCGGCGAGCGAGAGCCCCTTGCCGGCCTTGCGCCCGAGGAACCAGTCGGCGAGCGAGACCACCGGGTTGAAGTGCGCGCCCGAGACCGGGCCGAACATCAGAATCAGCGCGGCCAGTCCGAAGACGGTCGCCATCGAGTTCTCCAGAAGCTGCAGGCCGACGTCGTCGGGGGACAGCTGCTCGGCGGCGATGCCCGAGCCGACGACCACGGCGACGAGCAGGGCGGTGCCCAGGAATTCGGCCAGCACGCGGCGCGGGAGGGAAGAGATCACGGTCGCATTCTTGACGTTCGAGGATTACTCAGTCAATATTGAGTCAATGGAGGTTGAGAGACAGCCGGAGCTGGAACGCCGGGCGAAGATGCATGCAGCGCTCGGTGATCCGGTGCGGCTTCGGATCGTCGACAGCCTCCAGATGAGTGATGCCTCCCCCACAGAGCTCGCCGGGATGCTGAATGTCTCGTCGAACTTGTTTGCTCACCACGTGCAGACCTTGGTGAGCGCAGGCGTGGTGTCCCGTCATCATTCCGAGGGCGACGGGAGACGTACGTACCTGCACCTCGAGCAGGACGCGCTCGAGAGCTTGGGCACCGCGTCCCCCGTGGCGGTGCCCAGGCGTGTCCTGTTCGTGTGCACCGGCAACTCGGCCAGATCGCATCTGGCTGCGGCGTTGTGGCGTCAGGTCAGCACGATCCCGGCCGCCTCGGCCGGCACCCATCCCGCCGAGCAGATCAACCCGGGTGCGGTCGACGTCGCGACCCGCCATGATCTGGAGCTCCCCGTCATCGATCCCCGTCATCTCGACGACGTGCTGGACCCGGACGATCTGGTGGTCACCGTCTGCGACCGCGCCCACGAGACCCCGAAGGTCCGCGGTGAGCTGCACTGGTCGATCCCCGACCCGGTGGGCAGAGGCCCTGAGGCCTTCGACGCTGCGTACGTCGAGCTCGAGCACCGGATCCGGACGCTCGCTTCCCGTTTCGACTCCTGATTTCGACTCCTGACCCCACACCCCCACCGCAAGGAGAACCACTCGATGAACACCGACGGATCAGCGGCCGAGGCCAAGCCCGCCGTCCTCTTTCTCTGTGTCGAGAACGCCGGCCGCTCGCAGATGGCGCTCGGCTTCTTCACCCACTACGCAGGCGACCAGGCGATCGGCTGGTCTGGGGGCTCGGCTCCGGCCGCGGCGATCAACCCGGTCGCCGTCGAGGTCATGGCCGAGCTCGGGATCGACATCTCGGGGGAGTTCCCCAAGCCCTGGACCGACGAGGTCGTACGCAGCGCCGACGCCGTCATCACCATGGGCTGCGGTGACGCCTGCCCGTACTACCCGGGCAAGCGCTACGAGGACTGGAAGGTCACCGACCCGAAGGGCGGGGGCATCGAGCACGTACGCGGCATCCGCGACGAGATCGAGCAGCGGGTGCTCGGTCTCCTCGGTGAGCTCGGCGTGACCCCCGCCCGCTCCGTCACGAGAGGGTGATCGGCGCGCGGCTGATGGTGAACAGCTCCTCGCTCGGAGCCGTCGGGCCGCAGCAGCCGCCACCGCCCGTGCTCTCCGGGTCGTCGAAGACGCCGGCGCCGCCGCAGACCCCGGTGTCGGGGAGCTCGAGCTCCACCCGGGCGGCCGCGTCGTGGTCCCCGGCGAGCTCGGCGACCACGCTGCGTACCTGCTCGTAGCCGGTCATCGCCAGGAAGGTCGGCGCGCGACCGTACGACTTCATCCCGACGAGGTAGAGGTCGGGCTCGGGCTGGGCGAGGTCCTTGGCGCCGGTCGCGCTGACCGAGCCGCAGGAGTGCAGGTTGGGATCGATCTGGACCGCGATGTTGCGCGGCGCCTCCAGCGTCGGGTCGAGGTCGAGGCGCATCTCGCTGAGGAAGCCGAGGTCGGGACGGTAGCCGGTGAGCACGACGATCTGGTCGGCCTCGATGGCGCGCCCGTCCTCGGCGATGACGGTGCCGCCGTCCACCCGCTCCGTGCGGAACCCGGTCACCAGCTCGACCGAGCCGTCCTGGACCGCCTTTCTCGCGCGTACGCCGAGGGCGCCCCGCTCCGGGAGCTCGTCGGCCTCGCCGCCACCGAAGGTGTTCGTCGAGACCGCGCGGCGGATCGCCCAGGTGATCCTCGTTCCCGGGTGGTCCTCGGCGATGGCGGTGAGCTCGTTGACGGCGTTGAACGCGGAGTCACCCGCGCCGATCACGACGGTGTGCCGGCCGGCGTACGCCTCGGGGTGCGCGCGGTCCGGGACGGCGTAGCCGAGCGCACCGGCGGCGTGCGCCGCACGCTCCCCGAGTGCCGGGAGCCCGTCGGCCCCGGCCGGGTTGGGCCGGCGCCAGGTGCCGGAGGCGTCGATGACGGCCCGCGCCTCGATGCGCTCCTCGGTGCCGTCCGCACCGGTCACGTGCAGCACGAACGGCTGCTCGGCACGGTCGGCGTCGACGAGGCGGTCACGGCCCTTGCGGGAGACGCCGGTCACCGTGGCGCCGTAGCGGACGTGGTCGCCGAGCGCGTCGGCCAGCGGGGCGAGGTAGTGCTCGCGCCACTGCGCGCCGGTGGGATAGCCCTTCGTCGGTGCGGCCCAGCCGGTCGGCTCCAGGAGCCGGGCGGCGGCCTTGTCGACGAGCTCCGGCCAGGCCGAGAAGAGACGTACGTGGCCCCACTCGGCGACGGCTGCCGCAGGCTCGCTCCCTTGCTCGAGCACGAGCGGGGTGAGGCCGCGCTCGAGGAGATGGGCAGCGGCCGCGAGGCCCTGTGGGCCGGCGCCGATGACGGCAACGGGAAGGTCGGTCATGATGCTCCTCAGATTCAAGAACGTCGATATGACGGCGACCTTAGGTGACGTATCGACGTTCGTCAATATCATTCGGTAGACTCGTCCTCATGACCGTTCTTCCCGTGCTTCCCTCCGCCGCCGTCGCGTGCTGCTCGCCGGTGACCGCAGGCGTTCTCGACGACGACCAGGCCGAGGTGCTGGCGCGGATGTTCAAGGCGCTCGGTGACCCCAACCGGGTCAAGCTGCTCTCGATCATCGCGGCCGCCGAGGACAACGAGGCCTGCGTCTGCGACCTCACCGAGCCGGTCGGGCTGTCCCAGCCGACGGTCTCCCATCACATGAAGCTGCTGGTCGAGGCCGGGCTCGTCACCCGCGAGCAGCGCGGCCGGTGGGCCTACTTCTCCATCGTCCCCGGCGTCCTGGACTCGCTCGCGGGCGCGCTGGCGTCCCGCTAGGCGCCCGGCTCAGCGGGTCGCTGCGGCGATGACCTCCAGCAGTCGGCGATGGAGCTCCATCAGCTCGTCGACGCTCATGTCGAGACGCTCGACGATCGCGGGCGGGATCTTCTCGGCGTCGTCCCGCAGTGCGCGCCCGCGATCGGTCAGGACGACGGCGAGCGAGCGCTCGTCGAGCTTGTTGCGCTCGCGCCGGATGTAGCCCTGCGCCTCGAGGCGCTTGAGCAGCGGGGAGAGCGTGCCCGGGTCGAGCTGGACCTTCCGGCCCAGCTCGGAGACGCGGAGCGGCTCCTCCTCCCAGAGGGCCAGCATGACCAGATACTGCGGGTGGGTCAGCCCCATGGGCTCGAGCAGGGGCCGGTAGAGGCCGATGACGCTGCGGGCGGCGACGGCCAGGCCGAAGCAGACCTGCTGATCGAGGGCGAGCGGGTTCTCGATCCCCGAGAGGGGGTCCTTCTGCGTCGGCATGTGAGTTAGCGTACCAATAGTTGGTGCACAAACAGTTCGCCTGGTAAGTATGGGACCGTGAACGATCAACCGCGACGACCACGCCACCTGATGGACCCGGACAACCCGATCCGGCCCGTCAACGACAAGTCGCTCACACACGTGAAGCAGTGGGTGGCGTCCGTGCTCGTCGTGTTCACCGTCGCCCACCTGGCGGTCGGGCTGGTCATCGGTGCCGTCGCGATCGACCCGGTCTACCAGAGCTCGCGGATCGGGCTGTGCATCATCGCCGCGGCCTTCGGGGTGCTGGGCCTGGCCGGCGGGTTCCTCATCCACCGGCGCAGCCCGTTCACGCCCTGGCTGGTCCTCGGTGTCCTGCCGGCCGCTGTCGGGCTCTGGTACATCCTGCGCTGAGCCCGGATGCCGAGTCGGCGCGTTCTGACGCGCCGACTCGGCGGGGCTCCTCGTCAGAACAGGTCCGGCACGGTCCAGCCGTCGAGGTCGTACTCGGCCAGGAACTCGTCGGCGAGCCCCTTCATCGCGTCCGCCCCGCCGCGGTTCTGGGCGGCGAAGAGGAGCTCGGCCTTCACGTTCTCGTGGTTGCCGGAGTAGTTGCGCTCGTAGAGCTCGTGGCGGCCGCCGAACTCGGAGCCGATCGAGTCCCACAGGGCCTTCATGACCTTGACCCGGTCGACGGCGGTGATGCCGTTGGAGCCGCGGACGTACTTGTCCAGGTACGGCCGCACCTCGGGGCTCTTGAAGTCGGCGGCGCCGGAGGGCAGGTAGATCAGCCCGGAGGCGACGTCCTGCTCGATGATCTCCTTGACCCGCGGATAGCCGTGGATCATGAACATCCGGTACGTCAGGCCGTACTCCAGCTTCGGGATGACCGCGTCGCCGACCCACGGCTCGGGGTCGCGGGCCATCGACTCGGTCAGCGACCAGAACAGGTTGCGCCAGCCGATCACCTCACCCACCCGGGTCTGTACGCCGCGGAAGCCGCCCGAGCCGGTGGCGTCGAGCGCCTTCATCAGCAGGCCGGCGATGAAGTCGAGCTTGACGGCCAGGCGGGTGCAGCCCTGGAAGGTGAACCGCGGCAGGAACCCCGACTGCGGGAAGAACGCGTTGATCCGGTCGACGTCGCCGTACATGAAGACGTTCTCCCAGGGCACGAGCACCTTGTCGAAGATGAAGATGGTGTCGTTCTCGTCCATCCGGCTCGACAGCGGGTAGTCAAAGGGCTCGCCGTTCTTGGCGGCCTGCTCGGTGTAGGAGGATCGGCAGATCAGCTTGATGCCGGGGGCGTCCATCGGGACGGTGCAGATCAGCGCGAACTGCTTCTTGCGGATCGGCAGGCCGTAGTGGGCGATGAAGTTGTAGTTGGTGATCGCCGAGCCCGTCGCGACGACCTTGGCTCCGGAGACGATCAGGCCGGCGTCGGTCTCCTTCTCGACCTTCATGTAGACGTCGCCGACCTCGTCCGGCGGGAGCTGGCGGTCGACCGGCGGGTTGATGATCGCGTGGTTCCAGTAGAGGACCTTCTCCTGGGACTCGCGGTACCAGCGCTCGGCGTTGTCCTGGAATGGGGCGTACAGCTCCTTGTTGGCGTGCAGGGTGCCGAGGAAGCTGGCCTTGTAGTCGGGGGAGCGGCCCATCCAGCCGTACGTCATCCGGGCCCAGCGTGCGATCGCGTCGCGCTCCTTGAGCAGGTCGGCCGAGGACGTCGGGGTCTTGAAGAACGGCATCGTGATGCCGCCGTTGCCGGTGTCGGTCGGCACGGTGAGCTCGTCGACGTGCGGGCCGGTGTGCAGCGCGTCGTAGAGGCGCGCGGTCATCCGCACCGGGTTGCGGAAGGCCGGGTGGGTGGTGACGTCCTCGACCCGCTCGCCGTGCAGGTAGATCTCGCGGCCGTCGCGCAGGCTCTCGATGTACTCGTCGCCGGTCATCGGCCGGGAGGCGAAGTTGGTCTGCTGGTTGGCGGGCGAGCCGGCGGCCGGGTTGACGGTCGGCGGTCCGTCGGGCTGGGTCTCCGGGGCGAGGGTGTCGGTCATGGGTTCTCTCCTTGGTCTGGCTTTCAGGGTTGGGATCAGTAGTGGGTGGATCGCGGGATCGCGGGGACATCGAGGGCGGTGAACGACGTGGTCGCGTCGAACCAGCCGGTGCTCGGGTCGTCCTGGCAGCCGAGCCAGACGACCTCGGAGGACGGGTTGCCGATGTGGTGGAAGGCGCTGTCGTGGAAGAGCAGCGGCTTGCGGTCGGTGGTGATCACCTCGACGACCTCTCCGAGGAACAGCAGGTGGTCCCCGCCGTCGTCGGTACGCCACGGGCGGCACACCAGCGTCGCGGCCGTCCCGCCCAGCCGCGGCGCGGTCGCGCCCTCGCGCCAGGGGAGCGGGTCGCTGCCCGGACGCCCGGCGAAGTGCATGGCGACATCGCTCTGGTCGTCGGCGAGGACGTTGACCGCGAAGGCCTCGCCCTCGAGATAGGCGGCCGCCTTGGACGTACGCGTCAGGGCGACCTGCACGAGCGGCGGGTCCAGCGAGATCGGGGTGAAGGCCGTGACCGTGGCGCCGTGGTGGGCGCCGTCCGGGGTGCGGCAGGTGATCACGGTGACGCCGGTCGCGAAGCGGCCGAAGGTCGACCGCAGGGTGCGTGGGTCCATGGAGCTCCTCCTTCGTCGGGGCCGCAGATGTGTGGCGGCGGTCACGTCGGAGGACGACGCTAGATCCGGATCACGAGGGCGGCGATCCGCTGGGCGAACGGGCTGTCCGGATTGCGCACCGGGTTTCCGGACGCTCTCGGCGACGGCCGGATGCGCTGTTAATGTGAAGGACGTCACTAGGGGGTGGCAGATGAGCACCGGCACTCTCACCGCATCATCCGGGTCGTCCGGCGACATGGAGAGCTTCTCCGACGAGGTCGCCCGGGCGTACTTCCCGCATGCCCTGACCATGCGCGGCCGGCCCGCGTGCCCGGCTGAGCTGCGTGCGGTCGACCTCGGCCCCGTCCGGCTGACCCGGATCGGCTGGGGTGCGGAGGTGTCGGTGGAGTCGGACCATCCCGGCGCCTGGGCGGTCAACGTCCCGCGCAGCGGTGTGCTCGAGGCCAACGTCGGTGGCGCCCATGTGCTCTCGCTCGACGGCCAGGCGACGGTGTGCCCTCCCGACCGGCCGACCAAGATGACGCGCTGGTCTGCCGACTGCTCGATCGTCGGGATGCGGGTCGACCGTGACTACCTGGTCGAGGAGGTCGCGGCCCTGGTCGGCCTGCACACCGACCGGTTGCCCGCTCAGCTCGACCTGCGTGCCCATGGCGCCCGCGCCTGGATCGGCCTGCTCGGCTCGCTCGGCACCGAGGCGATGCGCAACCCGGCGCTGGTGGGCGACGAGAGGGTGCGTCGCCGGCTGGCCGGGACGCTGACCGCCGCCTTCGTCGCCGCCTGCTTCCCCGAGGAGCCGGCCGTCGGCTCCGTCCGGCCCCGGATCGTCTCCCGCGTCGTCGAGGCCATGGAGGCCGACCCGGCGCGCGAATGGGCCGTCTCCGATCTCGCCCGCGAGGCCGACGTCGGCATCCGCCGGCTCCAGCAGGGCTTCCAGCGCTACCTCGGCCGCACCCCGACCCAGAAGCTGCAGGAGATCCGCCTCGAACGCGTCCACGCCGACCTGCTCGCCAGCCGCGGCGACACTGTCGCCGAGGTCGCCTACCGGTGGGGCTTCACCCACCTCGGCCGCTTCGCCGCCGCCTACCGGCAGGCCTACGGCGTGCCGCCTTCGCAGACCTTGCGCTGCCGCTGACCCTCTCCGCGCCGAGTCGGCTCGTTCTGACCGAGATCCGTGCCGAGTCGGCTCGTCATGACGCGCCGACTCGGCGTCGTGTGGTCAGTTCGCGCCGACTCGGGGCTCGTCGGTGCTGAGGCCGGCCAGGATGTTCAGTGCGCGGGTGATCAGCGGACTCTCGTCGCCGGCGCGGGTCGCGGCGACGAGCTCGACGCCGGGGGTGCCGGTGAGGGGGACGTACACGACTCCCGGGACGGCGAGAGCCGCAGTGGGCTCGGGGACGATGGCGACACCGAGACCGGCGGCCACGAAGGTGACCAGGGTGGAGGTCTCGGCGACCTCGTGGGCGATGTGGCTGCGGATCCCGGCGGAGTCGAAGAGCTCCTGGATCATCGCGTTCATCGCCGAACGGCCGCCGCCGGCGTGGATGACCAGGCCTTCGCCGTCGAGGTCGGCGATGCGTACGCGGCGACGGCCGGCGAACCGGTGGTCCCTCGGCATCGCCACCAGCAGGTTCTCCTGGCGCAGGTGGGTGATCGAGAGGCTCCCGGAGTTGCCCGTGGGCAGGGGGCGGAGCAGGCCGAGGTCGAGGGTGCCGTCGGTGAGCGCCGCGGCCTGGTCCGGCGAGAGCATCTCGCCCCGGAACCCGAACTCGACCTCGGGCAGCTCGGCGCGCAGGGTGCGCGCCAGCGCCGGGAGCAGCGAGTACGTCGCCGACCCGACGCACCCGATCAGCAGTCGGCCGCGCCGCCCCGAGGCGATGCTGGCGGCCTCGTGGGCGGCTGCGTCCACGGCACCGAGGATCTCCCGCGCCCGTTCCAGGTACGCAGCACCGGCCGGGGTCAGGTCGACCCGCCGCGTCGTCCTGGTGAGCAGGGTCAGCCCGAGCTCGGCCTCGAGCTGACGGATCTGTTGCGACAGCGGCGGCTGCGCCATGTGGAGCCGCTCCGCCGCCCGGCCGAAGTGACGCTCCTCGGCGACCGCGACGAAGTAGCGAAGGTGGCGCAGCTCCATGCACTCATACTCGCAGAGTCTCAGTCGCTCGGCAGTGATATGCCTTGCCGAGGCGTCACGTACGTCGGCCGAAGCGTCGCCCGCGTCGGCCGAGTCGTCACGGCGCTGCCCACTCGGCCGACGTACCTGACGCCTCGGCCGACCGAACTGACGCCTCGGCTGTCGGGGGCCTCGGCTCAGGCCGGCAGCGTGTCGCCCTGTACGGCCTGGATGTCCAGCTCCACCTTGAGGGTCGTGCCGATGGCGGCGATGCCGGCGGCGACGGCCTGGTTGTAGTTCATCGCGAAGTCGTCACGGCGCAGCTGAGCGGTGGCGCGGAAGGCGGCCCGGGTGCCGCCCCAGGCGTCCGGGCCGGTGCCGAGGTAGGCGACGTCGAGGTCGACGGAGCGGGTCTGCCCGTGCATCGAGAGCTCCCCGTGCACGGTCCAGCGGTCCGATCCGGCCGGGGTGAGGCCGGTGGAGCGGTAGACGACCTCGGGGTACGCCTCGACATCGAGGAAGTCGCCGCTGCGGAGGTGGTCGTCGCGCATCCGGTTGCCGGTGTCGATCGAGGCGGCACGGATGACGGCCTCGACGCGTGACTTCTCCAGACGGTCCGGGGCGATCTCGACGACCCCGGCGAAGTCGGTGAACCGGCCGCGCACACTGGAGATGCCCAGGTGCTGCGCGACCGCGCCGACGGTGGAGTGGGCGGGATCGATGGTCCACGGGCCGGGGGCCGGGAGCGAGGTGTCGCCCTGGCGCGTCAGCGTGACGGTCCCGAGCGAAGCGAGACCTGAGGCCGTGACGATCGCGGTCGCCGCGGCGGGGGACCAGCCGATCGCGGTGACGATCGCGACGTACGGCCCGGGGGCGAGGACGGTGTCGTCGGCGACGACACCGTCCTCGTCGGCCTCGGCGCGCAGAACCTGACCGCCGGCCGTGTCGGTGAGGGTGACGACCGCGTGCGCCACGGCCCAGCCGTCGCGGGTGCGGATCTGTGCGGTCAGTGCCATCGCGGATCAGTCCTCGGGGTGGGAGAGGACGATCTCGTGGCCGTCCACGCCGTGGCCGGTCAGGCTCACGGCGCCGGCCGCCGGCGGGTAGCTGGTGGCCAGGACCGTGTAGTCCCCGCTGTCGAGATCGGCGAAGGCGTACGCCCCGTCCGGGCCGGTCGTCGCGGTCCCGGCCACGTTGCCGGCCGCGTCGACCAGCGTCACCCGAGCGTCGGCGAGCGGCCCGAAGGCCGCCTTGACGACACCGGTCAGGCGAGCGCCGGTGACCATCTCGACCTCGATCCGAGTCACGCCGGTGGCACCGATCTCGATCGGCACCGCGCGCGGGCGGTAGCCCTCGGCGTTGACCGCGACCGTCGCCGGTCCCGGGACCAGCTCGTCGATGAAGAAGGTGCCGTCCGCGACGGTGGTGCCGGTGGAGAGCAGGTCGCCGCGTACGTCGGTCACGATCACCATCGCGTCTTTGATCGGCGCGCCGTCCTCGCCGCCACGCACGATGCCCTTCAGGCCCGTGGTGCCGCTGAGCAGGAGGTCGTACGCCACCGGCTCACCGCCCACGACCACCGTGGACGCCTGCGGCTGGAAGCCGTCGGCGGAGGCGATCAGGACGTACGTCCCCGACCCGGGCGCGTCCACCGCGTAGGAGCCGTCGGCGTGAGCGACCGAGCGGCCGAGCTGACGCCCGGACAGCGAGATCAGCGTGACCGCGGCGTGCGGGACCGGGATGTTTCCGGAGCCGCGGACGAAGCCGTGCAGCGCGATCCCGTTGGCGACCGGCGCAAGAGCGGCGGCCTGCTGCTCGGGCACCCCGGCGACGGCCTCGGCGACCGCTGCGGGCCGGTCGACCTCGGCGGCCTCCGCGGCGGCCTGGGCGATCCCGCCCTTGGTCTTCAGCGGGACCTCCTTGATGAACACCACGAACAGCAGCGCGATGACGGCTGCCCCCGCGGCGACCAGGAAGATGTCGGCGATGCCGTGCCCGTACGCACTCTCCAGCACCGACCGCAGCGGCTCGGGGACCTTGTCCATGTCCGGGATCTCGCCCGAGGTGCCCTGCGCCAGCGCGGCGTAGCGCGGACCGAGGTCGGCCAGGCCGTCCTGGACGTAGTCGGTGACCCGGTGGGCCATCAGCGCACCGAGCGCGGAGACACCCATCGCGCCGCCGAGGCTGCGGAAGAACGTCACCATGGAGCTGGCGGCTCCGAGGTCGGCGGGTGCGACCTGGTTCTGGGTGGAGAGGACCAGGTTCTGCATCGTCATGCCGACGCCGAGGCCGAGGACCGCCATGAAGACGGCGACGTGCCAGTACTCGGTGTCGTAGCGGATCGTGCCGAGCAGGCCGAGCCCGCCGACGATGAGGAGGGCGCCGACGACGAGCCAGGCCTTCCACCTCCCGGTGCGGGTGATGACCTGGCCGGAGACGGTCGAGGAGAGGAACAGCCCCGCGATCATCGGGATCGTCATCACCCCGGCCATCGTCGGGGACTCGCCGCGGGCCAGCTGGAAGTACTGGCTGAAGAAGATCGTGCCGGCGAACATCGCCACGCCGACGAAGAGCGAGGCGAGCGAGGAGAGCGTGATCGTGCGGTTGGCGAAGAGCCGCAGCGGGATGATCGGCTCGGCGGCCTTCGACTCGACGAGGACGAAGATCAGCAGGAGCAGCACGGAGCCGCCGACCATGGCCGCGGTCTCCCAGGAGGCCCAGTCGTACTTGTCGCCGGCGAAGGTCACCCAGACGAGCAGCAGGCAGACGCCGGCGGCCATGAAGAAGGCGCCGGCCCAGTCGACCTTGACGCCGTCGCGCTTGATGACGGGCAGGTGCAGCGTCTTCTGCAGCACGATGAAGGCGATGACCGCGAACGGGATGCCGACGTAGAAGCACCAGCGCCAGCCGAGCGAGTCGGCGTCGGTGATGACCCCGCCGATCAGCGGGCCGCCGACGGTGGCGACCGCGAAGACGGCGCCGAGGTAGCCCGAGTAGCGGCCACGCTCGCGCGGGGAGATCATCGCGGCCATGATGACCTGGGCGAGGGCGGTCAGACCGCCCATGCCGATGCCCTGGACCGCTCGGGCGGCGATGAGCTCACCCGGGTTCTGGGCGAGGCCGGCGACGGCCGAGGCCGCCACGAACAGGACCAGCGCGATCTGCATGAGCAGCTTCTTGCTGAACAGGTCGGACATCTTGCCCCACAGCGGGGTGGTGGCCGTCATGGTCAGCAGGGAGGCGGTGACCACCCAGGTGTAGGCCGACTGCCCGCCGCCGATGTCGGCGATGATCTCGGGCAGGGCGTTGGAGACGATCGTGGAGGAGATCATCGCCACGAACATGCCGAGCAGCAGACCCGAGAGCGCCTCCATGATCTCGCGGTGAGACATCTCACCGTGCGAGGTGGGTGCGCCCCCGGACGGGCCTCCCGGTGGACCGGCGTGAGTCCGTTCGGCTGTCGTCGTTGCCATGGACTTCCCTTCTGTATCGAGCAGATCGGTGGTGGGGCAGAGCCCTAGGTGCGTACGTGGGGGAGGGCGGGTGCGGGGCAGACGAGGCTGTCGTGCAGCTTGGCCATGAGCCGGATCAGCTCATGCACCTCCTCCTCGCTCCAGTCGCTGAGCCGCTCGGCGAGCAGCTCGGTGATGTGGTCGGAGAACCCGGCGAGCAGATCGCTCCCGGAGTCGGTGAGGCGCAGCAGGCGCGAGCGCCCGTCGGCCGGGTTGGGGGTGCGCTCGAGCCAGCCCTGGTCGGCGACGTGCGAGACGTGGCGGCTGGTCACCGAGATGTCGACGGCGAGCAGGTCGGTGAGCTCGCTGATGGTCATCTCGCCGTGCTCGCTCAGCAGTCCCAGCACGCCCGCCGAACCGGCCGGCAGGTCGGGCGGGAGATTGCGGGCCAGGCCCTTCCTGACGGCCCCGACCTCGATGAGTCGATGCATCAGCTCGCGGTAGGTCGCCTGCGTCATCATCGCCCCCTCTGATTGGTTGACTTTTACAACCTTATGGAGGATAGGGGAACGATGCAAATTGCCGCGCCGGGTCGCAGACGGAGACCTCGGGCGGCTAGGCGACGGTGCCGCGAGCCGCCCAGGCTGTCGCGGTCACGGTGAACGGGCCGTTGCCGAGCCGGCGCCGGGCGACCTCCTCGAGCGCCGTGCGACCGGCGTCGTCGAGGGCGCTCACGTAGTCGCCCGCCGGCCCGACGCCGAAGGTGTACGGGTCCCACCAGTCCTCGAACGTGGGATGCGTGACGCGGACGACCAGGCCGCTCGGCTCGACCTTGCGGAGGCCGACCTTCTTGAACAGCTTCTCCAGATCACCCAGCCGGGCGCCGGCGAGCAGGGCCTCGTCCTCGGCCTCCGGGTCGATCTCGTGCACGCAGTCCCAGAACGGCGCGACGGCACCGGTGTCGCCGTCCCAGACGCACGCCGCGACGGTGCCGCCGGGTCGGGTGACCCGGACCATCTCCCTGATCCCGGCCTCCGGATCGGTCATGAAGTGCACGACGAGCTGGGCCAGCGAGACGTCGAACCAGTTGTCGGCGAAGGGCAGAGCCTCGGCCACGCCGGTGTGCACATCGACCCTGGCCAGCTGCCGTGCGACCGCCTCCATGAATGGTGGCGAGGGGTCGATCGCGGCCACCAGGTGGGCCTCGGTGAGGGTCACCAGATGACGGGTGAGCGTGCCCGGTCCGCAGCCGACGTCGAGCACCCGCTGGCCCATGCTGACCCGGGCGAAGTTGGCGAAGTGGGGTGCAAGGGGTTCGGCGTAGCGCCCCATGAAGCGGGCATACCTCTCAGCGGCAACGTCGAACCCCATGCTTCAGGCTAGGTCCGCCGTCGCCGCCGCTGACAGCCCCAAGTTCGGTATCTCCGCCCGGGCAGCTTCCCTAGTGCGTCGAGGGCGTCGTCGGGATCTCCGAGCGGTCGTCGGACCACAGCGTGTGGAACGTGCCGTCCTTGTCGACGCGCTTGTAGGTGTGGGCCCCGAAGAAGTCACGCTGACCCTGGATGAGCGCGGCCGGGAGCCGGTCGGCGGCGAGCGAGTCGAAGTAGGCGAGCGCCGAGGAGAACCCCGGTGCGGGTACGCCGGAGGCAGCCGCGATCCCGACGACGCGCCGCCACGCCTCCTCGCCGGACGCGACCGCGTCGGCGAAGTAGGGGTCGACCAGGAGCGTCTCCAGGTCGGGCTTGGTGGCGTAGGCGTCGACGATGCGGTTGAGGAAGCGGGCCCGGATGATGCAGCCGGCGCGCCAGATCTTGGCGAGCGCACCCAGGTCGATGTCCCAGCCGTACTCCTTGGCTCCGGCCACGATCAGGTCGAACCCCTGCGCGTAGGCGACCACCTTCGAGGCATAGAGGGCCGCGCGTACGTCGTCGACGAACGTGTCGGGGACCGCTGGTGCCTTCGGACGGTTGGTCACCGAGGCCCGCATCGCTCCGCGCTGGGCCGGCTTGGAGGAGACCGCCCGGGCGAAGACGGCCTCGCCGATGCCGGAGACCGGGATGCCGAGGCCGAGGGCGTTCTGCACCGTCCAGACGCCGGTGCCCTTCGAGCCGGCCTCGTCGAGGATGACGTCCACGAGCGGCTGGCCGGTCTCGGCGTCCTTCTGGGCGAGCACCTCCGCGGAGATCTCGATCAGGTAGGACTCCAGGTCGCCGGTGTTCCAGTCCCTGAAGACGTCGACGAGCTGCTCCACCGAGAGCCCGGCCACCCGCCGGAGGAGGTCGTAGGCCTCCGCGATCAGCTGCATGTCGGCGTACTCGATGCCGTTGTGGACCATCTTCACGAAGTGGCCGGCGCCGTCGGTGCCCACGTGGGTCACGCACGGCTCGCCCTCGGCCACCGCAGCGATGCTCTTCAGGATCGGGCCGAGCGTCGTCCAGGCCTCGGCCGAGCCGCCGGGCATGATCGAGGGGCCGTTGAGCGCGCCCTCCTCGCCCCCGGAGATGCCGGTGCCGACGAAGTTCAGGCCACGCTCACGCAGCTCGCGCTCGCGGCGGATGGTGTCGTTGAAGTTGGCGTTGCCGCCGTCGACGATGATGTCGCCGGGCTCGAACCGCTCGGCCAGCTGCTCGATCACCGCGTCGGTGCCCTTGCCGGCCTGGACCATGATGATCGCCGTACGCGGCTTGGCCAGCGTCGCCACGAAGTCGTCGATCGTCTCGGAGGCGAGGAAGCCGGCCTCCGGGTGCTCGGTGATGAGCTCCTCTGTGCGGGCGTAGGTGCGGTTGTAGACCGCCACGGTGTTGCCCTCGCGGGATGCGAGGTTGCGGGCCAGGTTGGATCCCATCACGGCCAGGCCCACCACGCCGATGTTCGCGCGGCCATTGTCGTTGTTCGGCATCGTGCTCCTCGGTTGAGTCGGTGATGCCATTCAACTCTGCTCGTCAAGCGGCGGCGGTGGGTGGCTCGGCCCGGAATCGCGCCGGCCGGCCGTCCACGCCGAGCACCTTCCAGGACCACCGCGTGAGCGGCGTACGCAGCCCGAGGTTGTCGAAGAGCATCCGGACGTCGGCGAAGAGATGACGGCGGAACGCGGCGGCCTCGGCGCCGGTGCCCCAGACCTCGCGGACGACCGAGTCGGGCAGTCCCATGAGCTCGCGGTCGGCGCGCGAGGGGATGATGATCGCGTCGGAGCCCAGCCGCATCGCGAGCGGGGTGAGGATGCCGAGAGCCAGGCGCGAGACCGGGTTGAGCGAGGGGGCGTGCTCCTCGAGCCAGGCGTGCGCGAAGCCGATGTGGCGGGCCTCCTCGGCGATGTGGATGGCCATGATCTGGTCCAGGAGCGGATGGGTTCCGCCGGCGCGCATGGCCTCCTTCTGCACGTGGTCGATCGGCTCCTCGCCGGCCAGGATGATGGCGAAGAAGAGGGCGGGATAGAGCCCGCCGAGATGTCCCACGAGCGGGATGGCACGCATCAGCCAGCCCGGTGCGCCCACGACGTCGGGGCAGGCGCGGTTGGTGAACTCCTGGAACATCTGGATGTGATGGGTCTCCTCGGTGAGCTCGTGCATGAAGTAGCGGAACTCGGGGTCGCCGTTGTCGACGCCCATCAGGAACTGGGTGCCGCCGAGGAGGAGCAGCTGCTCGAACTGGGAGCCGGTCTTCACCATCGCGGTGAGCCGGTGCCGGCCGACCTCGATCTGGCGTGCCTTGGGCAGCGACTGGTACCACGGATGGGCGCCGAGCAGGTCGAGCGTGGGCAGGATCCAGCGCTCGTCGTCCTCGGACAGGGCCATCTCGGGCGCATCCCAGTCGACGTCCTTGAAGGCGTTGAAGTACATCTCGACCGACGCCTCGGACAACGTACGCAGCGTCTCGCCGTACTCCCGGCGCGGCACGGGCCTGGTCGGCGTGATCATCCGGACCGGGGTGCCGGCGACCGCACCCACGTAGCCACCGATCGAGCGCAGTGTCTGCACAACCATCCGAGCCTCCTTGCACGACGTTGATACGTCACCAAGGTACATGGGATTTGTGTACCAGGAAACAGGTTCGGCGCGCGTGTTCCGCTCAGCAGATCTCGGCGGCGAGGGCCTTCCGGACGCCGGCGACGAGGTCCTCCGGGGTGCGGGCCGGGCGGTCGAACGTGGTGCGTGCGCTGTGCGCCCCGCCCTCGTCGACCCACTGGAACTCGAAGCCTTCGGCGCTGAGGCCGGTGATCTGGGCGGCCAGGATGGTGTCGACCCGGATGTAGGAGCGGGTCGCGACCGCCTCGCGGAGCTCGTTGCCGTGGTGGTTGTTGAGATGGTCCTGGTTGCGGTGGAGCACGCCGGCGTTGAGGTCGAGGTCGCGGTCGGTGAAGGCATCGAGGGGGATCGGGACCGCCTCGCCGGTGCGGCGCACCAGCATCACGTTGGAGACGTCCATGACCACCTCCTCCCACTCCGTCTCACAGCACGTGCAGGCATCCGTACGCAGCCACCTCAACGCCCCGGTCAGCCGGACCGCCTCGCCGTCGCCCAGTGCGCCCTGGAGGACCAGCACGACATGGCTGCCGCGGCGCCCGGCGTACGCCATCCGCTGCTCGGGTGGGCACAGGAAGGTCGGGCGCCCGCCGTCGTCGGCGAAGCCCTGCATCTCCAGCTCCTCCATCGAGTAGGGGATGCCGTCGATCACCACGCTGCCGCCACGAGGGCATGACAGGATGCTGCGGGCAATGCTGGCGGTCGAATCCATGACACCTCCGTGTTTAGGTAAGGCTTACCTAAACACGACTGTGGCTGATCGAGCAAGAGCCGCCGGCCGTTCAGAAGCCGATCGGCAGACCGGCGTAGTTCTCCGCGAGCCCGGCGGCGGCGTGCTCGCTCGAGGTCACCCAGCGCAGCTGGGAGAGCTGGAGCTGGGTGTCGAACGGGTCCTCGGCGGTGTGCAGCATCGTGGTCATCCACCAGGAGAAGTGGGTGCAGCGCCAGACGCGACGCAGCGCCGTCTCGGAGTAGTCGTCGGCCAGTCGTGAGTCGCCCTTGAGCAGCGCGGTGAGCGCGGGGGCCAGCAGCGCGACGTCCGCGACCGCGAGGTTGAGTCCCTTGGCTCCGGTCGGCGGGACGATGTGGGCGGCGTCGCCGGCCAGGAAGAGCCGGCCGTGGCGCATCGGCGTTGAGACGTGCGAGCGCATCGGGAGGACGCTGCGGTCGGTGATCCGGCCCGGCTGCAGGCTCCAGCCGTTCTGGCCGTGGCCGAGCCGGGCGGAGAGCGCGTCCCAGATCTGGTCGTCGGACCAGGTCGCCGGGTCGGTGCCGTTGGGCACCTGGAGGTAGAACCGCGAGACGCTCTCCGAGCGCATCGAGTGCAGCGCGAAGCCGTCGGGGTGCCAGGCGTAGATGAGCTCGTCGGTCGACGGCGCGACGTCGGCGAGGATGCCGAACCAGCTGTAGGGATAGGTGCGGTCCCAGCTCTCCCGGGCCGGGATCGCGGCGCGGCTGGGGCCGAAGGAGCCGTCGCAGCCGACGATGACATCGGCCCGGATCCGCTGGGGGAGCCCGGCGGCGTCGGTGAAGGTGACCGAGGGTCGGTCGGACGCGATGTCGTGCAGCGCGGTGTCGCTGACCTCGTAGTGAACCACCTGCCCGGCGGCGCGCCGGGCGTCGATCAGGTCCTTCTGCACCTCGGTCTGGCCGTAGACGTAGACCGCCCGGCCGACCAGGTCGACGAAGTCGAGGTGGTGGCGCTCCTCGGGCCACTGCAGGTAGATCCCGCGGTGCTTGTCGGCGTCGCGGGCGAGCCGGTCGCCGAGACCGACCTCGGTGAGCAGATCGACGCTCGACTGCTCCAGGATCCCGGCGCGGATGCGGGCCGCGACGTACTCCTCCGACCGGGTCTCGACCACGACCGAGTCGACCCCGTCGGCGGCGAGGAGATGGCTCAGCAGCATCCCTGCGGGGCCGGCGCCGACGATCACAACCTGCGTACGTTCTTCTGCCATGGGGTGAGTCAACTCCCGTCCGGTGGCTGCCGCCAGGGGGTTCTTCCACTGAATGGAAAACTCGCCGCCGGGGTGGATTCCCAAATAGCGCAGACGGGCTCTTGTGTCCGCGCCGACTCGTCCCTACGGTCGAGGCACCCCGATTGTGACCCGAGTCACAAACAACAGAAGGAGCGCTCCGATGCCCGACGTCCTCGCCGACCGTGCCGCCCTCGAGTCCCAGATCGGCGACCGGACCATGGTCGACGTACTCGCCAAGGTGGTCGCCGACCGCGGCTCCGAGCCGGCCTTCTCCGACCGGCACACCCCTGACGGCACGGGCTGGCGCACGCTGACCTGGGGCGAGCTGCACCAGCGTGCCCGCAAGCTGGCCGCCGCCTACATCGCTGCCGGTCTCCAGCCGGGGGAGTCGGTCGCGATCATGGCAGCGAACCGCATCGAGCACGTCGTCGCCGACATGGCCACGGTGCTCGCCGGTGGTGTCCCGATCAGCATCTACAACACCCTCGCGCCCGACCAGGTCGGCTACGTCGCCGAGCACGCCGACCCGCGGATCGTCGTGCTCGAGACCGACGACCACGTCGCCCGCTGGGCGCTCGGGCTCAAGCGCGAGGAGATCGTACGCGTCGTCACCATCGACACCGCCGTGGAGGACGACCCGCGGGCGGTCGCCTGGGACGACTTCGTGGCCTCGGGCGCAGCGGCGCTGGCCGAGGTCGGCGAGGAGCTGGACGCGCGCAGTGCCGCGGTGAGCCCTGACGACACGGTCACGATGCTCTACACCTCGGGCACGACCGGGCAGCCGAAGGGTGTGGTGCTCACCCACCGCAACATCGTCTTCGAGACGACCAGCTCGCTGACGGTCTCCGGGGTCGTGGAGCCGGGAGTGCTCGTCTCGTACCTGCCGTTCGCGCACATCGCCGAGCGGGTGCTCAGCCTCTACATCCCGCAGTTCAACGGCGGCCACGTCTACCTGGTCCAGGACCCCGCGCTGCTGCTCGGCACCCTCCAGGAGGTGCACCCGACCAGCTTCTTCGGGGTGCCGCGGGTCTGGGAGAAGATCCGCACCGGCGTCACCGCGCTGCTCGCCGCCGAGACCGACGAGGCCAAGAAGGCGGGTGTCGAGAAGGCGATGGCGGTCGGGCTGGCCTACGTCGAGTCGCAGCAGTTCGGGCAGACCACCTCACCCGAGCTGCAGGCACAGTTCGAACAGGTCGACGCCGCGGTCCTGTCGACCATGCGTGCGCTCCTCGGCCTCGACAGGGTCGAGTGGGCGGCCAGCGCGGCGGCGCCGATGCCGATCGAGGTGGCGAAGTTCTTCGCCGGCCTGGGGCTGAAGATCTACGACGTCTACGGCATGACCGAGACCACCGGGGCGGCCACCGGCAACGGCCCGGGGGCCTTCCGGCTCGGCACCGTCGGACGCGCCCAGCCCGGCATCGAGCTGCGCATCGCCGAGGACGGCGAGATCCTGTTCCGGGGCCCGATCATGACCCCGGGCTACGTGGGCCGACCCGATGCCACCGCCGCGCTCTTCGACTCCGAGGGCTGGCTGCACACCGGCGACATCGGCTCGCTCGACGAGGACGGCTTCCTCACCGTGGTCGACCGCAAGAAGGAGATGATCATCAACTCCGCGGGCAAGAACATCGCCCCCTCCAACATCGAGAACCTCCTCAAGGAGAGCCCGCTCGTCGGCCACGCGATGGTGGTGGGTGACGGCCGTTCGTACGTAGTCGCCGTCCTCACCCTCGACGGCGAGATCGCGCCCGTGGTCGCTCAGAAGCTCGGCGTCGAGGCAGGTTCGCTCGCCGAGCTGGCCCAGCACCCGGTCATCCGGGGCGCCGTCGCCCAGGCCGTCGACGCCGCCAACGCCCGCCTCTCCCGCCCCGAGCAGGTCAAGGCCTTCGAGCTGCTCGGCGAGGAGTGGACCGCCGAGTCCGAAGAGCTCACCCCGACCCTGAAGCTCAAGCGGCGGGTGGTGAGCAAGAAGTACGCCGACGTCATCGACGGCCTCTACACCCAGGACTGAGCCGGGCGGCCTACGCGGCGACGGCGTCCAAGCGGCTCACCTCCTCGTCGGTGAGCCGTAGGGCGCCGGCGGCGATGTTCTCCTCGAGGTGGGCGAGGTCGGCGGTGCCGGGGATGGCGAGCACGTGCGGACCCTGGTGGAGCGTCCAGGCGAGGCGTACCTGGGAGGGGGCGGCGGAGTGCGCCGCGGCGATGGCCTCGACGACCTCGCGACCGGTCTCGTCGGGGGCGGTTCCGGGGACAGCGCCGGCGACGGCGGCGCCGATGGAGTTGAAGGGCACGAACGCGACCCCGTGCTCGCCGCACAGCCGCAGCAGGGCGTCGTCCTCACGGCGGGTGGTGAGACCGTACTGGTTCTGTACGCAGGCCACGGGCCCGATCGCGAGCGCCTCGGTGAGCTGCTCGGGGCCGATGTTGGAGAGGCCGACGTGCTCGACCAGGCCCGCCTCGCGCAGGTCGAGCAGGGCGCCGAAGTGGTCGGCGATCGATCCGGTGCCGCGCTCGCGGCCGACTCCCCAGCGCAGGTTCACCAGGTCGAGGTGGTCGAGGCCGAGCTGGCGGATGTTCTCCTCGACCTGGTGGCGCAGGTGCTCGGGTCGGGGGTCGGACTCCCAGGCGCCGTCGCGGCTCCGTGGGGTGGGGCCGACCTTGGTCGCGATCAGCAGGTCGTCGGCGTACGGCTGGAGGGCGGTCGCGATCAGCTCGTTGGCCGAGCGCGTCGGGGTGAAGTAGATCGCCGCAGTGTCGATGTGGTTCACGCCGAGCTCGACGGCGCGGCCGAGGACGGCGATCGCGTTCTCGCGGTCGGGGGCGATCGGGGTGGAGAGGTTGCCGATCAGGCGCATCGCGCCGAAGCCAATCCGGTTGATCCGCTTGTCGCCGAGCTGCCAGGTGCCGGCGGCACCGGCGGTGATGTGGTTCGTGGTCATGCCCTCCAGCGTCGCGATCCGGCGCCGCGTACTCACGCCGTTGGCAGGTTGTTGCCGATCGCGGCTCTCGTCTTGGCGGGCGGGGGAAAATCGATGCCGTGACCAACACGGTGGGGACGATCCGGACGGGCTGGACCGTCGCCGTCGTACGCGGCGAGGAGGAGCTCGTGCGGCGCACCTCGCACCTGTTCGCGGCCGCCACCGACATCGCCTGTGCGGCGATCGACCTGCGCACCTGGTCGGCCGCGCGCACCGAGTCCGGCATCAGAGCGGCGCTGTGCGGTCGCGACGGGGCCGAGGTGCGGCTGCGGAAGGTCTACCGGCCCAACGTGCTGCTCGACCCGGTCTCCGCCGCCCATCTGCGCGAGATCCGCGACGTCCGCGGCGCCCAGATCCGGATCACCCCCGACGAGATCAACGAGACGATCCTGATCGACCGCCGGGTCGCGATCCTCGCCGGCGACCCGCGCCTGGGCGAGCGCAGCTTCAGCATCGTCACCCAGCCCGAGGTGGTCCAGGGCGTCACCTCGCTCTTCGACGCGGCCTGGCGCTCGGCGACGACCGTCGACGCCTACGACGCCCGGATCGCCGAGCTGCGCGACATCGCGCCGCAGGTGCTCGACCTGCTCGGCCGGGGCGTGAAGGACGAGGCCGCGGCGCGCACCCTCGGGCTGGGCGTACGCACCTACCGGCGCCGGGTCGCCGAGCTCATGGAGGCGCTCGGCGCCGCGTCCCGGTTCCAGGCGGGCGTACGCGCGCGAGAGCTCGGGCTCGTCTGACCGATCCGGTCAGCGGTGTCCGGATCCTGACGGCGGAGTCACGTTCTCAGGGGCCGCCCGGTAACGTCGAGGACGACTTGTTCGGGCGGGTCAGGAGGTCAGCAATGCGTTGCTTCATCGTCGTCAAAGAGTGCAGCGATGCCGAGAGATGGGACTGGGTCCTGGCTGGTCCGGGGCTGCAGGCGGCGGGATCGCTGGGTGCCCGCGGGACCGAGGACGCGATCATCGCGGCGGTCGGGGCGGCGTACGAGTCGCTGGAGTCGCTCGCGCCGGTCCAGGTCGTGGTGGCGCTGCCGTCCAACGCGCGGTTCTGGATACTGACCGACGAGATCGCCGACGCCTATCCCGGGGTCACCGTGGTGCCGTTCGCCGACGAGGACGCGGACATCCGGGCGGAGGCGGTGGAAGCGCTGGCGATCCATCGGGCCGGCCCGATGCCGCCGCTGGTGGTGGCGACCGACGGCTCGGCCCATCGCGGGTTCATCGGCTGGGGATGGCTCGCCGGCGACGGCCAGCACGGCTTCGGCCGGCAGGTGCCCAACGCCCGGATCCGCGACCCGCAGTCGCTCGTGGTCCTGGCCGAGCTGCAGGCGATCGCGGAGGCGGTGCGGGCGCTGCCCCGCCGGACGCTGACCATCCGGACCGACTCCCGGGTCGCGCTCGCGATGATCGAGGACTGGCTCCGCGGTGAGCTGTCGATGCCGAAGGGCTATGAGAGCGAGCACCGTGCCGAGCTCGCCGGCCTGACCCGGATGCACGACGACCTGTGCCGCGAGTCCGACCGGCTCTCCTTCGAGTGGGTGCGCGGCCACGTCGGCGAGGCGCTCAACGAGGGTGCCGACTCGCTCGCGAAGCTCGCACGGCGCTTCGCGGAGGGGACCTGGGGGCTGACCGCCGACGAAGTGCCCGAGAGGGCTCGGGCGATCGCGGAGACCTTTGCTGCGCCCGTGGCCGCTGGGTCCGCCACCGCCGGGTAGGTTCGGCCCTCGTGAACGCTCCTACGGTCACCATCGCCCCCGACGAGCCCGCGCAGCTTCGCGCGCGGCTCGATGCGCTGGGCCTGGACGGCATCTTCGACGTACACACCCACTTCCTGCCCGCGCGGATGCTCGACAAGGTGTGGGCCTACTTCGATGCGGTCGGGCCGTTGACCGGCCAGCCGTGGCCGATCGCCTATCGGCACTCCGAGGAGGAGCGGCTCCGGGTGCTGCGGGATCTCGGCGTACGTCACTTCTCGGCGCTCACCTATCCGCACAAGCCGGGGATGGCGGCATGGCTGAACCAGTGGGGTGCGGAGTTCGCGGCGGACAAGCCGGACTGCCTGCAGTCGGCGACGTTCTACCCGGAGCCGGGTGCGGGTGACTACGTGCGCGAGGCCGTCGAGGCGGGGGCGCGGATCTTCAAGGCGCACGTCCAGGTCGGCGACTACGACCCCAACTTGCCGCTGCTCGACCCGGTCTGGGAGGTGCTCTCGCAGTCCGGTACGCCGCTGGTGATCCACTCGGGACACGGCCCCGCCCCGGGTCGGTTCACCGGACCCAGCGGCATGGAGGCGCTGCTCGGACGCTATCCGGACCTGGTGCTGATCGTCGCTCACATGGGGCTGCCGGACTACTCGCGCTTCCTCGACCTGGTGGAGAAGTACGACGGCGTGCACCTGGACACCACCATGGCCTTCACCGCCTTCACCGAGGCGTCGACGCCCTTCCCGGCCGAGGAACTGCCGCGCCTGAAGGCGCTGGGCGAGCGGGTGCTGTTCGGGAGCGACTTCCCGAACATCCCCTATCCCTATCTAGAGGCGGTCGACGGGGTCCTGGGGCTCGGGCTCGGTGACGAGTGGACACGCGGGGTGCTCTACGAGAACGCCGCGCGGCTCTTCGGGCTGCCGCCGGCCGGCTAGGCCACGGCGGTCTCGTCGTAGCTGTCGGTGAGGATCTGGACGATGTCGGGGACGCCGAGCGCGAGCCGGTTGAACCGTGGCGACTCGGCGGCGACTTCCAGGTGCTTGGCGAGCTCGACCTCGTCGCGAGCCCACGGGATCAGTCCGGCACGGTCCAGGTTGGCCGAGTTGGCCGCGCCGTGGCCGGAGATCGAGCGGTAGGTGATCACCGGCGTGCCCGAGGCCAGGGCCTCGAGCGAGGTGAAGCCGCCGGCGTTCTGGACGACGCAGTCGCTGGTCGCCATCAGGGCGCGTACGTCGGTGCGCCAGCCGAGCGCCACGACACCGGGGATCCGCTCCAGGCGGCGCTTGAGACAGGGATCGGTCGCGCAGAGGACCACCGGGGTCATGTCGCTGTGCTCGAGGATGTCGCGGGCGGTCTGCTCAAGCGCACCCGCGCCCAGCGAGCCGCCGGTGACCAGTGCCCGAGGACCCTCCAGGTCGAGGTCGGCGAGCGGATCGGGGAAGACCTGGCCCGGGACGTACGCCGCCCCCGGCGGGACCAGCGGCTGGACCACCGCCGCGTTGCCGCCGAGCATGCGCGCCTCGCGTGCGGCGACCTCGTGGATGGCGAGGTTGAGGTCCATGCCGGGGTTGATCCACAGCGCCGGGACGGCGGCGTCGGTGAGATAGGTGACCGCCGGCACGGTGAGCTGTCCGCTGGTGCGCAGGTGGCCGATGACCTGGGAGCAGAACGGATGGGTCGAGATGACCAGATCGGCGCCGCGCATGGCCTCGGTGAGGTTGCGCGTGGAGAGGCGAAGGAACCGGTTGAACGGCTTGTGGAGCGGGCGTCCCGGCATGACCAGACTCATCGTGGTGCCCCACGAGTCGGGGCTGACCTGGAGCTGCATCTTGTAGCCGACCTTCAGTCCGTGCCCGAGCCGCCAGGGCATCAGGTCGACGAAGTCGAAGATCTCGACGTCGCATCCGGCCTCCCCGAGCGCTCGTGAGATCTCCCGGGAGGCCGAGTTGTGGCCGGCGCCGTAGCTCGCGGAGATGATCGCCACGCGGGGAGCCGTGCCGGGCCGGAGGTGAAGGAGGGGCCCGAGCCGCTCCGAGTCGATTGACATGCGCCGGATTCTGTACGCACGGTGTGACGTTGTGGTGAACGGGGGCACCCCGTCGCGTCACTCTTCACCATCGGTTCGTCTCCGCGAACCTGCGGGCGTTCTATGGTTCATCCTGTGATCACGCCCCGGGCACTGCGCACTCGAGCGCGGTCGGCGGTTGCCGAGCTGGGCGGCGGCCCCTCGGCGGTGGCGGCGGTGATGCGCAGTGTCGTGGCGGGGTTCGCGCGGGCACGGGGGATGGTGCTCACCGACGCTGCCCTGGACGCCGCCGGGTTGCTGTCGTGCGCGGACGGTCCGCAGCCGGATCATCTGCTGTCGAACTATCTGTTCCTGGATGGGGCCGCGGTCGATGATCTCGTTCTGGAGGAGATCGGTTACGTCTACGAGGCGCTGCTCGAGGTCTCCTCGCGACGCGACAACGGCGCCCACTACACCCCTCCCGAGCTCGCCGACGAGGTCGTCGCCCACGCGCTGGCTCCGGTCGCCTCCGCCGACCCGGCCGTGGTCGACATCGCCGCCGGGACCGGCGTCTTCCTCCTCGCCTCCGCCCGTCATCTGGCGTCCGCGTGCGAGCGGCCCGTGGCCGAGATCGTCACGCGCTGCCTCTACGGTGCCGACATCGACCCGGTCGCGGTCGACATCGCCAAGCTCTCCCTCTGGCTGCTCTGCGAGGACCCCTCGCTCCCGCTGACCTTCCTCGACGACCGGATCCTGTGCGGCAACTCGCTGGTCGGATTCGTCGACGCGGACGAGCTGCCAGCCGGCGTCGATGACCCCGAGGCGTACGCCGATGCCATGGTCGCGGTCGCGCTGCCGCTGGGCGGTCGGCCGGGGAGACGGCTCGAGGAGGCCTACGCGGCACTGAGTCGGTGTCGGCGTCTGCCGGTGCCCGCCGTCCGGCCGATCCACTGGGCGCTGGTCGCGCCCGAGGTGATGGCGCGCGGCGGCTTCGACGCGGTGGTCGGCAACCCGCCCTACCTCGGGGTGAAGCGGGTGCGGGACGCGATCGGCCAGGAGCTGCGCGACTACCTCGCGCACACGCTCGCCGGGGGCACGACGAGGCGGGCCGACTACGTCATCTACTTCCTGCTCCGGGCAGCCGCTCTCAGTCGCGGCGAGATCGGGCTGATCACGACCGACTCGATCAGCGAGGGTGACACCGCGCGCTTCGGCCTCGGGGCGCTATTGGACCGCGGCTGGCAGGTCGCCCGGGCGGAGCGTTCGGCCCCGTGGCCGACGGCGGGCGTGCGGTTCGCGAAGATCTGGCTCACCACGCGGCCGCTGGACAGCGCGTGGCTCGACGGGCGATCGGTCCCGGCGATCACCGGGACGCTCGAGGACGGCTTCTCCCTCCCGGAGCCGGCGCGGCTGGATCTCGACGTACCGCTGCCTCACGGCTATCAGGGCACGATCGTGCTCGGCCGCACGCTCGTCCTGACGCCGGCCGAGGCGGAGGCTCTCGGACGCGGTCCGCTCGGGCACACCGTGCGCCCCTACCTGAGCGGCGAGGACCTGGTGACCCCCTGCGGCTCGACCGCCTCCCGCTTCGTGCTCGACGTCGGCAAGCTGGGCCTGGAGGAGCTCGCCGAGGACCGTGCGCTCGCGCGGCTGGTGCGGTCGAAGGTGCGTGCCGAGCGCCGTCGCCAGTTCGTGAAGTACCCCCAGCTCAAGGAGCGCTGGTGGGGCTTCCTCAGCCCGGTCGACGAGCTCTACCGCGACGCCGCCGGGCTCTCGCACGTCATCGCGTTCAGCAAGCACAGCAAGCATCTGTGGCCCGTGCTGGTCGGTGCCGACCACGTCTTCTCCAACGGGCTGGTCGTCTATCCCACCCAGGACCCGGCTGCGTACGCCTTCCTGGCCTCCGACCTCCACCGGGTCTGGGCGGTACGCGCCGGCGGCACCATGCTCAACACCGCCTACCGCTACAACCCCTCGCGCCTGCGTGCCACCTACCCGTTCCCCGCTGACCTCGAGCCGCTCCGCCCGGCCGGCGTCACGCTCCTGGCGGCCCTCGACCGGGTCGGCGAGGAGCGCCGGATCGGCATCACCGGCGTACTCAACCTCGTCGGCGACCCCGACACCCACGATCCCGCGACCACCGACCTCCGCCAGGCCATCGCGGACGTCAACCACGCGACCGCCCGCCTCCACGGCCTCGACGAGTCCCTGGCCACCCCCGACCTCACCCCCTCCGGCTTCGGCCTCACCCCGACCCGTCAGCGAGCCCTCATGGCCGCCCTCGTCGACCAGAACCTCGCCCTAGCCGAGAAGGCACAAGCGCCCGCCGAGACGTGAGTTCTGGCGGCCGAGACTGCAGTAGTGGGCGACGAAACGAGAGTTTCGTCGCCCACAAGTGCGGATTCGGCCGCCACAACTGCGGTTTCGGCTAGACCGGGGTGGCGGGACCGCCCTCGCCAGGAGCGGTGAAGTCGACGGTGCGCTTGGCGTTGGCCAGGGCGGTGACGGTGGCGGTGCCGATGGTGCCCTCGCGGTCGAAGACCTCGGCGGTGCCGACGGAGATGCCCTCATGGGCGACGTGGTCGATGGTGGCGAGGCCGACCTCCATCCCGGCCGGGCGCCGGGCGAGGGCGAGCGAGATGTCGGTGTTGATCCACTCCACGCCGTTGCTGCCCCAGTTGGTGACCATCGAGGTGGCGTCGGCGATGGAGGCCACGGTCTGGAACGGGGTCATCGGCTCGCCGGCGACGGTCGGTACGGCAACCTGCCAGGTGACGTGGCGCCCGGCGTTCTGGTGCTTGCCGAAGTCGTCGGACCAGGGGTTCTCGGAGACGAAGAACGGTACGTGCGGCTCGGAGGTCGGCGGCGCGACCTCGAGCGGCGGGGGAGTGGCGCGGTCGGTCGACGACCAGACGTCGCCGGCCGGGTTCTCGCCGGCGAGCAGGTAGGTGCACGTCGCCCGAGCCACGACCTGCTCCGAGCCATCGGCCGCTGACTGGACCATCTCGGCGTCGAGCAGTGCGATGCGCGGGCCGTTGCGTACGACCCTCGTACGGATCCGCGTCGGCACCATCCGCGGCGGCCGGAACAGGTCCACGTGATAGCGCGAGGGGACCAGTTCCGAGGCACGTCCGAGCTCCTCGATCTGGTCCTCGAGACCGCGAGCGATCAGGCCGCTGGCGGCCACTCCGTGCATGTGGTCCTCGGCCCACATGCTGCGAGCCATCGGCGTAGGCTCGAAACCGTCATCGGTGCGCCGGAAGAATGCGAGATCCATGCGGACATTCTAGAACGTGTCCTAACTTCGGATTCAGTTGCCAGAACCGGTAAAGAGTAACGGTTCCGTCATCAAAAGCGCTCCAAAACCACGTACCATCGCACCAAAGCAGCCCCCGATCGAAGAGGATGACGATGAGCACCACGCCTCCGTACCAGGTGACCGACCCCGCAACCGGCGAGGTGATCGAGACCTTCCCATTCGCCACCGATGCCGAGGTGGAGGAGGCGCTGGAGCGGTCCAAGAAGGCGTACGAAGCCTGGCGCTCGACCCCGATCGAGGAGCGTTCCGCGATCGTGAAGCGCGCCGCGGACCTCTTCACCGAGCGGGCCGCGGAGCTCGGGAGGATCATCCGCACCGAGATGGGCAAGAAGGCCTCCTCCGGCGCCGGCGAGGCCGAGTTCTCCGGCGAGATCACCGCCTACTACGCCGACCACGGCCCCGAGCTGCTCGCGGAGACCGACCTGCCCGGCCACGAGGGCAAGGCGGTCATCCAGCGTCTCCCGCTCGGCCCGGTGCTCGGTGTCATGCCGTGGAACTACCCCTACTACCAGGTCGCCCGCTTTGCCGCGCCCAACCTGGTCGCCGGCAACACCGTCATCCTCAAGCACGCCGAGAACTGCCCGCGCTCCTCGGCCGCGATCGCGAAGATCTTCGCGGACGCCGGCCTCCCCGAGGGCGTCTACCAGAACCTCTACGCCACCCACGAGCAGATCGCCACGATGATCGCCGACCCGCGGGTCCGCGCGGTCTCCCTCACCGGCTCCGAGCGCGCCGGTACGGCGGTCGCCGAGGCCGCCGGCCGCCACCTGAAGAAGGTCGTCCTCGAGCTCGGCGGCTCCGACCCGTACATCATCCTCGACTCCGACGACATCGACGAGGCTGCCGAGACCGCCTGGGCGACCCGGATGGAGAACGTCGGCCAGGTCTGCAACGGCAACAAGCGGATGATCGTGAACGAGGGCGTCTACGACGACTTCGTCGCGGCCCTCACCAAGCGCGCCGCCGCGATGAAGCCGCTCGAGGGCGAGGACGGCGACGACACCGTCTACTCCCCGCTGGTGGCCCGCAAGGCCGCCGAGGCGCTGCGCGACCAGATCCAGGATGCCGTCGACAAGGGCGCTACGCTCCACGCAGGCGGCGAGATCTCGGACGGCCCCGACGCCTTCTTCGCCCCCGCCGTCCTCACCGGTGTCACGCCGGAGATGCGCGCCTACACCGAGGAGCTCTTCGGCCCGGTCGCCGTCGTCTACAAGGTGAGCACCGACGAGGAGGCCGTCGAGCTGGCCAACGCGGTCGAGTACGGCCTCGGTGGCGCCGTCTTCTCGACCGACGAGGCACGCGCGATCGCCGTCGCCCAGCAGCTCGAGGTCGGCATGGCCAACGTCAACACGCCGGCCGGCGAGGGCGCCGACGTCCCCTTCGGCGGCACCAAGCGCTCCGGCTTCGGCCGCGAGCTCGGCCCGCTCGGGATCGACGAGTTCCTCAACAAGCGTCTGTTCTACGTCGAGCGCTGAGCAGAACCGATCAGTCGCGCCGGATTCTGAGAGAATCCTGGGCGTGGCTGAGAAGGTGACCTTCAAGAGTACGTCCGGACCCATGCTGGCCGGTCTCATCGACCTGCCCGAGGGTGAGGTGCGTGGCTGGGGCGTGTTCAGTCACGGTTTCACCCTCGGGAAGGACTCTCCGGCCGCGGCACGGATCTGCAAGCAGCTTGCCGCCGAGGGCATCGGGATGCTGCGCTTCGACAACCTCGGGCTCGGCGACTCCGAGGGCGACTGGGGCGACGGCTCCTTCACCCACAAGGTCGCCGACACCGTCGAGGCCACCCGTTTCATGGCCGAGCGCGGCACCCCGGCCGAGCTGCTCGTCGGCCACTCCTTCGGCGGTGCGGCGGTCCTCGCTGCAGCCGCTGACGGGGTCGGCGTCGATGCCGTCGCCACCGTCGCGGCTCCGTTCCAGCCGGCGCACGTCGAGCACAACTACGACGCCGTGCTCTCCCGTGTGCTGGAGGACGGCGAGGCGCCGTGGATGGCGGGTGGCAAGTCGCTGACCCTGCGCAAGGCCTTCGTCCATGACGTACGCCGCGCCGACCTGCGCCACAAGATCATGCAGCTCAAGAAGCCGCTCCTGGTCATGCACAGCCCGACCGACACCACGGTCGGCATCGAGAACGCCTCCGACATCTTCAACACCGCCCGCCACCCGCGGTCCTTCGTGTCCCTGGAGGGCTCCGACCATCTCCTCACGAAGCGCGGCCAGGCCCAGCGCGCCGCCCGGATCATCTCGGCCTGGGCGGATCAGTACCTGATCGACTGAGTCGCAGCGCTGTCGCCGCGTCGACCTCGGATAGGTTCGGGCCATTCAGACGGTGGCACGGTCGCCGAGCGACGCGGAGGGTAGATGATCAAGAAGCCGAAGTTCCCGGTCAAGGAGCTGATCACGGCAGGGTCTGCGGCACCGCAGGTGCTGGTCGGCCACCTGGTCGCGACCCAGGGTCCGGAGATCGCCAGGAAGGTCGCCGCGGACCGGTCCGAGCCCGGCTTCGACACCGAGGCGTACGTCGACGAGCTGATCAGGAAGCACCGCTGGTTCGCTCGTCTGCAGGGTGCCAGCGGCGGCGCGATGATCGCCGTCGCCGAGGTGCCGGCCGTGATCGGCGGTCCGGCTGCGGTCGTGGCCGCGGCCGGGACGGCGATCCTCGGCGACCTGATCGCGCTGGCGTGGATCGAGCAGCGCCTGGTGATGCACATCGCCGCCGCGTACGGACACGATCTGGAGGATCCGGTGCGGGTCAACGAGTTCCTCAAGCTGGCCGGCGTGAACCTGCTCTTCGACGGCGGCGGCAGCGTGGCGGGCGCCGCTGGCAGCCGCTTCGGCGTCCGGGCCGTCTCCCGCTGGGCGGTGAACAAGACCGTCGAGGCCACCAGTTCGATGGCGCACCTCGTCGGTGTCCGGGTCGCCCGGCGTGTCGTCCTGCGCGGCATCCCGGTGCTCAACATCCCGCTCGGTGTGGTGCTCTCGGACGTCGCCACCAACCGTCTCGGAAGGCGCGCACGCGAGTTCTACCGGGCTCATCCGAGGCCTGCCTGAGCCTCGCGTTTGATCAATTGACAGAAAACGCCGAACGAGACTTCCGCTAACCGGTGTGGGTGGGGTTACACTCGCTCCAAGCGCCCGGCTCGTGGACGTTCGTCGTGGGGACCGAACGAGTCACTGGCCCGGTCGATGAGGCGCCGATCGCGCGTATCCGCTGTTTGGCCGCGGTCGTCAGTCGTCTGCCATCGATCTGCGTGAGCCCTGGGAGGGCGACCGGCCGATGAGGGTCGGCATTTGGACATGCCACTCACCCGTGCGTGGCCCCAAGGAGGATTCAGTTGGCTCAGGGAGCCGCTACCCGGCGCAACAACCGGTCCGGCCGTTCACGTAGCAACGGCAACGCCGGCAAGTCCGGGCAGAACGGTCGCCGCAAGGGCGTCCACAAGGACAACGAGGGCATCATTCCGGTGCTCGCGCAGGTCGTCCGCGAGGTGGAGTCGGCCGTTCAGCGCCGCTCGGCCATGCCCGACGTACGGACCAAGTTCCAGGTCGTCGCGCTTCTCGCCCGAGACGAGCGCCACCGCGTGCTCGAGGACGAGACCCTCAACGAGGGTCGCCGCGCCGAGCAGCTCAAGCGTCTGGACGGGATCGCCACGATCCTCGCCAAGACCGCGACCATGGACTCGCGCCTGTTCGAGCTCCTCGCCGAGGACGCCGAGATCTCCGAGGCCGCCGTCGACCTCAAGCACGAGCTGATGGCCCGTGGCGGCGTCGACGTGCCTGAGGACGAGGAGGAGGACGAGGACGAGACGCCTGCCGTCGTGGTCCCCGACAAGCGCGTGGTCCCGACCAGCGTCATCCAGCGCCAGCTCTCCAACCCGTTCCTGGTGCCCGACTTCACCAACGCCCGCCCGCCGGTGCACGCCCGCCGTCTGTCCGGCTGGGAGCTCCTCGGGCCGCTGTTCCGAAGCTTCGAGTACGCCGACTCCGGGCCCTCCTGCATGCCGCTGCCCGAGCCGCCCGCCTACGGCCCCGGTCACATCGACGCGCCGGGCACCCGCGAGCTCATGCACCACCAGGCGCAGCTGGTCGCCTCCGCGGCCGAGGGCCACCGCTCCTACCTGCTGGCCGACGAGCCGGGCCTCGGCAAGACCGCGCAGGCGCTGCTCGCCGCCGAGGCGGCCGACGCCTACCCGCTGCTCGTGGTCGTGCCCAACGTCGTCAAGGCCAACTGGGCCCGCGAGGTCGACCTCTGGACGCCGTCCAAGAAGGCGACCGTGGTCCACGGCAACGGCGAGGACATCGATGGCTTCGCCGACATCATCGTGGTCAACTACGAGATCCTCGACCGCCACGTCGGCTGGCTCGGCGAGTTCGGCTTCAAGGGCATGGTCGTCGACGAGGCCCACTTCATCAAGAACAAGTCCTCCCAGCGCTCCCAGCACGTGCTGGCCCTCTCGGAGAAGATCCGGCAGCGTACGGCCAATCCGCTGCTGATGGCGCTGACCGGCACCCCGCTGATCAACGACATCGAGGACTTCCGGGCGATCTGGCAGTTCCTCGGCTGGATCGACGACGTCAAACCGCTCAACGGCCTGCTCGAGGGGCTCGAGGAGACCGGCCTGACCCCGCAGGACAACAGCTTCTACGGCGCGGCCCGCCGCGTCGTCGTCAACCAGGGCATCGTGCGCCGCCGCAAGATCGACGTCGCCAGCGACATCCCGGCGCGCCGCGTGGCCGACCTGCCGGTCGAGCTCGACGACGCCGAGGGCCGCTCGATCCGGGCCGCAGAGGCCGAGCTGGCCAAGCGGATGATGCAGCGCTACGACACCGCGATCGAGACCCGGGTGACCGGCGCCAAGCCGGCCCCCGGCGAGCTCGACCTCGAGCTGATCCGCCGCGTCGCCACCTGGGAGCGCGAGGACCAGGACGCCTCCACCGGCGAGAACGTCTTCGGGATGATGCGCCGCATCGGTCGCGCGAAGGCCTCGCTGGCCGCCGACTACGCCGCTCAGCTGGCGCGCAACGTCGGCAAGGTCGTCTTCTTCGCCAAGCACATCGAGGTGATGGACACCGCGCAGAAGCTCTTCGAGGAGCGCGGCATCCGCTACTCCACGATCCGCGGCGACCAGACCTCGAAGGCACGCGAGAAGGCCATCGACGAGTTCATGAACGACCCCGAGGTCAAGATCATCGTCTGCTCGCTCACCGCCGCCGGTGTCGGCGTCAACCTGCAGGCCGCCTCCAACCTGATCCTGGCCGAGCTCTCCTGGACCGACGCCGAGCAGACCCAGGCGATCGACCGTGTCCACCGCATCGGCCAGACCGAGCCGGTCACCGCCTGGCGCATCATCGCCTCGCAGACCATCGACACCCGGATCGCCGAGCTGATCGACTCCAAGGCCGGCCTCGCGGCTCGTGCCCTGGACGGCTCCGACGAAGAGGTCACCGACTCCGCCGACGTACAGCTCGAGGCTCTGGTCTCGCTGCTGACCGACGCTCTGCGCAAGCGCGAGTCCGGCCGCCGCGGCCGGCGCGCCGCCTGACACCGACCCAGGACTCGTCCGGGCCCCATCTCAGGGAGAATCCTGAGGTGGGGCCTGGGTGGTCCGGCGTACGCTGGATCACATGTTCTGGATTATCTTGCTGGTCATCGCAGCGGCTGTCGGTGGATACGTGTTCCGGGTTCCGATCGTCGCCAAGCTGACCGGGCAGCCACGCAGCCGCATCGAGCGGCAGATCGGGCCGAAGAGCAAGCGTCTTCCCTGATCCCACGAGGAATCCGCACGGGGAATCCTCAGTGACGCACGTGCGTTGAGACGTACGTGCCCGCCGATCCGGCGCGCACCCACCCCAGACCGGAAGCGAGAGCCCCATGCCCACCGTCGAGCTCGGCGCAGAGAACTTCGAGAGCACCGTCACCGACAACGAGATCGTCCTCGTCGACTTCTGGGCGTCCTGGTGCGGCCCGTGCCGCCAGTTCGGCCCGATCTACGACGCCGCCTCCCAGGAGCACCCCGAGATCGTCTTCGGGAAGGTCGACACCGAGGCCGAGCAGGCGCTCGCCGGTGCCGCCAACATCACCTCGATCCCGACGCTGATGGCCTTCAAGAAGGGCAACCTCGTCTTCTCGCAGCCCGGTGCGCTCCCCGCGCCCGCGCTCAAGCAGGTCATCGACGCCGTCGTCGAGCTCGACATCGACAAGGCGCTTGCCGAGCAGTCCTCGAAGGAGTCCGGCGAGTAAGACTCGTCGGTGCTCCGGGGCCGGCATCGGGTTTGATAGCGCTGTGACCGAAGACGCCCACGACGAGCTCCTGCGCCTGCGCGGCAGCATCGACAACCTCGACGCCGCCCTTGTCCACCTTCTCGCCGAGCGCTTCAAGTGCACCGAGCAGGTCGGCCGGCTGAAGGCGCGCGCGGGCTTCCCGCCAGCCGATCCGAGCCGCGAGGCGGTCCAGATCGAGCGGCTCCGCCGGCTCTCCGACGACGCCGGCCTCGACCCCGAGTTCGCCGAGAAGATCCTCAACGTGATCATCGCCGAGGTGATCCGCAACCACCGCCAATTCGTCGAGGACTGAGCGTCGGGGTAGTCCGGTAGCGAACTGCCCATCTACTCGCCGGTAATAGGCAGTTCGCTCGGGTCCCGCCCGGGTATCCCCGTCGCCGGTCTGGACGTACGACCGTGAGGAAGGTCCTCGCGGCGAGCGGTGTCGG
>NZ_JBEORF010000031.1:36416-98424 GCF_040302125.1 Nocardioides sp. NPDC127514 | reverse complement strand
GGACGCCCGGTCATCGAGGTCACCGGACCCGACCTGGCCGCCTTCTGCGACGCCCGGCTGCCCGTGCAGCACGACGCCTACCGCGCCAAGCTCCGTGCCAACCTCAACCAGGTCGCCGCCAAGCTCTCCTGAGCCCGGCGATGCCCACCGCACATCCCCTGTCGCGAGCCGAGAAGGCCGCTCGCGACAGGGGATACGTTCTTTGCGGGGCGAAATGTCGGGATAAGACTGTGGTTCACCTCTTCCGCATGGTCCACTGTGACGCACATCTCATACGGCCGATCGTGGCGGCTGCCCCGCATGCTGGAGGAACACAGTGAACGACTCGGCCCTGCTCTCGGTCGGCCTCCCCATCGCCTTGGCCATCATCATGTTCGGTCTGGGCCTGAGCCTGACCCCGGGAGACTTCCGCAGGGTCGTACGCACCCCGCGAGCCGTCTTCGTCGCGCTCACGCTCCAGATCGTGGTCCTGCCGATGATCGCGTTCGGGCTCGTCGTGGCAGCCGACGTGGATCCGCTGATCGCCGTCGGGGTCATGCTGCTGGCCGCCTCGCCGGGCGGGACGACGGCGAACCTGTTCAGCCATCTCTTCCGTGGCGACGTCGCGCTCAACGTGACGCTGACGGCGGTCAACTCGGTGCTCGCGGCGGTCTCGATCCCGCTGATCACCAACGCCGCGATCACCTACTTCGACGCCGGCGACACCCTGGGTCTCCAGTTCGGCAAGGTCGTCCAGGTCATCGCCATCGTGCTGGTTCCGGTCGGCATCGGGATGCTGGTACGCAGCCGGTCGGCGACGTTCGCCGCACGGGCGGATCGTCCGGTCCGGATCTTCTCGATCGTCGTACTGGTCATGGTCTCGGTCGGCGCGATCCTCGGAGAGCGGGAGAACATCGCCGACTACCTCCGCGAGATCGGTGTGGTCGTGACGCTGTTCTGCTGCGCGAGCCTCTGCCTCGGCTACCTCGGCGCCCGGGTGTTCAAGCTCGGCCAGCCGCAGGCGATCGCCACCTCGATGGAGGTCGGGATCCACAACACCACCGTGGCCCTCACCATCGCACTCAGCGTGCTCGACAACACCACCGTGGCGATCCCGGCCGCGGTCTACAGCATCGTGATGTACGTCCTCGCGACCGCCTTCGGCTTCCTGATCACCCGTTCGCGCGTCGCGCGGCCCTCCACTCCGCACGACGTCACCACCTGATCGGCTACTCCGCCGCGAGCAGCGGGGCGACACGGTCGACGACGACATCGATCGGGGCCGTCGACCGCGTGACCCGAGCCATCATGATCGCTCCCTCAAGGGAGCTGATGGCCAGCACCGCGAGGTCGTCGGCCTCGCGCTTGGCACGCCCCGACGCGGCGAGCAGATCGACGAGCGCAGCCTGCCAGTCGGAGACGATATCGCTGACGACAGGCCCCAGATCGGCGTCGTGGTGGGACTCCTGCATAGCCGCCCCGATGGGGCATCCGGCCGCGAAGTCGGTGTCGACGAGCTGCGCCCGGTAGTGCTGACAGATGGCGACGAAGACCACCGAAGGGTCGGCGCCAGCAGGTGCCGCCCTTCGCAGGCTGCCGGTGACGTTCGCCCCCGCCCAGGTGAGCGCATCGGCGAGCAGCTCCCGGCGTCCTCCGGGAAAGTGGAATCCCACCGACCCGCGGGGGCCGTTGCTGTGCGCCAGGACCTTGGCCACCGACGTTCCGGCGACGCCATGCTCGCGCAGCAGGAGCGCCGCGCTGGTCACCATGCGCTGCCTGGTGTCGGTTCGCAGTCCCATGTGTCCATTCCTCCGACTCGCCACTATGCTGTGTCGCATAGCATAGCAAAAAGGAGATGGCATGCGTGAGCTCAACCTGATCAAGCCTGGCCACGTCGGATGGGTGGAGAGGCCCGATCCGGTGCTGGCCGACCCCGGCGATGCGCTCGTGCGGCCGTTCGTCGCGAGCCGCTGCGACGGCGACGCGCTACCGCTGCACCTCGACGGGCTCAAGCACCGGGCAATGCAGGCCGCGATGATGTCGGGAGCGATCGACCCGGCGGTCGCCGACATCATCGGCAAGGATCCGTTCGCGGGCCCGTTCGGCATCGGCCACGAGGCCATCGCCCAGGTCACCGCGGTCGGCGAGGCGGTGACCGACATGCGGGTGGGCGACATCGTGGTCGTCCCGTGGGCGGTGTCGTGCGGCACCTGCTACGAGTGCCGGCTCGGCCTGACAGCCAAGTGCTCGACCTTCGTGCCCACCAGTCCCGGCAGGACGCTGTCGTGCTTCGGGTTCGGGCCCACATCCGGGGCCTGGGGCGGCGTCATCTCCGACACGCTCCGCATCCCGTTCGCCGACCACATGCTGGTGCGGGTCCCCGACGGAGTCGACCCGCTGCGGGTCGCCTCGGCCGGCGACAACCTCACCGACGCCTGGCGCGGCGTGGCCCCGACCCTCGCCCAGCGACCGGGCGGTCGCGTCCTCGTCATCGGCGGCGGCGCGCAGAGCATCGGCCTCTACGCTGCCGGCCTCGCCGTACTGCTCGGTGCCGAGCGCGTCGACTACTTCGACGATCGCGACACTCGCCTGGAGATCGCCGAGGGCTTCGGCGCGACCGTCCACCGGATCGACAGGTCACGCCGCAAGTCAGCGATGCCACGGATCGCGGAGCGCTACGACATCGCCGTCGAGGCCTCCTCGACCGGACAGGGCCTGCGTGACGCCCTGCGCACCCTGCGTCCCGGCGGCATCTGCACCGGCAACGGCTACTACCTGGGTGCCAACACCCTGCTCCCGGTGATGGACATGTACGCCACCAGCGCAACCCTCCAGGTCGGTGTTTCCCACGTCCGGCCGCACCTGCCGGAGATGCTCGACTTCATCGCCCGCACCGGGTTCGAGGCCGAGCGCGTCACCAGCCTGCTCGCCGACTGGGACGACGCCGTCGATGCCTACCCAGCCCACACCACCAAGGTCGTGCTCCACCGCGACCCACTCGACCTCACCTGACGGTCGGCTCCTCGGTCCGCTAGGTTGCGTCTCAATCACCGTCGAGGAGGAGCTCAGATGACCGCACCGCTGGCACGTACGGCACAGATGATGGCGCTCGCGTTCATGACCATGGTCGTGGGCCTGGGGGTCGTGGTCGCGCTCAGCATCCCAGATGCCGATCTGCAGCTGCCTTCGGCGTACGTCATCGGCGGGCAGGTCGCGGCCGGCGTGGTCCTGGCCGTGCTGTGCTCGGCGATCGGCTTTCGCGCGGTTCCGATCGCGCCTGGGACCCCGCCGGAGAAGGCGACCAGCGAGGGCCTGCAGAAGCACCAGACCTCGATGATCCTGCGGCTCGTCCTCAGCGAGGTCGTCGCGCTCGTCTCTCTGGCCCTGGCCTTCGTTCTCACCGAGGGGCAGCTGATGACGTACGTCATCGGTGGGGCCATCTCGCTGGTGCTGATGGCCTTCTTCGCCTACCCGTCGGCGCGCAACATCCGCAAGGTGGAGGCCAGCCTCGACAGCGCTGGTGCGCCGTCGAGGCTGGCAGAGGCGTTCGGCGTGGGTGACGGTCCGTCCAGCACCCACCAGGTGCTCTAGACCGTCAGGTCGATCCCCTCGGCGGCGAGCGCCTCGCGGTAGGCCTCGACGTTGCGCATCTTCACGTTCTCGTAGCCCCGCACCATGTCCGGGAGCTCCGCGAGACGAACGGCCCGGGCGTAGGACTCCTCGGTGAGGTCCTCGGCGAGGCCGGTGACCAGCGCCGAGTAGTGCGCGAGGAGGGCACGCTCGGTGCGGCGTACGTGGGCCTGACCGAACGGGTCGAGGACCGTGCCGCGGAGGAACTTCATGGTCGCCAGCAGGCGGAGCATGAAGTGGGTGCGCGGCCCGAAGGTCATCTTGCGACCCTTCAGGAACGCCCCGAACACCGGCGGGGAGAGCTTGAAGCTGATCTTGCCCTGAACCTCGGCACGGACGCCGTCCAGGGCGGCCGGAGCGGTGAGGAGCCGGGCGACCTCGTACTCGTCCTTGTAGGCGGTGAGCTTGAACAGATAGCGGGCGACGGCCTCGGAGAAGCGGGTGTCCTCGGTCACCGAACGCTCGGCGTTCCAGATCCGGTCGACGGTCTCGACGTAGTCACGCGCGGTCGCCTGGTTCTGGAAGGCGACGAGCTTCGGGGCACGGAACTCGGCGAGGCGACGCACCTCGCCGTCGAACGTCGCGGCCTCGAGAGCCGGCACGGCGATCTGCTCGACCGGAGCGGTCGCGGTGCCGGTGACCTTGGCGAACTCCTCCGGCGCGGCCACCGAGGCGCGGCCCCAGCGGAAGGCGGCGACGTTGGCGCTGACCGCGACCCCGTTGATGCCGATGGCCTCCTCGATCGCCTCGGCGGGGATCGGAAGAGCGCCCGCCTGGTAGGCGGCACCGACCAGCAGGAAGTTGGCCGCGGCGGTGTTGCCGAAGAGGGTCTCCGCGGCCGCCAGTGCGTCGAAGGCACGCAGCGAGGACGTCGCGCTGTTGACCCGGGTGAGCAGCTCGTCGTCGGCCGGGTAGGCGATGTCCTTGTCGTAGACCATCGGCCCGGTCGGGGTCTTGCTGGTGGACACGACCGCACGGGTACGCGCCGGGTCACCGTAGGCGAGGTTCTTGCCCTCGGCCAGGGTGAGCAGGTCGAAGCCGAGCAGCGCGTCGGCCGACCCCGGGGTGACCCGGTTGGAGGGGTCGATCGAGCCCGGGCCGAACCGCAGGTGCGCCGTCACCGGGCCCGCCTTCTGGCTCATCCCGACCTGGTCGAGCGACTCCACGCCGAAGCCGGCGCGCAGCGCCGCGGTGGCGAGCACCTGGTTGACCGTGACGATGCCGGTGCCGCCGATGCCGGCCATGAAGACGCCGTACGTCCGCTCCAGCTCGCCGTAGCCCGGGTCGGCCACCGTCGGCGGCTCGGGGGTCGACTTCTTCGCCTTCTTGGCGGTCGGGTCGGTCTCGACGGCCATGAAGGAGGGGCACTCCCCCTCGACGCAGGTGTAGTCGGTGTTGCACGAGGTCTGGTCGATGCGGGTCTTGCGGCCCAGCTCGGTCTCGACCGGCTGCACGGAGAGGCAGTTGGACTTCACGCCGCAGTCGCCGCAGCCCTCGCAGACGGCCTCGTTGATCACGATCCGGGTGTTGCGGGCCTCGATCGTGCCGCGCTTGCGCTGACGCCGCGCGTCGGCGGCGCAGTGCTGGTCGTAGATCAGCACGGTCACGCCCTCGATCTCGCGCAGCTCCCGCTGGGCGTCGTCGAGGCGGTCGCGGTGCCACAGTCGTACGCCTGCGGGGAAGTGGGCGCGGCGGTAGCGCTTCGGCTCGTCGGCGACGACGATGATCGCCTTGACGCCCTCGTTCATCAGCTTGTGGGTCAGCTGCGCCATCGCGACCTCGCCCTGCCGCTTCTGGGCACCGGTCATCGCGACGACGTCGTTGTGGAGCAGCTTGTAGGTGATGTTCACCCCGGCCGCGACGCACGCCTGGATGGCGAGCTGCGCGGAGTGGAAGAAGGTGCCGTCGCCGACGTTCTGGAACGTGTGACCGGCGTGGCTGTAGGGCGCCTGTCCGATCCACTGCGAACCCTCGCCGCCCATCTGGGTGATGCCGACGACCGCACTGTCCTCACGCTGGGATGCGGTCACCAGGGTGTGGCAGCCGATGCCGCCGCCGCCCAGGCTCCCGTCCGGGAGCGCGGTCGAGCGGTTGTGCGGGCAGCCGGAGCAGAAGTACGGGGTGCGCGAGGTCGAGAGCAGCGGCAGGTCGATCCGGGCGGGCCCGGCGGCCTTGAGCTGGGCGTGGCCCTTCAGCGCGCGACGCAGCGGCGCGAGCAGGCGGCCGGCGGTCAGCTCGCCGTCGAGCGGAACCAGCGGGACGCCGTTGCGGTCCTTCTTGCCGATGATGACGGGAGCGGAGGAAGCGCCGTAGAGGATCTCGCGGATCCCCTGCTCGATGAAGGACGTCTTGTCCTCGACGACGATGATCTCCTCGAGCCCGTCGGCGAACTCCGAGACGATGGTCGGCTCGACCGGCCACATCATGCCCAGGCGCAGCACCCGGATCCCGGCGGCCATCAGGTCGTCGTGGTCGAGGCCGAGGTCCTTCAGGCTCTGGCGCATCGAGTCGTAGCACGAGCCGGAGGCGACGATGCCGACCTTGGCGTTCGGCGCCTTGACCTCGATCCGGTTGAGCCGGTTCTCGGCGGCGTACGCCTTCACGACGTTCATCCGGGGGCCGTAGAGCTTCGCCTCGGCGCCGACGATCCGGTCCGGGAAGAGCTCGATCTTGGTCGGCTCGTAGGTGTAGGGAACGCCTTCCCACTCGGTCTTCGGGGTGACCGGGTCGAGGACGCCGATCTCCGGGTTGACCACCCAGGCGCCGTCCGCGACGTCGGCGACGATCTTGAGCGCGACGACGCAGCCGGAGGCGCGGGAGAGGGCGATGCCCTCCATGCCGTACTCGACGATCTCGGAAGCGTTGCGCGGGAACAGCACCGGGATGCCGAGGCTCGCCAAGGTCCGCTCGCTCACGGCCGGCACGGTGGACGACTTCGCGGCCGGGTCGTCACCGACCAGCATCAGCATGCCGCCGGTGGGGTGGGCACCGTACATGTTCGCGTGGCGCATCGCGTCGAGCGCACGGTCGACGCCGGGGCCCTTGCCGTACCAGACGCCGGTGACGCCGTCGTAGCGCTCGGTGTCGAGGGTGACCGCGGACTGCGAACCCCACACCGCGGTGGCCGCGAGCTCCTCGTTGAGACCGGGGACCACGGTGATGTCGGCGTCGGCCATCTCCTTCGGCAGACCCAGCAGCAGCTGGTCGAGACCGCCGAGCGGGCTGCCCGGGTAGCCGGAGATGAAGGTGCCGGTCCGCAGGCCGCGGCGCTGGTCGAGGGCCCGCTGCTCGACGAGCATCCGCGCGATCGCCTGGATCCCGGTGAGCAACACCGGTCCGGCTCCGACTCGATAGCGGTCTGCCAGGTCGTAGGCCTCGAACGAGGTCCCGGGCTCGAACACTGCGGTCATAGGTGTGACTCCTCAATCTGCCGGGCGGCGCTGGTGGTCCGTCTGGAGCGTTGTGCCGGGACTGCCGGGTGAGGCTGTCCCGAGCGACCACCCGCAGGGTGTGCGGGTGGCCTGGGTCACATCATCGTGGATAGGGCCTGCGCTCTGCCAATTCGTGAGGCGCAGATCACCAGGCGACGCTGAGGTACTGCGTCTCCAGGTACTCCTCCAGACCGGCCCGCGCGCCCTCGCGCCCGATGCCACTCTGCTTCACCCCGCCGAACGGCGCCGACGGGTCGGAGACCAGGCCACGGTTGACGCCGACCATCCCGGCATCGATCCGCTCGGCCACGTGCAGCGCCTCGCCCATCTCGCCGAAGACGTACGCCGCCAGGCCGAACTCGGTGTCGTTGACGGAGGCCAGTAGCTCCTCGGTGTCGTTCCAGACCACGATCGGGGCCACCGGCCCGAAGATCTCCTCGCGCAGCAGCGGCGAGTCGGCCGTTACGCCGGTCAGGACCGTCGGCGGGTAGAAGTAGCCGGCGGACTGCGGGATCTCGGTGCGGTGGGCGATCACGGCTCCAGCGGCCACGGCGTCGTCGACGAGGCCGGTGACGGTGGCGTACGCCTTCGCGGAGATCAGCGGCCCGATGTCGCTGCCCTGCTCGGCGGGGCCGACGCGAAGCGCCTCCACGGCCGCGCCGAGGCGGGCGGTGAAATCCTCGGCGACGTCAGCGTGGACGTAGAGCCGGTTGGCCGCGGTGCAGGCCTGTCCCCCGTTGCGGAACTTGGCGACCATCGCGCCCTCGACCGCCGCTTCGATGTCCGCCGAGGAGGTCACCACGAACGGCGCGTTGCCGCCGAGCTCCATCGAGGTGTTCACGACCCGGTCGGCGGCCTGGCGGAGCAGGATGCGGCCGACGCCGGTCGAGCCGGTGAAGGAGATCTTGCGGACCCGCGGGTCGGCGAGCCAGGTGCTGACGATGCCGGCAGCGTCCGTTCCGGGGACCACGTTGACGACGCCGTCCGGCACGCCTGCCTCGGCGATCAGCCGGGCGACCGCGAGGGCCGTCAGCGGCGTCTCGGCGGCGGGCTTGAGCACGACGGTGCAGCCGGCCGCGAGGGCCGGAGCGATCTTGCGGGTGGCCATCGCGGCCGGGAAGTTCCACGGGGTCACGAGGGCGGCCACGCCGACCGGCTTGTGGGTGACGATGGTGCGGGTGCCGCCGGCCGGCGAGGACCCGAAGTCGCCGTGCGGACGCACAGCCTCCTCGGCGTACCAGCGGAAGAACTCGGCGGCGTAGACGACCTCGCCGCGGGCGTCGGCGAGGGACTTGCCGTTCTCGAGCGCGATCAGGGCGGCGAGCTCGTCGGCGTCGCGCAGCATCAGGTCGCGTACCCGGCTGAGCAGGTCGCTGCGGGTGCGCGGCGGCAGTGCCGACCACTCCGGGAGCGCCGCGGCGGCGGCGTCGACGGCTGCGGTCGCGTCCTCCGTGCTGCCGTCGGCGACGTCGGCGACGAGCTCACGGGTGGCGGGGTTCTCGACCGCGAAGACGCCGGCGGTGCCCGGACGCCACCGGCCGCCGACGAGGACCCCGCTGCCGGGCTCGAGGGAGTCGAGGTAGCTGGTCTCGATGCTGGTCTTGGGGCTGGTCTTGGGGCCGGTGGTCACTTGGTCTCCTCGAGTGCGGTCGTGAGTACGTCCAGGGCCTCGTCGAGCAGCTCGTCGGAGATGCTCAGCGGGGGCAGGAAGCGGATGACGTTGCCCCAGGTGCCACAGGTCAGGGTGATGACACCCTGGCTGTGAGCGTAGGCGGCGACGGCCTTGGCCACCGCGCCGTCCGGGTTGCCGGTGGCCGGGTCGACGAACTCGGCGGCAATCATCGCGCCCCGGCCGCGTACGTCACCGATGCGCGGGTCGCTCGCCTGCAGGTCACGGAGCCTTCCGACGAGACGCGTCTCGATCTCGCGGGCCCGGGTGAGCAGGTCCTCGGCCTCGATGGTCTCGATCACCGCCAGTGCGGCGGCACAGGCGAGCGGGTTGCCGCCGTAGGTGCCGCCCAGCCCGCCGGGGTGGACGGCGTCCATGACGTCGGCGCGGCCGGTCACCGCGGAGAGCGGCAGACCGCCGGCGATGCCCTTGGCGCTGACCACCAGGTCGGGGACGACGCCGTCGTGCTCGACGGCGAACCAGGTGCCGGTGCGGCCGAAACCGGACTGCACTTCGTCGGCCACGAAGATCACGTCATTGGCCCGGCACCACTCCGCCAGTGCGGAGAGGAAGCCCGGCGCCGGGACGATGAATCCGCCTTCGCCCTGCACCGGCTCGATCACGACGGCGGCGAGGTTCTCGGCGCCCACCTGCGTCTCGATCAGGGAGGTCGCCCGAGCCGCCGCCAGCTTGCCGTCGATCTCGGCGGCGTCGCGGAACGGGTAGGACATCGGCGCCCGGTAGACCTCGCCCGCGAACGGCCCGAAGCCGTGCTTGTAGGGCATGTTCTTCGCGGTCATCGCCATGGTGAGGTTGGTGCGCCCGTGGTAGGCGTGGTCGAAGACGACGACCGCGTCCTTGCCGGTGAACGAGCGGGCGATCTTGACCGCGTTCTCGACGGCCTCGGAGCCGGAGTTGAACAGCGCGGTGCGCTTCTCGTGATCGCCGGGGGTGAGCCGGGCGAGCTGCTCGGCGACGGCCACGTAGCCCTCGTAGGGCGTGACCATGAAGCAGGTGTGGGTGAAGGCCGCCACCTGGTCGGAGACCGCCTCGACCACCTTGGCGGCACTGGAGCCGACGGTGGTCACCGCGATGCCGGAGCCGAGGTCGATGAAGCGGTTGCCGTCGACGTCCTCGACGATCCCGCCGGCCGCGCGCGCGGCGAAGACGGGCATGGTCGTGGCCACGCCCTGGCTCACGGCCGCCACCTTGCGGGCCATGAGCTCCTGGGAGCGCGGGCCGGGAAGCGGCGTACGCAGGAGACGGGACTGTTCGAGGGTCGAGGACTCGGTCATGGGTTCAGCATGAGCCTCGGCGACACATGTCGTCCAAGACCTTTTGACTACTACAATCATGTCTCGTGAGCATGGATCTGCGGCTGCTGCGCTACTTCGTCGCCACCGCCGACGCGGGCTCGGCGACGCGTGCCGCCGAGGTGCTGCACGTAACCCAGCCGGTGCTGTCGCGGCAGCTGCGGCAGCTCGAGACGAACCTGGGTGTTCCGCTGTTCGCGAGGGAGGGACGGCGGCTGCGTCTCACCCGGACGGCCGAGGATCTCCTCCCCCGCGCCCGTGACCTGCTCGCGCACGCCGACGACCTCGAGCGCGCGGTCGGCGTGCTCGCCTCCGGCCGGCTCGACGAGCTCCATCTCGCCGTGCCCTCGACGACGCTCACCGACGTGCTCGCGCCGTTCCTGGCGACGCTCGGACCCGACGACCCGGTCGCGATGGTCCGCGAGCTCGACCCGCGCGGCGCGGCAGCGGCCGTCCGCGCCGGCGCCGACCTGGCGATCGTCACCCGGCCGCCGGCCCGGTCCCTGGCCTCGCGCGCCCTCGCCGTGCTGCCGGTGTGGGCCTATGTCCGGCGGGACGACCCGTGGGCGGCGCGGGGGTCCGTGGACGTACGCGATCTGGTGGCGCGGCCTCTCGTGCTCCTCACCGAGGATCTGCGGCCGCGGCCGCTCCTGGACGCAGCGGTCGAGGATGCCGCCGTCGGCTACGGCGACGTCCTCGAGGTGTCCAACGCCCAGGTCGCGCAGGCGCTCGCGGCCTCGGGCCGCGGGATCGCGGTCGTCTCCGACGACCCGCGCTTCGGCCTGGTGCCCCTGCACATCGAGGCGCCGGCCGGGAGGGTCCGGATCAGGCTGTACGCCGCCTGGGACCCGCAGCACCACGCCGCCGAGGCCCTCGCGGGCCTGGCGGAGCGGCTCTCGGCGTTCTGCGTCGAGCGCTACGGCGCCGAGGTCGCCGTCCGCTGAGCGGACATCGACGTCAGCGCGGCCAGGATCCGCTCGGTGACCTCGTCGACCGGGCCGAGACCGTCGACGGTGGCGAGCAGGTCGCGCTCGGCATAGCCGGCTGCGAGCGGGCCGGTCTCGGCGGCGTACACCTCCAGCCGCCGGCGGATGACCGACTCGGTGTCGTCGGCCCGGCCCTGATCCTCGGACCGGGCCAGGAGCCGGCTCACCAGCTCGTCGGGATCCGCCTCGAGCAGCACCACCGCGTCGAGCCCCACTCCGGAGAGCTCGAGGAGCGAGTCGAGCTCGACGACCTGCTGCGGAGTGCGCGGATAGCCGTCGAGGAGGAACCCGTCGGCGCAGTCACGCTCGGCGAGGCGGTCGGCGACCATGGCGTTGGTGATCTCGTCCGGGACGTACTCGCCCGCGTCCATGTAGGTCTGTGCCGCCACGCCCAGCGTGGTCTGCTGGGCGACGTTCGTCCGGAAGATGTCGCCGGTCGAGATCGCCGGCACGGCGAACCGCTCGGCGATGACGGCGGCCTGGGTGCCCTTGCCGGCACCGGGCGGTCCCATGAGGAGGAGGCGCATACGAAGGGAGGACCTTTCTCGAGGGGTGGCGCGCTCACCCCCACGATGAGCGCGCCCGGTCGGAGGCTAGGCACCGCTTCGCTGCGATCACGTTGCATCCGTGCAGACCTCTGACAGATCTCTGGCAGACCTCAGGCAGACCTCTCGGTCAGCGGCCGCCGATCCGGCGAGCGATCTCCTCGCCCACGCGTACGGCGCCGTCGACGTGCTGGAAGCCGTGGCCGGCGACGTCGCTGCTGCCGAACTCGATCGGCCCGAGCGGCTCACGCAGCACCGCGCCCCAGCGGGTCAGCCCGCCCAGGTCGAAGCTCGTCCCGTACGCACCGCCGGTGAGCTCCTGGTGCTGCCAGTCGCTCTCGACGAAGGTGAGCGGCTCGAGCGCCGCGTCCCCGAAGTACGCCGCCAGCGACTCGAGCACCTGGTGCCGGCGCTCGGAGTCGGAGAGCCGGCCGACCGCGTCCGCGCGCTCGTCGGAGACGAAGCCGACCAGCATCCCGCGCTGCTCGCCCTCGGGGGTGTTGTCGTAGACCTCGTGCACCAGCTGCCAGGGCGCGAAGCCGGTGCCGCTGAGCCCGTCCGCACGCCAGAACGGCGTCTCGTACTGTGCCTGCACCTTGATGACCAGCCCGAACGACTGGTGCTCGCGGGCGATCCGGTGCTCGGCCGGAAGCTCGGGGCTGAACCGGATCCGCTTGACCAGGGTCGGCGGCACCGCGAGGACCAGCCGGTGGGCGGCGTGGATCTCGGAGCCGACGTGGACGACGGCACCGTCCTCGTCCCACTCGATGTGGGTGACGTCCTGGCTGAGCCGGACGCGATCGCCCAGCCGCTCTGCCAGCGTCAGCGGCACCCGCTGCAGGCCGCCGACTACTCGGCGGTCGAGGATCACGTCGGCGTCGACGAGGTTGCTGAACGACCCCGCGCTGGCGGCCATCTGCACGGCCTGGAGCGCGGAGAAGGAGTGGGCGGGCTTCGTCAGCATCGCCGGCCCGATGTAGAGGGCGATGTTGTCGACGGCGACCGGGTCGTCGCACTGCTGCTCGAGCCAGGCACGGAACGAGACGCTGTCGAGGTGGTCGGCGTCGTCGAGCTCCCACGGCCGGGCCGGGTCCATGGCCGCGGCCAGCGCGTCGAGCGTCTTGGTGAGCTGCGCGATGGCGGCAGAGGTGGCCTCGCCGACGGGCATGTCGTCGCCGAAGCGGTGCGCCACCCCTGCCTTGTCGACGTAGAGCGACTCGCCCTCGCGGAAGCGCGGGTAGGTCGGCAGGCCGAGCTCGTCGAGGATCCCGATCAGGGCGTCCTGGTCCGGCGAGACCCATTGGCCGCCGATCTCGAAGTCGGCCTCTTCCCCGGGCGCGCCGTGCGCCTCGGTGCGCAGCCGGCCGCCGACGCGGTCGCGCGCCTCCAGGACGAGTACGTCCTGGCCTGCCTGGGCCAGTCGCCAGGCCGCGGTCAGGCCGGTCACGCCGGCGCCGACCACGATCACGTCGTGGGTGGTCATGTCAGTTCTCCTGTTTGTCAGTGTCGGTGGGCCGTCGGTCGGGGCGCCGGTCGGGACGCTGGGCCAGCAGCGGGAGGCTCGGGTCCCAGCGGGTCCCGTCGGCCTCGTCGCGCTTGCGGCGGGCGATGCCCGAGAGCGCCTCGAGGACGACCCGGTTGGCGAGGAACGAGGTGATGTCGGCGTGGTCGTAGGGCGGGGAGACCTCGACGACGTCGATGCCGACCACCGGCAGCTCGTAGGCGATCCGGCGGACCGAGTCGAGCAGCTGGCGCGCGGTCAGGCCACCCGGCTCGGGGGTGCCGGTGCCGGGGGCATGCCCCGGGTCGCAGACGTCGATGTCGACCGAGAGGAAGACCCCGTCGCACTCGTCGGTGGCGATGGTGAAGGCCTCGGTCAGGCACTCCTCCAGGCCGCGGTGCACGATCTCGGTCATCTCGTACGAGCGCATGCCCTGCTCGGCCATCCAGTCCAGCGTCTCGGGCTCGGGCCAGTAGCCGCGCAGCCCCATCTGCAGGAACCGGTCGCCGCGCAGCGCGCCGGACTCGATGAGCCGGCGCATCGGCTGGCCGTGCCCGATCAGCGAGCCGAACTCGATGTCGCCGGTGTCGGCGTGGGCGTCGAAGTGGATCATCGAGACGCGCCCCTGGCCGAGGTGCTGGGCGACGCCGGCGGCGTCGGGCCAGGCGATCGTGTGGTCGCCGCCCAGCACCAGCGGGATGGCGCCGTTGCTCGTCACGGCGTGCACGGCCTCCTGCAGGTCGCGTACCGAGCGCTCGGCGTCGCCGGAGAACATCTCCACGTCGCCCGCATCGAGCACCCGAAGATCCTTGAGCGCGTCGACCCGCATCGCGAGCGAGGGCCGCGACCCGTCGTGGGCCAGGTAGCAGGTCTGCCGGATGAACTGCGGGCCGAACCGGGTGCCCGACCGGTGCGACGTACCTCCGTCGAAGGGGGCACCGAGGATGACCACGTCGGCCCCCTCGTACGTCGCGGGGTCGGCCCAGTCGCACCGGTCGACACCCAGGAAGGTGATGTCGGGGCCGAACTGGGTTCCGTAGCGAGCCATGGCGTTCTTCTCTCTCGTTCGTTTCTCTGGATACGTCCGTCGTGCTCAGTCCTCGGTCGGGTCGACGACCAGGAACCGCTCGCCCGGTCGGCGGGCGAGGTAGACGTAGTAGTAGGCGAGGGCGGCGACCACGACGCCGGCCGTGATCAGGACGTCCATCCGCGCGGAGCCGGCCAGCGCATAGCCGATCGCGCCGATGACGACCAGCGGGGGCAACGGCCACAACGGCATCCTCCAGCTCTCGGCAGCCAGTGCCAGTCGACGCGCGCGGAGGGCGGCGATCGCGACCACGACGTACATCGTGGACATGACCACCGAGGTCACGCCCAGCAGAGACTCGATCTCGACGGCTCCGGCCAGGATCGTTCCGGGGATGCCGATGACGAGGGTCGCGAGCCACGGGGTGGCGTAGCGGGGGTGCAGCTTGGTCAGCACGTTGTTGACCGGAGCGGGCCAGGAGCGGTCGCGCGCGGAGGCGTAGACGACCCGGGCGTTCTGCAGCACCATCACGATGACGGCGTTGAGGATCGCGATGGCGATGGCGACGTTCACGGCGACCGCGACGCGCTCGCCACCCCAGGCGGCGACCCACTGGGAGAAGTTGCCGGAGGCGAGGTCGCTGAGGTCGTCGACCGCGAGGACCGTGGTCACGGTCGGGATGAGGATGACGAGGCCGCCCAGGCCGAGGGTCCAGAAGATGACGCGGGCGACGTTGCGACGCGGGTCGACGATCTCCTCGGAGAGGTAGACGGTGGTGCCGAAGCCGCTGACCAGGAACGTGCTCACGGCGAGACCGGAGATGAGGATCGCCAGGGTGAAGGGCTCCAGGCCGGTCTCACCGATGACGTGCGGCGAGACCAGCTCGCCGGGACCGCGCTGGACGTGGCCGAGCCCGAGCACGACGACGACGGCGGCGGCGATCATCTCGAGGGCGAGGAAGGTGCCGGTGACGACGGCGTTGGCCTTGATGTTGAGGATCGCGGTCGCGGTCGAGAGGAGCATCACGATCGCACCGGTCGCGGCCCGCGGCAGCTCCACCAGGTCGGCCAGGTAGTCGGCGGTACCGAGGGCGAAGATCGGCGGGATCAGCCAGAGCAGCACGCCCGCCAGGGAGAACGTCAGCCAGCCCATCGACTTGCCGAGGGTCTGGGTGACCATCGCGTACTCACCGCCGGAGCTGGCGGTGCGGGTGCCGAGCTCGGCGTAGCACGCGGCGATCGCGATCGAGACCGCGAAGCCGGCGACGACGGCCAGCACCGCGCCGCTCCCCTGGGTCGCGAACAGCTCCGGGACGATGATGAACAGGCTCGATGCGGGCGTGATGCACGACAGCACGAGCAGGACCGCGGCGCCGGGTCCGAGCACCCGCGCGAGCCGCCGCCGTTCCTGCGCCGGCTTCACCCCGTCGGGGCTCACCTGCATGGATTCGATCATCGCGGGTCTCCTTGTGATGAGGGTACAGCGTGTTTTGAACGCTGTACAAAACTTTGAACGGCATTCAAAGTGACCCAGATCACCGCTAGAGTCAAGGGGTGGGACCGAAGATTTCACCGAGCGAGCACAAGGAGACACTGTCGAGGTGACGCGCACACGCTCCAACAGACGCCTGGAACGACCGCGCGAGCAGGTGCTCGCGACCACCCTGGAGATGGTGGCCGAGCAGGGGCTCGCCAAGGTGACGATGGCCTCCCTCGCTGCCCGGCTCGGCACCAGCGGAGGCCACCTCCTCTACTACTTCGGCACCCGCAACGGCCTGCTCCTCGAGACCCTGCGATGGAGCGAGAACGAGTACGCGGCACAGCGAGCACCCATCTTGGAGAAGGCCGAGAATGACGGCTCCGGAGGCGTCGACGCGCTGGTGTCCTTCACCGACGTCTACCTCGCCCTCGACGAGCGTGACCCGCGCTGGCTTCTCTGGCTCGAGCTGTGGGCACGAGCGCCGTACGACTCCGAGCTCGCCGCCGCGCAGCGCGCCATGGACGACGAGTGGCACGCCGACCTGGTCCGGCTGTTCGCCGCGGCGCTCCCGGAGGTGCCCGACCGCGAGGCCGTCTCCGAGCGCCTGCGCGCCATGTGGGACGGCTTCAGTATCGGCATCGTCACCGGAGGCGGCACCACCCTGCGCGAGCACGCCCTCGCGCACACCCGCACCGTCGTCGCCGGACACGAGGGGTAGCGGACATGCCGATCACGTCCTGGTTCCCCGAGGCCCAGCTGGGCATCTTCGTCCACTGGGGCATCTACAGCGTCAACGGCGTCGCGGAGTCGTGGTCGTTCTACGACGGCCGGGTCCCCTACGCCGACTACATGGCCCAGCTCGACGGCTTCACCGCCTCCAGGTTCGACGCCGACGCCTGGGCCGAGCTCTTCGAGCGGGCGGGGGCGACGTACGCCGTGCTCACCGCCAAGCACCACGACGGGGTCGCGCTCTACGACACCGATGCCAACGACCTCTCCGTGGTCGAGCGGACCCCGGCGGGCCGTGACCTCGTCGCCGAGTTCGTCGAGGCCGTACGCCGCCGGGGGCTGAAGGTCGGCCTCTACTTCTCCCACCTCGACTGGTCCCATCCCGACTACGCGACCGTGCGGCCCGAGGTGCAGCACCACGTGGTGCAGGACAACCCGCACGCCGTGCCGCGGCCGGGCGCGGAGGAGCCCGAGCGCTGGGAGCGCTACCTGGAGTTCCACCGCGCCCAGATCCGGGAGGTGGTCACCCGCTACCAACCGGATCTGCTCTGGTTCGACGGCGAGTGGGAGCGCGACGAGCGCCAGTGGCGGATGCGCGAGCTGCGTGCCGAGCTGCGCGAGCTCGCACCCGAGATGGTCGTCAACGGCCGGATGCTCGGCCACGGCGACTACGTGACCCCGGAACAGGGTGTTCCGATCGTGCCGCCGGACGGCCCGTGGGAGCTCTGCCTGACCATCAACGACTCCTGGGGCTGGCAGCCGCAGGACCACAACCACAAGTCACCGCGCCAGCTCGTACGCACCTTCGTCGAGACCATCGGCGGTGGCGGCAACCTGCTGCTCGACGTAGGGCCGCGCGAGGACGGCACGATCACGCCCGAGCAGACCGAGCGGCTCGAGGCACTCGGCGAGTGGGTCGCGCGCCACTCCCCCGCGGTCCACGGCATCCGCCGCGGCCTCCCCCACGGTCACTTCTACGGTCCGACCGCCGTCTCGGCCGACGGCCGGACCCTGTTTCTCTACGTCCTCGACCGGCCCAACGACTACGTCGTGGTCCGCGGCCTGCGCAACCAGGTCCTGAAGGCGTACGTCCTCGGGACCGGCGCCGAGCTCGACCATCAACGCATCGGCGGGCTCCACGACGTCCCCGGCTGGGAGTACGTCCTCACCACCGACGACGTCCTCGACCCGCTGTGCACCGTCATCGCCCTCGAGCTCGACGGCGAGGTGTCGGTGCACCGCGAGCACGAGTCGCACTAGCCGAGGCGTGCGGGCACCGACATCATCAACGCGCGCCTCGAGAGGAGCATGACCAGGAGCGCCAGCGTGGTCATCGCGGCCGCGACCCACACCGGAGCCAGCGCGCCCGCTCCGGTCGCCAGGCCGAGTGCACCGAGCACGGGCCCGGCCGCCGCTCCGGTGTTCAGGGCGGCGGTCGCGTACGCCCCCGCCATCGTCGGCGCGCCCGAGGCGGCGTAGAGCACCCGCGCGATCAAGGTGCTACCGACCCCGAACGCCAGCATGCCCTGGACGAGGACCAGGCCGAGAAGGAGCCCGGGCTGAGGTGCGACGAGCGCCAGCGCGATCCAGCCGACCGGCAGCAGCGGGCCGCCGACGACGAGCACGAGGCCGGGCCGGTGGTCCGAGAGCCGCCCGGCGAGCGTGACCCCGAGGAACGACCCGACCCCGAACATCACCAGCATCACCGAGATCCACACCTCGGCCAGACCCGCCGTCCCGGTCACGACCGGCGCCAGGTACGTGATGGCCGCGAAAGTGCCGCCGTTGACCAGGGCACCGAGGGCCATCGCGAGGAGGAGACGGGGCGAGCGGAGCCGGCCGAGCTCGGCACGGAGCCCGGGGGTGCCACCGTCGGCGGCCGTCGCGCCCGGAGCGGACCCGACACCCCGGAGGATCCCGATGGTCGCGGGAACGCACAGCAGCGCGATCGCCCAGAAGGTGGTCCGCCACCCGGCCGCGGTGCCGAGCAGCGCCCCGGCCGGAACGCCTGCCACCATGGCGATCGTCGTGCCTGACAGCAGGATCGCCAGCGCGCGCCCCTTCCGGTCCTCAGGCACAAGCCTGGTGGCCGCGCTCAGGGCGACCGCGAGGAAGCCCGCGTTGGCGAAAGCGCTGAGCACGCGGGCGGCGAGCAGGAGCGGGAAAGCCGGTGTGACCGCTCCGAGAACATGGCAACCGGCGAACACGAGCAGACAGACCAGCAGCGCGAGCCGCGGCGGCCAGCGTCGGGCGAAGGCAGCCATCACAGGAGCGCCGACGACGATGCCGACGGCGAACGCGGAGGTCAGCAGACCCGCTGTACCGACGGAGACGTCCAGGTCAGCGGCAATCGCGGGGACGAGCCCAGCGAGCATGAATTCAGAGGTGCCCATGACGAAGACCGCCAGGGCGAGCAGGTAGAGAGCAAGAGGCATCGAGTACTCCGAGGTGAGAGGTCACAGGGACGCATCTGGTCACCACGGCCGGAAGCCCGGAGTACGCCGCACTCACCCGCGCGAAAGGCGGGTGGCGGTGCTCAGCGGTTCACGGGGCTGGCGGTGTGACCGGCAGCCCCTGACCTGTCCGACTCGGGACTCGACATGCCCCGGACACTACCCGAAGGCATCACCATGGTCTCGGCTCATGTCCGGCGCGTGAATCGGATGTCGCCGTTGGGTAAGCGCTCGTGGAGGTACGCGGAGTCGTGGGCGCGGTGGTGGTGATGGGAGCAGAGCAGGGCGGCGTTGTCGAGGTCGGTCGCACCGCCTTGGGCCCATTCGATCCAGTGGTGGGCCTCAGCCCAGGTCCCCGGGATGTCGCAGCCTTCGGCCTCACAGGTCGCTGACCTGAGCAACAGCGCACGGCGTTGGGCGGCGGTGAAGAACCGTTCCTTGCGTCCCAGGTCAAGAACCTCGGAGGCACCGCCGAGGACCGCCGGGAGGATGGCCGCGGTGCAGGCCAGCCGGCGGGCTTCGGCGGCGGTGATCGGGCTGCCACCAACGATCTGGGCGATGCCGGCTTCCTTGCGGAGCTGGTCGAGGTCGATGGTCACGATCACCGTGGTCGCATCCCCGCCATGGATGGGCAGCCGGGCCGGGTCGATCGTCTCCAACAGCTGACAGAACGCCCGTCCGAGGCGGCGGTCGTAGGGCAGGTACTCGCCGGTCTCGGTGCGGGTGCCGTCATCGCGGCGGGGTGAGGCGAACGCCTCCAAGTTGGTGGCCAGCCGGTCCGCGGTCGCATCCGGGACCACCGCCGAGATCCGGGTGGTGCCATCCCCGAGGCGCCGCATCGCCAGGCGGGTCTTCTTCCGCGCGTGGGCCTCCTCGGCCGCCAGCCGTTTCGCCTCTTCCGCCTCAGCGATCTCAGGCGCGATCACCTCCAGGATCCGGCGCCCCAGACGACGCAGCTGGGTGGGGTCGAACCGGGTCGCATAGGCGACCAGGGCCTCTTCGGCCTTGATCCGGACCTCTGGGTCGAGATCGACCGGCAGTTCGTCGAGAGCGTTCACGATCACGTGGGCCTGGGCCGGGTTGCAGGCACCGGCCCGCATGGCGGCCGCCACCAGCCCATATGAGCGGTCCAGGGCCTCAGCGAGCCGGAGGTCGGCGCGGAGGGTCTCGGGGCGTTGGTGGGTGTGGTGATGTAGCCACGCCGCGACATCCCGGGCCGCGGACTCGGCGGCCACGTCGTCAGCGGTGGCGAGCACCCGCAGCTCGAGCTCGGCCAGCTGGGCTTTCGCCCGGGCGATTTCGAGCAAGGTAGCGGCCTTCTGGTCGGTGATCATGAACGAGGGGTTCGCCTGAGCAACCGCCTCGAGCGAGGCAGTGACCGCGACCACCGCCCCCAGCACAGGGTGCTGAGGTTGCTGCAGCGTGGTCATCGAACCGGTCACCTCCCGACGTACGAACTCAAGGGTTTCTGCCCGTGCAGAATCCCGGTTGGTTCGCTGGTCTCGGAGGCCCGGAGTACGGGCTATTACTTACCCTCGCAGCTCAGCGTGCACGCCCCTGGTTCCCCTGGATTACCCCACACCCGTTGTGTCTCGGATGGATGGGGCACGCCTCTTTCGAGGTGGTCGGCCTTCACGTTTACGCCTGCGCCGAGCCTACCACACAAGACCAAGCCAAGCCACGGGAAAAGCGGACAAACGCAATCAGGGACAGGTATCCCAAACCCAGGCCGGACCGCTGCTGGAAGCCCGCAAGACAGGTAAATGTCACCCAACCCAGACACCCTGCTTCTAAATCTCCCAACCCAATCCCGGTATTGGCCCCACCCACGCTGGAACTCAGACACAGGACCCCAGAGACCTAGTCCTCGAGGACGTACCGCAGATACCGCCCCGGGTCCGCCAGAAACCGCCGAGTCAGGTTGACCGGTTCGGCGTCGTCGTAGGCGACCTGCCCGATACGCCCGTCCTCGTCGAACTGCAGGATCCGGGCCCCCGGCACCGAGAGCAGGACCGGGGAGTGCGTGGCGATGATGAACTGAGATCTCGCGTCCGCAAGCTCGATGATGCGCGCGACCAGTGCCAGGCAGCCCTTGACCGAGAGCGCCGCCTCGGGTTCGTCGAGGATGTAGAGCCCGCCGGGCCCGAATCGGTGCATCACCAGGTCGAGGAACGACTCCCCGTGGGAGCGCTCGTGCAGCGAGACCCCGCCGTAGGCGTCGGAGGTGTCCAGGTCGAGGCGCTCGATCTCGGTGGCAACGTTGTAGAAGGACTCCGCGCGCAGGAAGTAGCCGTTGCGCGGCCGCTTGAGCCCGCGCTCGATCACGAGGTAGTCGGCGAGCGACGACTCGGTCGCGCGGGTGGCGAACCGGAAGGAGGTGGAGCCGCCCTCGGCGTTGAACCCGGACGCGACCGCGATCGCCTCGATGATCGTCGACTTTCCGGTGCCGTTGTCGCCGACCAGGAATGTCACCCGTTCGTCGAAGTCGATCCCATCCCCGCCGGCCAGCTCGCGGACGACCGGCAGGGTGAACGGATATCGACCGGTGTCATGGCGCGGATCGAGCGTGACCCGGGCGATATAGCGTTCGTCGAACCGCATGGACGCCAGTATGGAGCGCAGCTCGGTGCGACTCGATACCGGCGTCCGCGCGGTCAGCTCAGCCGAGCTCCTTCTCGAACTGGGCGAGGATCTGCTGGGCGGCCTGGATGCCGATGCCGCTGAGCAGGTCGTCGTTGATGTCGTGGACGTGACCGGACTCGACCGCCGGGATCCGCTGCCACAGCGGTCCGCCGAGGACCTTGGCCTTGTCGGTGTCGCCCTCCGGGCCGTACGTGCTGACGTAGAGGTGGTCGGCCTGGGCGGTGGTGACCTGCTCGGGCGAGATCTCGAGGTAGGTGTCCTCGCCCACCGCCTGCTCCGGGACGGTCAGGCCCATGTCGTCGAGGATGACGCCGGAGAAGGACTTGTCGGAGTAGAGCCGGATCTGGCCGGGGAGGAACCGGACGATCGACAGGGTCTTGCCGGTGCCGACGGTCTTGCCGAGCGCGGCGGCGTCGCTCTCGAAGTCGGCGAGCATCTTCTCGGCCTCGTCGGTCTTGTTGAGCGCGTCGGCGTACAGCAGGAAGTTGTCCTTCCAGGTGTCGCCGAGGTCGGGCGCGAGGACGGTCGGGGCGATCGCGTTCAGCTGGTCGTAGATCGCCTCGTGGCGGACCGTGCTGGACAGGATGAGGTCGGGGTCGAGGGCCGCGATCTTCTCGAGGTTGGGCTCGGAGATGGTGCCCACCTCCTCGATCCCCTCGGTCTGGTCGCCGAGGTAGCTGAGGAAGTCGGTGGCCACGTCGACGCGTACGGCACCGACGGGCTTCACGCCGAGCGCGAGCGCGTCGTCGAGCTCTCCGGTGTCCAGGACCACGACCCGCTTCGGGGCCACGGGCACCTCGGCCACGCCCTTGGCGTGCTTGACCTCGCGCGTCTCGGCGGCCGCCTCCTCTCCCGAGGAGCTGCCGCCGCAGGCGGTGAGGACGAGGGCGGCGGCGAGCATGGCAGCGACGCCGGACAGGTGCTTGCGCACGTGGTTTCCTTTCATCATGGCGTTCCCCGGTCTTCCGGGGCACGTTCAGTGCTGGACGATGGGCGCGGAGCGGCGCACGCCGATCGGGACGATCATCGGGCGGCCCGAGACCGGGTCGACGAGCACCTGGCTGTCGAGTCCGAAGACGTCGCGGAGCAGCTCGGCGGTGATGAGCTCGTCGGGCGCGCCGGAGGTGACGATGCGTCCCTCGCGCATGACGATCAGGTGATCGCTGTAGCGGACCGCCAGGTTGAGGTCGTGGAGGACCATGACGACGGTGCGCTGCAGGTCGGCGTGGAGCTTGTCCACGAGGTCGAGCACCTCGACCTGGTGAGCGAGATCGAGGTACGTGGTCGGCTCGTCGAGCAGCAGGATGTCCGTCTCCTGCGCCAGCGCCATCGAGATCCACGCCCGCTGGCGCTGCCCGCCGGAGAGCTCGTCCACGGGGCGGGCGGCGAGCTCCTGCATCCCGGTCAGCCGTAGCGCCGCGTCGACCTCGGTCTCGTCGTCGCTGGACCACTGGCGCAGCCACGACTGGTGCGGGTGACGCCCCTTGGCCACCAGGTCGGCGACGGTGAGGCCTTCGGGCGCGGTGGGCGACTGCGGCAGCATGCCGAGCACCTTCGCCACCTCACGGGTACGCATCGAGGTGATCGCCTTGCCGTCGAGCAGCACCTGCCCGGAGCGCGGCTTGAGCAGCCGCGCGACGGCCCGCAGGAAGGTCGACTTGCCGCAGCCGTTGGGGCCGATGATCGTGGTGACCTTGCCGGACGGGATCTCGGTGGTGAGACCGTCGGCGACGACCCGGTCGCCGTAGGCGAGGACCAGGTCCTCAGCGGTGATCTGGTGCTCGCTCATCGCGACAACCTCCGGTTGGTACGGATGATCAGATACATCAGGAAGGGGCCTCCGATGGCGGTGGTGACGATCCCGACCGGGAGCTCGACGGGCAGGAGCACGCGCGCGACGTAGTCGCTGCCCACCACCAGGGCGGCGCCGGTGAGCGCCGAGGCGATCAGCGGCGGCCCCGGGGTGCGGGCGATGCGGAGCGCGACCTGGGGTGCGACGAAGGCGATGAACCCGATCGGTCCAGCCGCGGTGACGCACATGGCGGCGAGCAGGACCGAGGCGATCAGCAGGACCGACTGGCTGAGCTGCACCCGTACGCCGAGCGCGCGGGCGGTGTCGTCGCCCAGCTTGAGCGCGGAGAGCTGGAAGGTCGAGGCCAGGGCGACCGTGCCGATGACCCCGACCGCGATGGCGGCGGGCGCGGCGTCGTCCCAGCCCCTGCCGTTGAGCGACCCGTTGAGCCAGACGGTCGCCTCCTGGGCGTCCCAGATCTCGCCGATGACGAGCATCCAGTTGGTCAGTGCGAGCAGGATGCCATTGACGGCCACCCCGATCAGGACCAGCCGGAAGCCCTCGATCCCCCGTCGCCAGGCGAGCAGGTAGATCACGACCCCGGTCAGCAGACCGCCCGCCATGGCCGCCGCCGGCACCCCGATGGTGGTGCCCAGGAAGGCGGCGCCGCCGAAGACGATCACCGCGACCGCCCCGGCGCTGGCGCCGGCGGTGATGCCGAGCAGGTCCGGGCTGGCCAGCGGGTTGCGGGTGATCGACTGCCAGATCGCCCCCGACATCGCGAAGCCGGCGCCCACGAGGAGGCCGACTACCGACCGCGGCAGGCGCAGGTCCCAGACGATGAAGCGCTCGGCCTCGTTGCCACCGCCGAGGATCGCCTTGGCCGTGTCGGGGACGCTGATCGGGTAGTCGCCCTGGCCGACGTTGAGGCACACCAGCAGGAAGACCAGCACGAGGAGGCCGACGTTGACCGCGACCAGGCGGGGGCGCCAGACCATCGTCACCGGCCCCCACCCGAAGCGCGGACGGCCGGGTACGAGCGTCGTCGTCACAGTGTCACCAGCTTCCGGCGGCGTACGAGAGCGATGAAGAACGGCGAGCCGACCAGAGCGAGGACGATGCCGACCTGGAGCTCGCCGGGGCGCGCGGCGACCCGGCCGAGGATGTCGCAGGTGATGAGCATGACGGCGCCGATCAGGGCGGAGCACGGCAGCAGCCACCGGTAGTCCGGCCCGGTGAACGCCCGCGCGATGTGGGGTACGGCGAGGCCGATGAACGCGATCGGCCCACAGGCCGCGGTGGCCGCGCCGGCGAGCAGGGTGATCGCGGTGATCCCCAGGGTGCGGTTCAGGGCGACGTTGGTGCCGAGGGAGCGGGCGATCTCCTCGCCGAGGCTGAGGACGTTGAGCCCGGGGGCGTTGATCATGGCGAGCACGATGCCGAGGGCGAAGAAGGGCAGCAGCGGCACCAGGATCTCGAGTCCTCTGCCGGCGACCGAGCCGACGATCCAGAAGCGGTAGGCGTCGAGGGTGGTCTGGTCGAGGAGCACCACGGCGGAGGTGATGGCCGAGAGGAAGGCCGCCACCGCAGCGCCGCCGAGGACGAGGGAGACCGGTGAGGGGCTGCCGCTCCCGGCCGCGGAGAGCCCGAAGACGGCGAGGCTGGTGATCAGCGCACCCGCGAGGGCGAACCAGATGTAGCCCACCGGGCTCGTCACGCCCAGGAACGTGATCGCCAGAACCACCGCGCACGCGGCACCGGCGCTGACGCCGAGGATTCCGGGGTCAGCGAGCGGGTTGCGGGTGTGTCCCTGGATGAGCCCGCCGGCGAGGCCGAGCGCGATGCCGGTGACGAGGCCGAGGAGGGTCCGCGGCGTACGCAGGTCGCGGACGATCAGGTCGGCCTCGGTGGGGGTCGTGTCGTACGGCGGGAGGAGACCGTGCCAGATCTCACCGAAGCTCAGCGGCCGGGAACCGACGGCGACGCTCGCCAGGACCAGGACCGACAGGAGCACCAGCAGCGCGAGCAGGCCGGTGACTCGCCGCAGACGCAGCTTCGCCGGGGTGAGGTCGACCTCGATCTCGGCGAAGCCCTCGTCCATGGCCGTGATCCGGCGCACGACCTGTCGCGGCGCGAACAGCAGGCTGCGACGTACGCCGAGCGGGCGGCCGTCGGGGCCGCGGGCGATCAGCCCGAGCCAGGTCTTGCCGGTCGAGGCGCCCCGCCGGCCCTCGGCGAACCCGCGGTTCCACACGAGGACGGCGGCCGCGACGGCGAGTGCGAAGCCGCCGAAGGCCACCCGGTCCACGGTGCCGCCGCCGTTCGCGTCGCGCAGCGAGTGCACGACCAGCACGCCGACGACCAGCGGCAGGGCCACCAGGGCGAGGTCGACGACCGCCGCGGTCGCCCGGAGGGCGATGGGAGCAGGCCCACGCGGGACCTGCACCCTGGTGTGGTCCGCGCGCGCCGTGACGGCCTCGCCCGAGGCGAGGTCACTGAGACGCACGTCGTGCCCGTCAGCCCTGCTCGAGGACCTGGGCGGCCTCGAGCTGGTCGGCGTAGCCGCTGAAGATCTTCGCGTACGCCTGGTAGCTGTAGGGCGCGGCCGGGTACCAGAGGTCCTGCTGACCGCCGGCGACGGCGGGCAGGCGCTTGAAGATGTCCTTCTTCTCGAGCTCCGCGAGACCGCCGGTGTCACGGGCGTCGACCAGGAGCAGGTCGGCGTGGTACTTGCCGATGTTCTCCAGGCTGACCGGCTCGAAGATCCCCTGCTCGTCGGGCGTCACCTTCGGGAACTTCACGCCGAGCTCGGCGAGGTAGGCGAGGTCGGGGTGCTCGGGTGCGTTCGCGAAGTAGATCTCTTCGCCGTAGCTCGACACGGCCAGCACGGTGAGGTCAGGGTTCTTCTTCACCGCTGCCTTGATCCGTGCGACGGCGTCCTCGAACTCGGCCTTGGCGTCGTCGACCTCCGGCTTCGCGCCGAGGTCCGTCGCCAGCTTGTTGAACGCCTCGATCTGCTCGGTCACCGAGAGCCCGGTCAACGGCATCCCGATGGTGGGCGCGAGCTTCTCCACCTGCTTCTCCACCTCGGCGGCGTACCAGAGCGTCTTCTTGTCGAAGGTCATGTCGATCAGCAGGTCAGGGTTCATCGCCGCGTACTCCTCGACGTTGAACTCGCCGAAGGCCTTGCCCAGGACCTTCGTCTGGGAGACGTCGAGGTTGCCGATGAGGTAGTTCTCCGTATCGGGCAGGTCGCCGTACACGCCGTCGACCTCGAGGCCGTTGTCCCACAGCGCCGCGGCGGCGCTGGCCTGGGCGACGATCGTCTCGGGCGTGCCGTCGATCTCGACTGTCTTGCCACGGGCGTCCTCGTAGACGAAGGCCGAGCCGGCACCGTCAGCGTCGTCGGAGGCTTCGGTGGAGCCGCCACAGGCGGTGAGGGTGAGGACGGCAAGGGCGGCGGCGGCCGCGAGTGGGCCCATACGGAAACGACGGTTCACGGGGGTTCCTTCAGGTTTGCGCTCGGGTCAGGTCGGCGCCGAGCCACCAACCAAAGGTTAGGGTAACCTAACGCGACCTACCGTTTGAGCGCCATCCCCTCCCCTGGGTCCCTAACCCGCATCCGGGTCGATCGGCGGCCTTCTCGCTCCCGTCGGATCCAGCCGGTCGAGGATGGTCCCGGCGATCTCGGCCAGCTGGTCCACCTGCTCGGGACTCAGCGAGTCGAAGACGTACTCGCGCACCGCGTCCACGTGGCCAGGGGCGGAGGCGACCATCTTCTTGTGGCCCGCCTCGGTGAGACGTACGTTGGTCGCGCGGCGGTCACCCGGGCAGGTGTGGCGCTCGATGAGGCCGCGGTCGACCAGGCGCTTGACCACGTTCGAGAGCCGCGGCAGCGTCGAGTTGGTGTATCCGGCCAGCTCGGTCATCCGCAGGGTCTGGTCCGGCACCTCGGAGAGCATGGCCAGCACGCCGTAGTCGAAATGGGTCAGCCCGGCATCGCGGCGCAGCTGGGAGTCGAGAGCGCCCGGGAGCAGCTCGAGCACGGCGATGAGGCGAACCCATGCCGACCGCTCCGCCGGCGACAGCCAGTTGCCCTCCACGCCAGGGAGTGTGCCGCAGAAAGTTGCGTGGAACAAACAACGGTCGCCTAGAGTTAGTTCAAGCAACAACTATTGGGCCGAATCGCAGGAGACCGCCATGACCACCGCACCCGAGAGCACGACCGCCGCCGCGGACGCCCGCCTCCCGCAGACGCATCCGTTCGCCCAGCACCTACGGACGGTCCAGGCACGCGAGGCGGCCGACCCACATCGCATTTGGACGCCCGCTGACGGGCCGCTGCCGAGCCTCTACCTGTCCCACGGCGGTGGCCCGCTGCCGCTGCAGAGCCCGGAGTGGCTCGACCCGCTGCACGCCTGGGCGCGGTCGCTGCCCCGGCCGAAGGCCATTCTCGTCATCTCCGCCCACTGGGAGTCGGCGCCGCTCTCGATCAGCGCCACCCATCCCGACGAGCTGGTCTACGACTTCGGCGGCTTCGACCCTATCTACCACTCGGTGCGCTACGACACCCCGGACGCGAGCGAGCTCGCCCGCACCACCGCGGCGCTGATGCCCGACGCCGAGACGGCCCACCAGCACACCCGCCGCGGCCTCGACCACGGCGCCTGGGTGCCGCTGAAGATCATGTACCCGGCGGCCGACATCCCGGTCGTGCAGCTCTCGCTGCCCACCGAGGATCCCGACAAGCTGCTCGCCCTCGGCGAGCGCCTCCGGCCGCTGCGCGAGGAGGGTGTGCTCGTGGTCGGCTCGGGCCACATGACCCACGGGCTGCCTTACCTCACCCGCGAGTCGATGACCGAGAACAAGCCCGCCGGCTGGTCCTCCGACTTCGACGCCTGGGCGGCCGAGGCCCTGGACCGCGGCGACGTCGCCGAGCTGGCCAGGTTCCGCACCGCGGCCCCCGGCATGCCGTACGCCCACCCGACCGTCGAGCACTTCACCCCGCTCTTCGTCACCCTGGGCGCGGCCACCGACCCGACGGCTCCGGTCACCACGACCCTGGACGGCTACGGCCTGGGCCTCTCCCGCCGCTCGTTCCAGGCGGCCTGAGGCTACCGGCGCAGCTGCACCGACAGCACCGGGGCGAGCGGCATCCGGGCGAGCAGCAACGCCTGATAGGCGTGGTAGACGTCCGGCTTGCCGTGCCAGATCACGTGCGAGGGTCGGTTGTGCTCGTCCAGCTCGTGGTGCCAGCTGCCGAGCTCGCGGTCGATCAGGTGTGCCTCGATGTACGCCTCGAACCGCAGGCGCCACTCGTCATAGCCGGCCTCGCCGGTGCGGGTGTGCAGGGCGCCGGCGGCGGCAAGCGCCTCCGCGGCCACCCAGTGCAGCCGTAGCCGGGTCACCGGCGTCCCGTCCCACGAGGTCGTGTAGACGAAGCCGGGCCCGTCATCGGAGTCGACCCAGCCGACCTCGACCGCGCGCGCGAAGAGCGCCCGCGCATCCTCGACCAGCCACGACGGCGCGTCCGGGAGCGACGCGTCCAGGTGCAGGAGCAGTCGCGACCACTCCAGCAGATGCCCGGGCGTACAGCCGTAGGGCCGGAACGGGTCGCCGGGGCGGTCGGCGTTGTAGTCCGGCAGCGGCGACCAGGAGAGGTCGAAGTGCTCGGGCAGGTCGTAGCCGTGGGCGCGGGCGACATCGTGGATCAGGTGCTCGGCGATCGCGAGCGCGCGCTGGTGCCAGGTGGCGTCGCCGGTGACGTCACCCGCGGCCAAGAACGCCTCCACGGTGTGCATGCTGGAGTTGGCGCCCCGGTAGGCCTCCCCCGAACGGAGGTCGCGCTCGAGGCTGTCGACCACTCGGCCGGAGTCGTCGAGGAAGTGCTGCTGCATCACCCCGAGCGCCTCGTCGAGCAGCGCGTCCGCACCGGGCACACCCGCCGCGACGCCGCTGCTCGCGGCCAGGATCACGAAGGCGTGGGCGTAGGCCTCCTTGAGGGTGCCGACCGGCTCGCCCTCGGCCGAGACCGAGGCGTACCAGCCACCGAGCTCGTCGTCGCGCAGGGCGCCGCACAGGGCTCGGACGCCGTGAGCGGCGAGCGCGGCGGCGTCGTCGACGTCCCCGCGCAGGTGGGCGAGGGCGAAGACATGGGTCATCCGGGCGGTGATCCAGGTGTGCACCGGCTCGGCCGGGTCCGGGCGACCCGACTCGTCCAGCCACCAGAAGCCGGCCGGCGAGGCCGCCGACGGCCGGGCGAACCCGGCCAGCCGACGGCACTCGGCGTCCGCGTCGATCATCAGACGATCATCCCTTGACCGAGCCTGCCATCAGCCCGCCCACGAAGTAGCGACCGAGCAGGATGTAGATGATCAGGGTCGGCACGGACGCGATCAGCGCGCCCGCCATGCTGGCTGAGTAGTCCTGGAGCTGACCGCTGGCCAGGAAGTTGAGCGCGATCGTCACCGGCCCGTTGCGCGAGGTGGAGAAGAAGAGCGCGAACAGGTAGTCGTTCCAGGCCGAGGTGAACTGCCACATCAGCACCACCACGAACGCCGGCGCGGAGATCGGCAGGATGATCGAGGCGTACGTCCGGAGCATGCCGGCGCCGTCGACCCGAGCGGCCTCGACGAGCTCGACCGGGACCCCCGCGTAGTAGTTGCGGAAGATCAGCGTCGTGATCGGCAGGCCGTAGACCACGTGCAGCACGATCAGGCTCGGCACGCCCGAGGGGACGCCGAGGTTGCTCATCAGCTGGACCAGCGGCACCATCACGGCCTGGTAGGGGATGAACATCCCGAACAGGATCAGCGTGAACACCACGTCGGCGCCGGGGAAGCGCCACTTCGAGAGCACGAACCCGTTCATCGAGCCGAGCACCGAGGAGATGATCGAGGCCGGGATGACCATGGCGAACGTACGTCCCAGGGCCGGCCCGAGCTGCTCCCAGGCGCGCGACCAGCCAGCCGTCTCCCAGGACTCGGGAAGCTTCCAGGCGTTGGCGGGGGTCGCGTCGCCGAGACCCTTGAAGCTGGTGACGAGCAGCACGTACGCCGGGAGCAGGACGATCAGCGCGAAGGTGATCAGCAGGACGTACTTGACGGCGCGCCAGATCCCGCGCGAACGCTCGCCCGGGATCTTGCTCGCGACGGCTGCCGGGATGGCATCGGTAGTCATCGGCGGCGCTCCTGACGGTAGGTCGAGACGAGGTAGGGAACGATCAGGATGGCCACGATCACCAGCAGGATGGTTCCGATGGCGGCCGACTTGGCGTAGTCGCCGCGGGTGAACTCGATCCACATCTGGGTGGCCGGCACCTGGGTCGTGTAGTTGGTCTGGCCCGCGATGGCCATGATCAGGTCGAAGACCTTCAGCGACATGTGGCCGATGATGATGATCGCGGAGAGGGCGACCGGGCTCAGCTGCGGGAAGATGACGTGGCGGTAGAGCTGCCACTCCGAGGCGCCGTCCATCCGGGCCGCCTCGCGCAGCTCCTCGGGAATGCCACGGAAGCCGGCCAGGAAGAGCGCCATCACGTAACCGCTGAGCTGCCAGATCGCAGGGACCGCGATCGCGAGGATGCCCCACCGCTCGTGGGTCCACCACGGGTTCTGCAGGAAGTCGAGGTGGAGGGTGTCGAAGAGCCGGTTCAGGCCGGAGGCACGGTCACCCTCGGCGTTGTTGAGCAGCCAGCGCCAGACCACACCGGAGGCGACGAACGAGACCGCCATCGGGAACAGGTAGATGGCCCGGAACAGCGACTCGCCGCGGGCCTTGCGCTCGAGCAGCCACGCCCACAGGAACCCCAGGCACAGGGTGCCGACGAGGAACGTCGCGGTGTAGAGCAGCAGGTTGCGCAGCGAGTAGATGAAGTCGTCGTCGGCGAACAGGTCGCGATAGTTGTCCAGACCGGCGAAACCCTGGGACGGCCCGATGTTGTGGCGGTCCTGCAGGGATGTGTTGATGTTGGACCCGATCAGGCCGTAGACGAAGACACCGATGACGATGACGGTCGGCAGGATCAGGAGTACGGGTGCGACCCACCCGTGGCCGCCGATGCGGCCCTTGGGCCGTCGTGGCCGCTTGACGGCGCTGGGCACCGTGGAGGACATGTGTCCGTCCTTTCACAAGGGGCGGCCGAGGGGCTACGGCAGCTGGTGCGGCCGCAACCCCTCGGACCAGATGATCTCGTCAGGCTCGGGAGAGCCCGGGGTCACTCGGGCTTGTTGTCCTCGGCGGCCTCGGCGAGGCCCTCCTGGAGCTCGGCGACGTCCTTGTTGCTGCCGAACTTGGCGACGGCGGCGGTGATGTCAGTCAGCCAGTTGACCGAGGTCGCGGCACCGTGGGCGAGCGAGGACACGATCTCGTCCTCACCCCACGACTTGATCGCGGTCTGCTGGTACTCACCGAAGTCCGCGGTGTCGGCCGTGGTGCTGGCCGGGATCGAGCCCTTCGCCTTGTTGAAGGCCACCTGGCCCTCGTCGCTGGCGATGGTGTCGAGCCAGGCCTCGGTGCCCTCGGGGTTGGGGCCGTCCACCGGCATGGTGAACGAGTCGGCCAGGAAGTCGAAGACGCCGTCGGTGCCCGGGACCGGGACCGCGGTGTAGTCGGTGCCGAGCGTCTTCTTCTGCTCCTGGAAGGCGGCCTCGGCCCAGTCGCCCATGACGTTGAACGCGGCCTCGCCGTCGATGACCAGCTGGGTCGCGTCCGGCCAGTCGAGACCCTGGCGGTCGGTGTTGGTCAGCGAGAGGAGCGTGTTGTAGTCAGCCAGAGCGTCCTTGACCTCGCTGCCGCCCCAGTCGGTCGTGCCGTCCCACAGACCGTTGTACGCCTCGGCGCCCAGATCGGCGAGGAGCACGGTCTCGAGGAGGTGGACCTGGGTCCAGTCGGTCGCGATCGAGAGCGGGATGATGCCCTTGGCCTTGATCGTCTTCAGGTCGGCGATCCACGCGTCGAGCGAGTCGTACGTCTTGTTGGCGTCGATGCCGGCCTTCTTCAGGACGGCCGGGTTGGCCCAGAGCACGTTGGCGCGGTGGATGTTCGAGGGGACGGAGTAGATGCCGCCGTCCTGGGTCAGGCGCTCGAGCAGACCCTCCGGGAACTGCTCGTTCCAGCCCTTCTCCTCGTAGAGGTCGGTGAGGTCCTCGATCTGGCCGGCGTTGATGTAGTCGGTCAGCTCGGCACCCGCGTGCGCCTGGAAGGTGGCCGGCGGCTCACCGTTCTGCAGGCGGGACTGGAGCACGTTCTTGGCGTCGCTGCCGGCACCACCGGCGACGGCGCCGTTGACGAACTTCAGGTCGGGGTTCTGCTCGTCGAACACCTTGACCAAGGCGTCGAGCCCGGCCTTCTCACTGCCCTCGGCCCACCAGGTGAAGACCTCCACCTCATCGGTGCTGCCGCTCTCGTTGTCGCTGCCGCAGGCGGAGACCGCCAGCAGGCTCAGGGCGGCCAGGCCGGCGGCCAGGGCCTTACGCGTTGCGTTCATCTTTGATCCTCCGGTTGCGCGACCGCCACGTCGGTGTGTGATCTGGGTTACTCGCGGTCGCGTGCCGGGCAAACGTACGCCTCTCTGTTCTGTCCAGTCAACGCATAACGCAGGACGTTTTCAACCTGAGATCTGTCGCAAATCGACATAATCACCTACAGTCACGCCCATGACCACTCCGGAATCGCGGCTGCGCGTCGCCAACCGTTCCCAGGTTCTGGACCTGCTGGGGCGGTCGGCGCCGGTCAGCCGCGCCGAGCTCGCCCAGCGCACCGGACTCTCCCGCAGCACCGTGTCGAGCATCGTCCAGGAGCTGCTCGCCTCCGAGCAGATCGTCGAGACCACCGGCGCAGCACTGGCCCGGGGCGGTGGGCGACCACCCTCGCTCCTCACCATCAGCGGCTCTCCCGGCACGCTCATCGGCGTCGACATCGGCCATCGCCACGTCCGGGTCGCGGTCGCCGATCTCGCCGCGAAGCCGCTCATCGACCACGAGATCCGGCTCGACGTCGACAACTCCGCGGTCGAGACCATCGACCGTGCCGCCGCCCTCGTGCGCGAGTGCCTGGCCGAGGTGGGCATCGACCCCAAGAAGGACCGCGTCCTCGGCGTCGGCATGGGGATCCCCGGCCCCGTCGACCCGCACAGCGGCATCGTCGTCTCCCCCATCCTCGGGAACTGGATGGACCTGGCCCCCGGCGAGGAGCTCGCCCGCCGCATCGGCCTGCCCGTCCAGATCGAGAACGACGCCAACCTCGGCGCGCTCGCCGAGGTCGAGTACGGCGCCGCGCGCGACGTCGACGACGTCATCTACGTCAAGGCGTCCAGCGGCATCGGCGCCGGCCTGGTCCTCGCCGGCAAGCTCTACCGCGGGATCACCGGGATCGCCGGCGAGATCGGCCATGTCCGTTTCGAGGACAACGGGCCGATCTGCCGCTGCGGGAACCGCGGCTGCCTGGAGAAGGCCTTCGGCGGGTCCCGGCTGGTCGAGCTGCTGCAGCCCGCCTACGACGAGACGCTCAGCGTCGAGCGCCTGCTCGAGCTCGCCCAGGAGGGTGACATCCGGGTCAACCGGATCCTCGACGACGCCGGCCGCGCGGTCGGCCGGGTGCTGGCCGACCTCTGCAACCACCTCAACCCGGCCCTGATCGTCGTGGGCGACACGATGCGCCAGTCGGAGTCCTTCGTGCTCGGCATCAAGGACTCGATCGACCGCTTCACCCAGCCCGACACCGCTGCCGCACTTGACGTCGTCCCCAGCGAACTCGGCGACAACGCGGGCGTCATGGGGGCTCTGGTCATCGCCGGCTCGACCACTCCGACGCCGTCGGGAACAATATGAGCGCCCGCTTACGTTGAGCACCTCGTGACTTCACTCTTCTCGCAGCTGAGCCTGGGTTCGACGACCCTCCCCAACCGCGTCCTGATGGCGCCACTGACCCGGATGCGTGCCAGCCGGCCCGGCGACGTACCCAACCCGCTGATGGCCGACTACTACCGGCAGCGCGCCTCGGCAGGGCTGATCGTGTCCGAGGGCACCCAGATCTCGCCGCAGGGCAAGGGCTACATGGACACCCCGGGCATCTACTCGGCCGAGCAGGTCGAGGGCTGGCGACACGTCACCGACACCGTCCACGAGGCCGGCGGCCGGATCGCGGCACAGCTGTGGCACACCGGCCGGGTCTCCCACGAGTCCTTCCACGACGGCGACCTCCCGGTCAGCGCCTCGGCGCTCCCCTACCGCAACCGCACGACCGTACGCGGTGAGGACGGCACCCCGACCCGGGTCAGCTGCCCCACGCCCCGCGCCCTGGAGACCTCCGAGATCGCGGGTGTGATCGACGACTACCGCCGCGCGACGCGCAACGCCCGCGAGGCCGGCTTCGACCTCGTCGAGATCCACGCCGCCCACGGCTACCTGCTCCACCAGTTCTCCAGCGCGAGCAGCAACGAGCGCACCGACTCCTACGGCGGCTCCCTCGAGAACCGTGCCCGGCTGGCGCTGGAGGTGCTGGACGCGGTCGTCGACGAGTGGGACGCCGAGCACGTCGGCATCCGGATCTCCCCGATCGGCTCGTTCAACGGCCTCGAGGACCCCGAGGGCGCTGAGATGGGCCTTTACCTGGCGACCGAGATCGGCAAGCGCGGCATCGCCTTCCTGCACCTGTCGGAGCCCGACTGGGCCGGCGGCCCGGCGCTGACCGACGACTACCGCAAGCAGCTGCGCACCGCACACCCCGGCCCGATCGTGGGCGCCGGCTCCTACACCCCCGAGAAGGCCGCCCGCCTCCTCGAGGCCGACCTGATCGACGCCGCCGCGTTCGGGCGTACGTTCATCGCCAACCCGGACCTGCCCCGGCGTCTCGAGCAGAGCCTGCCCCTCAACGAGCCCGACCTGTCGACCTTCTACGGCGGCGGCGAGGCCGGCTACACCGACTACCCCGAGTGGACCGCCTGAGTTCAACTCGCTCTCACCTGAACCCGCATGGCGGAGGACGTTCCTCTGGAATCGTTCTCCGCCATGCGGGTTCTCGCGACGTGTGCCTTGTCCCTTGCGCTGCTCGGCGGCGCGTTCACTCCGTTCTCGGCGGCCCGGGCCGCCGCGCCGCCCGCCGGTGATCCGGTGGCGCTCGTCGACCCGTTGATCGGGTCGTCGAACGGCGGCAACACCTATCCCGGAGCCGTACGCCCCTTCGGGATGCTCTCCTTCAGCCCGACCTCCACGGCGGGCGACCAGACCAACACCGCCGCGTCGAACGGCTACTCCTACGACACCACGCGGCTGCGCGGCTTCTCGCTGACCCATGTCAACGGCGCGGGCTGCCATCCCGGCGCCGCCGGGGACGTGCCGATCTTCCCGCACACCGGCGAGATGACCGGCTCGCCCACCGCGGACGTGACCGATGCGACGTACGCCTCGAACTTCAGCCACGCCGACGAGCTGGCCGAGCCGGGACGCTACCGGCTGGGCCTGGCCAACGGCGCCGAGGTCGACACCGCGGTGACCACGCGAGCCTCGGTCAGCGACCTGACCTTCCCGGCCGACAAGCCGGCCAACCTGCTCTTCCGCACCTCCAACTCGCTCAACGGCAGCGAGACGGCGGTGACGCGGATCGACGAGGCGAAGCGGACCGTCAGCGGCTCGGTGCTCACCGGCGCCTTCTGCGGCCGGCGCGGCAACGGCGGCGGGAGCAACAAGCGCTCCTACTACCGGCTCTACTTCACCGCGCAGTTCGACCGCGGCTTCTCCGGCCACGGCACCTGGGTCAACGGCGAGCTCCAGCCGGGCTCGACCGAGGCGCGGGGCGGTGAGGGCTACGAGACCGGCGCCGCCCGCCAGGGACAGGGCTCGGGCGGGTACGTCTCGTTCGACCCGAGCCGTGACCAGAGCGTGCGGATGCGGATCGGGATCTCCTACACCAGCCAGTCCGCCGCCGAGGCCAACCTCGCCGCCGAGATCGGGCGACGCGACACCGTCTCCTCCATCGCCTCGGAGGCCAAGGCCGAGTGGCGCCGGGCGCTCTCCTCGATCGAGGTCTCCGGTGGCACCGACGAGGAGCAGACCGCCTTCTACACCGGCCTCTACCACTCCTACCTGCAGCCCAACGTGATCTCCGACGTGGCCGGCACCTACTGGGGCAGCGACCAGGAGGTCCACCGGATCGAGCGCGGCCAGCAGGCGCAGTACGGCAACTTCTCCGGCTGGGACCAGTACCGCGCCCACACCCAGCTGCTCGCGCTCCTGGAGCCGCGCGTGGCCGGTGACTTCGCCCGCTCCCTGCACGCCTACTCCCGCCAGCACGGTGGGGTCTGGGACCGCTGGGTCCACCTGAGCGGCTGGACCCACGTGATGACCGGCGACCCGAGCGCGCCCACGCTGGCCGGCTTCTACGCGCTCGGGGTGCGCAACTTCGACGCTCAGGGCGCCTACGACTCGCTGGTCCGCCAGGCCACGGTGCCGCACCCCGACGGGCTGTCCAGCTACGGCTGCCCCGGGCAGTGCATCGGCCAGCGACCGAACCTGGCCGAGTATCTCGCCAAGGGGTACGCACCCCAGGACACCTGCCGATGCTGGGGCGGCGCCGCGGAGACCCTCGAGGACTCCGTCGCCGACTACGCGCTCGCCGACTGGGGCCGCCGCCTCGGCGCCTCCGCCTCCCAGACGGACTCGCTGATGGATCGGGCCGGCTGGTGGCAGCACACGTTCAACCCGGCCGCCACGCCCGAGGGCGGCTACCAGCAGGCCCGCAACGCCGACGGGAGCTGGGTCGGTGGCTTCACGCCGTCGACGCAGACCGGCTTCGCGCAAGGGAGCAGCGCGACGTACACCTGGATGGTGCCGCACGACGTCGCCCGGCTGGCGGAGGCCGTCGGTGGGCGGGAGCGTGCGATCCAGCGGCTGGACGCGTTCTTCCACAAGGCCGACGGCTCCTGGCAGTACACCGGTGGCGACGCGCTGCGCTACGACCCGACCAACGAGCCCGGCATCCACGTCCCGTGGATGTACAACGCGCTCGGCGCGCCCTGGAAGACCCAGGAGACGGTCCGCGCCATGGCCGACCTGGCCTATGGCACCGGCCCCCGCGGCCTGCCCGGCAACGACGACCTCGGCACCATGTCGGCGTGGTACGTCTTCTCCGCGATGGGCATCTACCCGCAGGACCCCGCCCGCGCCGAGATGCTGCTCTCCAGTCCCGTCTTCGAGCGGGTGGTGATCCACCGCGGCAACGGCGTCGACATCACCATCGACTCCCCCGGCGCCGGCGCCGAGAACATCTACGTCCAGTCCGTCAGCCTCGACGGAGCGTCGCGCACCCAGTCCTGGCTGCCCGAGTCGGTGATGACCCGCGGCGGCACCGTCCGCATCGACGTCGGCTCCGAGCCGAACCGCGAATGGGGCACCGCCGAGGCAGACCGCCCGATCTACCACACCGACTGAACACTTGATACGAATGCATAATGCACTCATAATGAGTGCATGGCCTACCTGCAGATCCGCGACATCCCAGATGACGTACGCGACGTCCTGGCCCAGCGCGCGAAGGACCGCGGCCAGTCGCTGAACTCCTACCTGCGTGACGTGGTCCTCCGGGAGGCTTCCTTCGCCAACAACCAGGCCCTGATCGACCGTGTGGTCGCCAGCAGGGGCGATTCGAAGTTCACGACCGAGGATGTGCTCGCCGCCCGCGACACCGCGCGCGGCGAGCGCACCGAGGGCGCTGCGTGATCGTCCCCGATGCCTCCGCGGTCGCACTCCTCTTCGCGGACCCCGGCACCGACCCGCGGGTGAACGCGGCGACCAAGATCCTCGCCGAGGACCCCGAATGGGTCGTTCCGGAGGTCTGGCGCACCGAGGTGCTCAGCGTCTTTCGCGGACTCCTCCTGGGCGGCAAGCTCACCGACCAGGACGCTGACCGAGCGCTGCACTGGCTCCAGGCGATCACGGTGATCACCGCACCCACCGGCCCGTGCCTGCCCCGGATGTGGGAGCTGCGCAGCAACCTGTCGACCTACGACGCCGGCTACGTAGCGGTCGCCGAGTCCCACGACCTCACCCTCGTCACCGCCGACGTACGTATCGCCAAGGCCGGCGTTGCGCGCTGCCCCGTGAGAACGATCAACTGACCCGCGTCAGCGTCCGTGTTGGCTTCGACACGCTCGCTGGCGCTCACGGCTCAACCAACGACATCTCCGCGCCCCGCATCTGCGAAGATGCGGGGCGTGAGCACTTCGACCCCGGAACGTACCAACGCTCTTGACCGGTTCTTCCAGATCAGTGCCCGCGGCTCGACCGTCGGGCGCGAGGTCCGCGGTGGCGTGGTCACGTTCTTCACGATGGCCTACATCGTCGCGCTGAACCCGCTGATCCTCGGGTTCGCGGAGGACGTCAACGGTGACCTCCTCGGCGGCAACGGCGGCGACAACCTGGCCGCGATCGCGGCGGGTACGGCGCTGGTGGCGGGCGTGATGACGATCCTGATGGGCGTCGTGGCCAACTACCCGCTGGCGCTGGCGACCGGGCTCGGGCTCAACGCGTTCGTGGCTTTCTCGATCGCGAGCCAGATGACCTGGGCCGACGCGATGGGCCTGGTGGTGATCGAGGGTCTGGTGATCCTCGTACTGGTGCTGACCGGGTTCCGCGAGGCCGTCTTCCACGCCGTGCCGCGCGAGCTCAAGACCGCGATCTCGGTCGGCATCGGTCTGTTCATCGCTTTGATCGCCTTCGTCGATGCCGGGGTCGTGCGCCGCATCCCCGACGCCGCGAACACGACCGTTCCGGTGCAGCTGGGTCCGACGGGGCAGCTCGCGGGCTGGCCGGTGCTGGTCTTCGTGATCGGCCTGGCCCTGGTGATCACGCTGTGGGTGCGCAAGGTACGCGGCGCGATCCTGATCTCGATCGCGGCGACCACGGTGCTCGCGATCGTCGTCGAGGCGATCGCCGGGATCGGTAAGGGCAGCGCAGAGAACCCGACCGGCTGGGCGCTCAACGTGCCGGCCTTCCCGGACAGGATCGTCGACTGGCCCTCGTTCGCGACGCTGGGCGAGTTCAACCTGCTCGGCTCCTTCGAGAACGTCGGCATCGTGACCGCGGTGCTGCTGGTCTTCACGCTGATGCTCGCCGACTTCTTCGACACCATGGGCACGATGACCGCGATCGGCTCCGAGGCGGGGCTGCTGCGTGCGGACGGCACTCCGCCGCGTACGCGCTCGATCCTGGTCGTCGACTCGCTGGCGGCCGCGGCAGGTGGCGCCGGTGGCGTCTCGTCCAACACCTCCTACGTCGAGTCGGCCTCCGGCGTCGGCGAGGGCGCCCGCACCGGTCTGGCGGCGGTCGTGACCGGTGTGCTCTTCCTGCTCACCACGTTCCTCTCCCCGCTCGTCGAGATCATCCCGTCGGAGGCGGCCGTGCCCGCCCTGGTGCTGGTCGGCTTCCTGATGATGCAGCAGGTCAAGGACATCAACTGGGCCGACGTTGACATCGCCATCCCGGCGTTCCTGACGATCGCGCTGATGCCGTTCACCTACTCGATCTCGGTCGGCACCGGCGCCGGCTTCCTGGCGTTCGTGCTCATCAAGATCGTCCGCGGCAAGGCCAAGACCGTCCACCCGCTGATGTGGCTGGTCGCGGTCATGTTCGCCGTCTACTTCGCGATCCACCCGATCTCGAGCTGGATCGGCTGATGGACCCGTCCACCCCGCAGCCTCTGCGCGAGGTGGTCGCTCGCGACATCCGTCGCAAGATCATGGCCGGCGAGCTGGCTCCCGGCGACCGGCTGCGCGAGCAGGCGCTCGCCACGGAGTACGGCGTCTCCCGCGTGCCCGCGCGCGAGGCGCTGCACGTGCTGGCGCAAGAGGGATTCGTGGACACGGTCCCGCGGCGGGGCGCGACGGTGGCGTTCCCGTCAGCGCAGCGGACCCGCCAGCTCATGGTGATCCGGGAGAACCTCGAGGTGCTGGCCGCCGGCCTGGCGGCCCGGCGCCGCGGTGGCGACCAGGGCGAGGAGCTCACCGAGGTGCTCGAGCTCGGCACTCGTGCGACGGCCACCGGCGACTACGCCGCGCTACCGGAGCTGATCGCCCGGTTCCACGACGCCATCGGGATCGCCTCCGGCAACGACGAGCTCGCCAAGATGACCCGGTCGCTGCGGATGCAGGTGCGCTGGGTCTTCGAGATGCAGCTCGAGGAGCGCTCGGGCCAGTCGTGGAAGCACCACCAGGAGATCGCCGAGGCGGTCCTGGCCGGAGACCAGGAGCGGGCCGAGTCCTCGATGCGCGCCGATGTCACCCGTGACGCCGACCTCCTCGTCGACCTGCTGGTGGCTCGCGCGGAGCGCCAGCGACCCTGACCGCGGCGTAACCAGACCGGCCGTCGTCTGAAACGGGGACGAAACCGTGCGCTGTTTGTATACAAGAATGATCGAACGGTATACGGAGCCGCCCGTGCTGGTGGCCGGCAACAGCGTCACCAGGTCGTTCCCCAACGGCACCACCGCGCTCGCCGAGGCGAGCTTCGAGATCCGCGCGGGTGAGTTCGTCTCCTTCGTCGGGCCCTCGGGCTGCGGCAAGTCGACGATGCTCCGCATGGTCGCCGGCCTCGACGTGCCCACCAGCGGCAGCGTCGAGCGCGGAGAGGGCGAGATCGGCTACGTCTTCCAGGACGCGACGCTGCTGCCGTGGCGTACAGCCCTGGGCAACGTGCTCCTCCCGTTGCGGCTGGCCGGGACCAAGAAGGCCGAGGCCGAGGAGCGGGCACGCGCGGCGCTCGAGGTCGTCGGGCTGACGGCGTACGCGGACCATCGGCCGGCCCAGCTCTCGGGCGGGATGCGGATGCGGGTCTCGATCGCCCGCTCGCTGGTCCAGCGGCCGGAGCTGTTCCTCTTCGACGAGCCGTTCGGAGCTCTCGACGAGATCACCCGCCAGGACCTCAACAGCCAGCTCGACACCCTGATGGCGACCGACCCGTTCACCGGGATCTTCGTGACCCACTCGGTCCCCGAGGCGGTCTTCCTCTCCGACCGGGTGCTGGTCTTCTCCTCCCAGCCGGGACGGATCGTCGCCGACCTCCGCATCGACCTGCCCCGGCCGCGACCCGAGGGGCTGCGCTTCAGCACCGAGTACGCCGACCTGTGCCGCCAGGTCTCCGACGCGCTCGCCGGCGCCCACGGCAGCACCGAGGAGGCGGCATGACCACGCTGGTCGAGACCAAGCCGGAGACCCGCGCGCTGACGACGGTCCCGTTCCTCCGCTTCGACCCCGGCCACGGCAGCCGGACCGTACGCTGGGTCGCCCCCGTCCTCACCCTGGTGGTCGTCCTCAGTGTCTGGACGCTGGTGAGCACCCAGCTCCTCTCCCCCAGCCGCCAGTTCCTGCTGCCCTCGCCCTGGGAGGTGCTCGAGGCGGGCTTCCTGGAGCAGGCCGGCCGCACCGAGATCTTCACCGCGCTGTGGTCGACCACGAAGGTCGCCCTGGTCGGTCTGCTGCTGGCGATGGCGATCGGTGTCTTCTTCGCGATCGTGATGAGCCAGGCGCGCTGGGCGGAGGCGTCGTTCTATCCGTACGCGGTGATCCTGCAGACCATCCCGATCCTGGCGATGGTGCCGCTGCTCGGGTTCTGGTTCGGCTACGAGTTCACCTCGCGGCTGGTCGTCTGCGTGCTGCACTCGCTGTTCCCGATCATCACCAACACGATGTTCGGCATCGCCTCGGTCGACGACAACCTGCACGACCAGTTCTCGCTCTTCCGCGCCTCGCGGTGGCAGCGGCTCATCCATCTGCAGCTGCCCGCGGCGCTCCCGGCCGCGCTGGCCGGCTTCCGGATCTCGGCCGGGATGGCCGTGGTCGGCTCGATCATCGCCGACTTCTTCTTCCGCCAGGGACAGCCCGGCATCGGCCGGCTGATCGACACCTACCGGCAGAGCCTCGACACCGACCTGATGATGGCCGCGCTGGCCGCCTCCTCCCTGGTCGGGATCGCCCTCTTCCTTCTCTTCGGCGCCGTCCTGCGCGCCGTCGAGACCCACCGTTCACCTCGCCGCTGACCCCACACTGGAGAGAACCCCATGACGTACGCCCGTTGGACCCGGATCACCGCAACCACCGCCCTCGCCGCGCTCGCGCTCACCGGTTGCGGTGGCAGCGAGGAGGCGATCGGCGACCCCGACGCCCCGAAGGGATCGCTCGCCGCCGCCTGCCCGTCGACCGTGGTCATCCAGACCGACTGGTACGCCACCCCCGAGCGCTCCCCCGCCTACAACCTCATCGGGCCGGACGGCGAGATCGACGTCGACAAGGGCGCCTACGTCGGCGAGATCGGCGACACCGGCGTCACCGCGGAGATCCGGCTCGGCGGGCCGTTCATCGGCGGCCAGCCGGTGACCGCGCAGATGTACACCGACGACACCATCGACCTGGGCGTGGTCGCCACCGACATCGCGATCCGCGACTACGAGAAGTTCCCCACCCGCGGGGTGTTCACGATGATGCAGAAGTCGCCGTTCATGGTGATGTTCGACCCGGCCAAGTTCCCCGAGGTCAAGACCTGGGACGACGTGAAGGCGACCGGTGCGCCGGTGCTGCACGCCCAGGGCGTCAGCTGGGTCGACTACCTGGTGCACGAGGGCCTGATCGACGAGAAGCAGCTCGACGGCTCCTTCGACGGCAGCCCGAGCCGGTTCGTCGCCGATGGCGGCGCGCTGTTCCAGCAGGGCTACGTCAGCAACGAGCCCTACCGCTGGGAGCATGACGTCGCCGAGTGGGCGAAGCCGACCGCCCATCTGATGCTCGACGACGCCGGCTACCAGGTCTACCAGCAGGCGTACGCGGTCCGGGCGGACGACGAGGAGACGCTGAGCCCGTGCCTGGAGGAGCTGGTGCCGCTGCTGCAGCAGTCGGAGATCGACTACCTGAAGGACCCGAAGCCGGTCAACGACACCCTGATCGAGATCGCCGACGCCATCAAGGACGGTCCCCCGATCACCCCCGGCGGCAACGCGAACTCAGTGAAGGTCCAGGTCGAGGAGGGGCTCGTCGCGAACGGCCCGGACGGCGCGTACGGCAGCTTCGACATCGCGCGCGTCGACAGCGTGATCGAGACGATGACCGCGGTGCTCGAGGACGGCGGCAAGGACGTCCCGGAGATCACCGGCGACGAGCTGGTCACCAACGACTACATCGACCCCGAGATCAAGCGTTGAGCACTCCGGTCGCGCGCATTCTCGGGGCCCGTACGTCCACCGGGCTGGTCGATCTCGGGATCGACGGCGGCCGCGTCTCGGCGGTCTCCGGCCCGTCCCCCATCGGGCCGGAGACCGTTCTGGACGCCGCCGGGGCGGTCGTGATGCCCGCCTTCGTCGACGCCCACGTCCACCTCGACAAGGCCCACCTGCTCGGCGCCGGTGGGCTCGAGCCCACCGGCCCGGGCGTGGGCCCGGCGATCGCACTGATGCAGGAGGTGCGGCGTAGCCAGCCCGCGGGGATCGTCGAGGTCGGCGCCCGGCGGGGCGTGGAGTCGCTGGTGCGCCACGGGGTCGTGGCCGCGCGGGCGCACGTCGAGGTCGACGCCGACATCCGGCTCGACATGCTCGACCTGCACATCGCGCTGCGCGAGGAGAACGCCGAGCGGATCGACCTGCAGCTCTCGGTCTTCCCGCAGAACGGGCTCTCCCGCGAGGTGACCGCGCTGATGAGCGCCGCGCTGCGGCACGGCGGCGGTGTCGTCGGCGGCTGTCCCTACGTCGACGACGACCAGGAGGCCCATCTCGACACCGTCTTCGGCCTGGCCGAGCGGTTCGGGCTCCCGGTCGACCTGCATCTCGACTTCGACGACGACCCGTCCGGGTCGATGGTCGCGGCCGTCGCCGAGCGCACCCGTGCCCTCGGCATGCAGGGACAGGTCACCCTCGGGCACGTCACCAAGCTGGCGGCGATGCCGGTGGACGAGCAGGAGGTGGCGTACGCCTTGATGGCGGAGGCCGGGATCTCGTTGGTCGTGATGCCGGCGACCGACCTCTATCTCGGCGGGGCCGGCGAGCCCGGCAGCCGCAGCCTGGCTCCGCTGGAGCGTGCCGACGCCGCCGGGGTGCGGGTCGCGGTCTCGAACAACAACCTGCACAACGCCTTCTCGCCCTATGGCAACGGCAACCTGCTCCAGGCAGCGTGGACCGCCGGGCTGACCCGGCAGCTGGTCGGTCCTGCGATGCTGGACCTGCTCGTCTCCTCGATCACCGACCACCCGGCCGGGATCCTCGGGCGAGCCCCGCACGGCACCGCCGTGGGCGACGTCGCCGACCTGGTGGTCCTGGACACCGACGAACCGCACCTCGTCGCGCTGCAGGTGCCCTCGGTCCTGACCTCGATCCGGTCGGGGGCGCTCGTGCACGAGCAACGAAGCATTCGTACGCAGAGCATGGAGGTCACCTCATGACCGGCAGCAGGACACTTCGCAACGCCACCCTGGCAGACGGCCACCGGGTCGACGTCTCGGTGGCCGACGGGAGGATCTCGGCGATCTCGCCCGCCTCCGCGTCGGCCGCCGGCGCAGACCTGGACCTCGGCGGCGCGCTCCTCCTGCCCGCCCTCGTCAACGGTCACGCCCATCTGGACAAGACGCTGGTCGGCTCCGGCTGGCAGCCGCACCGCCCGGGTACGACCGTCCGCGAGCGGGTCGCGGCCGAGCACATCCTGCGCGGCGAGGTCGGCGTGCCCGTGGTGGACCGCGCTCGCGCGCTCGCGGAGCAGATGATCTCGTTCGGCACCGGGACCGTGCGTACGCATGTGGACATCGACCCCGACGTCGGCCTGGCCGGGCTGGGGGCGGTCCTGGAGGTGCGCGAGGCGCTCCGCGACCGGCTGCGCATCGAGATCGTCGCCTTCCCGCAGAGCGGGATCACCACCTCGCCCGGCACCGAGAAGCTCCTCGACGAGGCGCTGGCCGCGGGCGCGGACCTCGTCGGTGGGCTCGACCCGGACGGCTTCGACGGCGACGCCGAGGCCCACCTCGACGTCGTCTTCGGTCTGGCGGCTCGGCACGGCGCCGGCGTCGACATCCACCTCCACGACCTCGGCGCTCCCGCGGTCCGTCAGTACGAGCTGATCGCCGAACGCACCCGCGCCGAGGGGCTGGGCGGACAGGTGAACGTCAGCCACGCGTACGGCCTCGGCTCGATCCCGCTCGAGGAGGCCCGCCGGGTCGGTGGGCTCTTCGCCGAGGCGGGTGTCTCGGTGCTCACCAACGGGCCGGCCGGGCCGATGCCGCCGGTGCTCGCGCTGCGGGAGGAGGGGGCCACGGTCTGGTCCGGGTCCGACAACATCCGCGACGCCTGGTGGCCCTACGGCGACGGCGACATGCTCGCGATCGCCCGCCAGGTCGCCTACCAGTCCGGCTTCCGCACCGATGAGACCCTGGCCGTCGCGCTCGACCTGGTCACCGACGCGGCCGCACGGGCGCTCGGGCTGGAGGCGTACGGCATCGTCGTCGGCGCTCCGGCGGACCTGTTGGTCCTCGACGTGCCGACACCGGCCGCCGCCATCGCCGCCGGGCCCACCTCGCGGACCGTCCTGCATGCCGGCGAGGTGGTGGCGACGCGCGTCGAGACCGTCGAGGTCAGCCCAGCATGTCCTTGACGAGCGGCACGACCTGGGTGCCGTAGAGCTCGATCGAGCCCATCAGGTCCTCGTGGCGCACTTGGCCCTGGTCGTACTTCAGGTCGAAGCGGTCGACGCCGAGCACCTTGATGGTGCCGGCCAGCTTCCGGGCGACCGTCTCCGGCGAGCCGACGTAGAGGGATCCGCCCTCGATCTCGCGCTCGAAGTCACCGGGGCTCGGCGGCGGCCAGCCGCGCTCGCGACCGATCTGGGTGCGCATCGCGAGCCAGCCCTCGTAGACGGTCTGGCGCGCCAGCTCGTCGGTCGCCGCGACGAACCCGGGCGAGTGGACAGCGACGCGCTGGCGCTGCACCCCGAACTCGTCCTGGGCGCGCTCGAAGAGGTCGATGTAGGGCGCGAACCGGTCGGCGGGACCACCGATGATCGCCAGGAAGAGTCCGAAGCCATGGCGGGCCGTGCGTACGACCGACTCCGGGCTGCCGCCGACGCCGACCCAAGCGGTCAGGCCGTTCTCAGTGCGCGGGAAGACCTCCTGGTCGGTGAGTGCCGCGCGGGTGCGGCCCTCCCAGGTGACCTTCTCCTCCTTGAGCAGGGCGGCGAGCAGCTCGAGCCGCTCCTCGAAGAGCTCCTCGTAGTCGGCGAGATCGAAGCCGAACAGCGGGAACGACTCGGTGAACGAGCCGCGCCCGGCGACGATCTCGGCGCGGCCCTGGGAGACCGCGTCGAGGGTGGCGAACCGCTCGAAGACCCGCACCGGGTCGTCGGAGCTGAGCACTGTCACCGCGGAGCCGAGCCGCAGTCGCTCGGTGCGGGAGGCGACCGCGGCGAGCACCATCTCCGGGCTGGAGACGGCGAAGTCGCGGCGGTGGTGCTCGCCCACACCGAAGAAGTCGAGGCCGACCTGATCGGCGAGCACGCCCTCCTCGACGATGTTCCGGATCACCTGCGCGTGGTGCTGCGGCTTGCCCTCGGCGTCGCGGGTGACCCCGCCGAAGGTGTCCAGGCCGAACTCGATGTCAGTCACGCCGTTGAAACATCAACCAGTCGTGGCGCATTCCCAGGGGCCGGCCGGGACCTCGTGGGTCTCGCCGGCCAGGTGGCGCCACAGGGTGCCGCCGCGCTCCAGGTCGAGCCGCCCGTCGGGGCAGGCGTCTGGCGGTACGTCCCGGCCTAGCGCCGTGACCGACGCGAGCACGCGGTGCGGGCCCAGGAGTCCGGGCGCCAGCGAGCTCGCGTCCAGGTCGAGGGACTCGACCAGGAGCGGGCACCCGTCGTCCTGATGGGCCGACCAGGTGGTGGCCACCCGGCCGGGGCGCTCGCCGTGGCGGCCGAGGACGAGGGTCTCGCGCAGGGCGAGCCTCGCCGTGGGAGCGAGGGTGACCCGGGTGTCGCGGGTGACGTCGGCGCCGGCGGAGACCACGAAGGGCTCCCCCGCCCAGACCAGGCCGGCGTTGGCGGCGAGGGTGATCGCGACCGTCCAGGACGCGTGGCCGCCGTCCATGTCGTAGGCGACCGTCCCGGTCGGCTCGACCAGGGTCAGGCTGGCGCCCTCCCCCACCTCGACCTCGACCGTGACCTGGTCGCCGGCGAGGAGCATCGCGCCGTCGGGGACCAGCGAGATCCGCGCCGAGCGAGCGTCGCTGGCGAGCAGCATCGGACGCAGCGCCGGAGCCGTCGCGGGTCCGGTGACGTCGGTCTCCACGCGCACCCGGCCGCCGTCGACCGCCCCGACGCGCACTCGGGTCAGGGAGCCCGTGGCGAGCTCAGGCGTGCTGATGGTCATGCTCATGGTCATGGGTGTGGCTGGTGCCGTCGGCGTGGAAGTGGGGCGCCATCGGCCCCGGGTCGGCCGGGACCAGGGCGCCGCCGCGGTGCCGGGTCAGCTCGGACCTCACCCACGTCACCAGCGCCTCCACCGAGGCCGGATCGGTGCGCGAGAGCGCGATGACCGGACGGCCCTCACGGACCGACCCCGCGTCGGAGACCATCGCGACCGGATCGACACCGACGTACGGGGCGAGGTCGGTCTTGTTGACCACGAGCAGGTCGGCGCGCTCGATGCCGGGGCCGCCCTTGCGGGCGACGTCGCCACCGCCGGCGACGTCGATCAGGAAGATCTGGGTGTCGACCAGCGCCGGGGAGAAGGTGGCGGTGAGGTTGTCGCCGCCGGACTCGACGAGGACCACGTCCAGCGGCGCGAAGTCCTCCTCGAGCTCCTCGACGGCGATCAGGTTGGCGGTGACGTCGTCACGGATCGCGGTGTGGGGGCAGGCGCCGGTCTCGACGGCCCGGATGCGGGCCGGGTCGAGCACACCGGCGGAGCGCAGGAAGCGGGCGTCCTCGTCGGTGTAGATGTCGTTGGTGACCACGCCGATCTCCAGATCGGCGGACAGCTCCCGGCACAGGAGCGCGATGAGCGAGCTCTTGCCGGTCCCGACCGGACCGCACACGCCGATGCGCAGCCCCCTGTCGTTCTTCGTCCCGTTCTTCGTCTCGGTTTCAGGCACTGAACAACCTCCTGGTCGTGTCGGCGTGGGTCTGGGCCCACAGGTCTAGCTGGGGCGCACTGGGCGCTGGGATGTCTGGGGGCTCGGTGAGCGGGGCGACCTCCGTGGCGAGCCGCTCGGCCTCGGGGAGCAGCTCGTGCACCCACGAGGTGGCGTCGAGCGGGTCGAGGGGCAGCAGCTTGAGGGATGCCGAGGCGACGGTCTGCAGGTCGTCGTACGCCACCAGCCGGCCCAGCGAGGCCGGCGCGATGCCACCGGTGGCGGCCGCAGCGGCCAGGACGAGGGGGCGGCAGGGCCGCCCGATCCCGGCCACCTCCATGACGTGCGGCGAGTCCGGGAACAGGCGCCTGACCAGCCGTAACAGCGCGCGACCGAGGGTGCACGAGGTGTCGCGCATCGCGGCCGAGGGCGTGCGGGCGGCCCAGGCGTCGTGGACCGGCTCCAGCGGCAGACCGGCGCGCAGCCGATGCAGCGCGACCACCGCCGTGCCCGCCTCGACCCGCACGACGCTGGCCAGGCGCGACCGCATGAAGACCGGCACCTGCTCGGCGGTGAGCCCGGAGCGTACGGCTGCCTCCAGCTGGCCCGACTGGGTGTGGCCGGCGACCGGGAGACGGGCGTCGGCGAGCAGCATCATGAGCAGATCGTCGGACATCGGGCTCAGAACATCGAGTAGAGCTGCGTCAGCGGCAGCTCGGTGGCGGGGGCGGGCTCGATCAGCTCGCCGTCGACGTGGATGCGGAACGTCTCGGGCTCGACCCGGATCTCGGGGGTCGCGGAGTTGTTGACCATGTCGGCCTTGCCGATCTCGCGGGTGGGCGAGATCCCGACGAGACGGCGGCGCAGGCCGAGACGGTCGGCCAGCCCGGCCTCCAGCGCGGCCGGCGCGACGAACGAGACCGCGTGGTCCGCTCCCGGCCCCACCAGCGTCGGCCGCATGAGCACCGGCTGCGGGGTGGGGATGGAGGCGTTAGGGTCGCCGAGGGCACCCCAGATCAGCGCGCCGGACTTCATGACGACCTCGGGCCGGATGCCGAAGAACCGCGGATCCCACAGGACCAGGTCGGCCATCTTGCCGGGCTCCACGGAGCCGACCTCGGCGGCAATCCCATGCGCGATGGCGGGGTTGATCGTGTATTTCGCGACGTACCTCTTGGCTCTGATGTTGTCCGCCTTCCCACCCAGCGAGCCGAGCCGGGCCTTCATCGCGTGGGCGACCTGCCAGGTGCGGCAGACGACCTCGCCGATGCGGCCCATCGCCTGGGCGTCGGAGGAGGTGATCGAGAGCGCGCCGAGGTCGTGCAGTACGTCCTCGGCGGCGATCGTGGTCGCCCGGATCCGCGACTCGGCGAAGGCCAGGTCCTCGGGCACGCGCGGGTTGAGGTGGTGGCAGACCATGAGCATGTCGAGGTGCTCGGCGACGGTGTTGACGGTGTGCGGCAGGGTCGGGTTGGTGGAGCCCGGGATTACGTACGGCAGCGAGGCGACCGAGAGGATGTCGGGCGCGTGCCCTCCCCCGGCGCCCTCGGCGTGGAAGGCATGGATGGAACGGCCGGCGATCGCGGAGACCGTCGACTCCAGGTAGCCCGCCTCGTTGAGCGAGTCCGAGTGGAGCGCGACCTGCAGGCCGTGTTCGTCGGCGGCCTTGAGGGCAGCGTCGATCGCGGCCGGGGTCGAGCCCCAGTCCTCGTGGACCTTGTAGGCGGCGGCGCCGGCCAGCGCCTGCTCGGCGAGCCCGGCCGCGGAGACGGTGTTGCCCTTGCCCATCAGCAGCAGGTTGACGGGCATGTCGTCGAGCGCGCGATGGATGGTCTCCAGGTGCCACAGTCCGGGGGTGACCGTAGTGGCCTTGGAGCCCTCCGAGGGGCCGGTGCCGCCACCGCCGACGGTGGTGATCCCGGTGGAGATCGCCTCGACGATCTGGGACCTCGACAGGAGATGCACATGGACGTCGATCGCCCCGGCGGTGAGGATCTTCCCCTCGCCGCTGACCACGTCGGTGCCCGGTCCGATCACCAGGTCGGGGTGGACGCCGTCGGCGACGTCGGGGTTGCCGGAGCGACCCAGGGCGACGATCCTTCCGCCGCGGATGCCGACGTCGGCACGGACGATGCCCCAGTGGTCGAGCACGAGGGCGTTGGTGATCACCGTGTCGAGGGCACCCTCGGACCGCGGCACCGTCGACTGGTTCATCGACTCGCGGATCGACTTGCCGCCGCCGAAGACCGACTCCTCGCCACCGGCGGTCAGGTCGTCCTCGACCTCGATCCACAGGTCGGTGTCACCGAGGCGCACCTGGTCGCCGGTCGTGGGGCCGTAGAGCGCGGCGTACTCGCTCCTGCTGATCTCCACCATGCTCACTCACCGTCCTTCACCTGGATGTGCTTGATTTGTAGGCCGGGCACGACCCGGGCACCCTTGAGCGCCACGATCGCGACCTCCCGGGACGCACCCGGTTCGAATCGGCGCGAGGTGCCGGCGGGGATGTCGAGCCGGAACCCCTCGGCCGCCTCGCGGTCGAAGTCGAGGGCGGAGTTCACCTCGGCGAGGTGGATGTGGGAGCCGATCTGGACCGGTCGGTCGCCGGTGTTGAGGACGACCAACGTACGCCGCTCCGACTCGCTCCGGTCGGTGTTGAGCCGGATGGTGCCGTCGGCGACGCGTACGGCTCCGGGACCGCTGGACTGCATGGACATCTCCGCTTCAGGCGATGGGCTGGTGGATGGTGACGAGCTTGCGGCCGTCGGGGAAGGTCGCCTCGACCTGTACCTCGACGAGCATGTCGACGACGTCGGGCATGACCTGCTCGCGGGTCAGCACGGCGCGGCCCTGCGTCATCAGGTCGGAGACCAGGGCGCCTTCCCGGGCCCGCTCGATCACCCAGGTGGAGATCAGGGCGACGGACTCGGGGTAGTTGAGGAGCACCCCACGGGCGAGCCGGTCTCGAGCGACCATCCCGGCTACGGACAGCAGCAGCTTCTCGGTGTCGGACGGGGTCAGATGCATCTCGCCAACTCTCTGGACGGCCGGCCTAGACGGCCAGCTGGGATCGGACGTGATCGTGCGCCTCGGTGCCGCCGTCACCGCTCGCGGTGATCCGGCCGGACTCGAGGATGTAGTAGGCAGAGGCCGTACGCAGCGCGAACCCGACGTGCTGCTCGACGAGCAGCACGGTGAGGTCGCCGCGACCGGTGAGCTCGGCGATCACCCGCTCGATCTCGGCGACGACGTTGGGCTGGATGCCCTCGGTCGGCTCGTCGAGGATGAGCAGCCGCGGCCTGGTCAGCAGCGTACGCGCGATCGAGAGCTGCTGGCGCTGACCGCCGGAGAGCAGCCCGGCGCGTCGCCCGAGGAGGTCCTTCAGCGCCGGGAACAGGTCGATCATCTCGCTGATCCCGGCCCGGTCGCCGACCAGCTGGAGGTTCTCCAGCGCGGTCATGTCGCCGAAGCTCTGCTGGCCCTGCGGGACGTAGCCCAGACCTCGCTTGACCCGTGCGCTCGGTCGCAGCGCGGTGACGTCCTCGCCGTCGAGCAGCACCCGGCCGCTCTTGGCCCGGACCAGCCCGACCGCCGCCTTGAGCAGGGTCGTCTTGCCGGCGCCGTTGTGTCCCATCAGCGCCACCGCGGCGCCGGTCGGAACCTCGAGGCTGACCTCGTGGAGCACCGTGGTGCGGCCGTAGCCGCCGGTGACCGACTCGATCCTCAGCATCAGGCGTCCTCCCCTGTCGTCTCGGTGACCGCGGCGACCGTGTCGCCCAGATAGACCCGCTGCACTTCGGCGTCCTCCCTGATGTCGGCGGCAGTGCCCTCGGCGATCACCTTCCCCGCATGCAGCACGGTCACGATGTCGGCGAAGCGTCGGACGAAGTCCATGTCGTGCTCGATGACCACGACGGTCCGCTCCGGGCTGATCCGGCGCAGCAGCTCACCGGTCTCCTCCCGCTCCTCGGCCGACATCCCGGCGACGGGCTCGTCGAGCAACATCACCGAGGAGTCCTGCACCAGCAGCATGCCGATCTCCAGCCACTGCTTCTGCCCGTGCGAGAGCACGCCCGCGGGCCGGTCCGCCAGCTCCGTGAGCCCCACGGTGTCCAGCACCTCGGCGACCTGCTCGGGTGTCCCGCGCCGCGGCAGCATCAGCCGCCACCGCGCCCGGTGCACACCGGCGGCGATGTCGAGGTTCTGCAGCACGCTGAGCTCCTCGAAGACCGTGGCGGTCTGGAACGTACGTCCCACCCCGAGCCGGGTGATCCGGTGCGATGCCAGCGTGAGCAGATCGCGTGTGCGATAGCGCGCCTCACCACTTCCGCTCGCCAGGCCGGTCAGGGCGTCCACGAGGGTCGTCTTCCCGGCGCCGTTGGGGCCGATCAGGAAGTGCAGCCGGCCCGGCTGCAGGGTCAGGGACACCCCGTCGATCGCCACGAAACCGTCGAACTCGACCCGCAGATCGTTGACCTCCAGCGTGTCGGTGCTCATGCCGTGACCTCCTCCGCCACTCGTGTCTCCGGCTCCCCGGACGACGTGGACTCCGTACGGCGCGAGACCAGACCTCTCATCAGCCCCAGCAGCTGTGCCAGCCCACCGGGCAACAGCAGGATGACCAGCACGAACAGGGCTCCCTGGAAGTAGGACCACGACCCCGGGAAGGCCTCGGAGAGCGAGGTCTCGGCGTACCCGACCAGGAGCGCGCCGACGGCCGGACCGAGCAGCGATGCCCGCCCGCCCAGCGCGACCCCGGCCAGCAGCCCGATGGAGGCGACCACGCCGACGTCGTCGGGCGAGACGATCCCGGCGATCGGCACGAAGAGCGCGCCGCCGATGGAGGCGAGGACGGCCGCGATGACGTACGCCGCCAGCTTGACGTTGGCCGGGTCAGTGCCGAGGAAGCGGACTCGCTCCTCGCCGTCACGCACCGCGACCAGCAGCTCACCGAAGCGGGTGCGGTAGAGCCAGGCCATCACCAGGATCGAGACCAGCAGGATCCCGGCGGCGATGAAGTAGAGCATCCGCTTGTTGGCCGGATCGAACAGGGCGTACCCGAAGAAGCCCTGGAAGTTGTTCAGCCCGTTGGCGCCGCCGGTGGTCTTCACCTGGCCGACGAGCAGAATCGCGAAGGCGGCGGCGAGCGCCTGGCTCAGGATGGCGAAGTACGCCCCCTTGATCCGCCGCTTGAAGACCGCGAGCCCCAGCAGGCCCGCCACCAGTGCCGGCAGGACGAGGATGACGACCAGCGCGAGCCCGCCGTTGCGCAGCGGCTCCCACCAGCCCGGCACCGTGGCGTCGCCGTAGAGCGCCATGAAGTCCGGCACCCCGCCGGGGCCGGCGTCGGCGAGCTTGAGGTGCATCGCCATCGCGTAGGCGCCGATCCCGAAGTAGAGCCCCTGGCCGAGCACCAGCATCCCGCCACGGCCCCACGCCAGACCGATGCCGACCGCCGCGATGGCGTAGCAGCAGTACTTCGCGAGCAGGCCGAGGCGGAAGTCGGACAGGACCGCGGGGGCGAGGACGAGCAGGGCGACCGCGAGCAGCAGCCAGCCGACGTACGGATAGGCCCATCTGAGGTTGGAGAGTCTCATGCCAAGCTCCTGGTCCGGACCGAGAGGATGCCCTGCGGGCGCAGCTGCAGGAACGCGACGATCGCCAGGAAGACGATCACCTGCGCGACCGAGCCGGTCAGGGCGTGGGCGAAGAACGCCTGCAGCAGGCCGATCCCGAGAGCCGCGACGATCGTGCCCTTGAGGTGCCCGATGCCGCCGACCACGACCACCAGGAACGCCTGCACGATGTAGGACGTGCCGAGGTTGGGGCCGGTGGACCCGAGCAGCGTGAGCGCCACTCCGGCGACACCGGCCAGGCCGGACCCGATGAAGAACGTGGCCCGGTCGGTGCGGCGGGTCGAGATGCCGATGGTCTCGGCGAGGTCGCGGTTGCCGACGGTCGCCCGGATCTGCCGCCCGAGGGCGGTGAATCGGAGCACCGCCAGCAGCGCGGCCACGCACGCGGCGGCCAGGACGATGATGAAGAGCCTGGTCAGCGGGAAGTCATAGCCCAGGATCGGGATCGACCCGTCCAGCCAGCTCGGCGCGGGCACCTCTTTGGCCGGGGCCCCGAAGATGTCACGCGCGACCTGCTGCAGGACGAGGCCGACGCCGTAGGTGACCAGCAGCGTGTCCAGCGGACGGGCGTACATCCACCGCAGCACGCTCGCCTCGAGCGCCAGCCCGAGCAGCCCGCCGATCACGAACCCCACGGGGAGCGCGATCAGCAGACTCAGCTCGGTGCTGGCGACGATGGTCGAGACGACATAGGCGGTGTACGCGCCGGCCATGATGAACTCGCCGTGAGCCATGTTGATCACACCCATCTGACCGAAGGTCAGGGTGAGGCCGAGGGCGATGAGGAGCAGGACCGCACCGGCGGAGATGCCGGTGAAGACCTGGGCGAGGAGCGCGTCCAACGGGCTAGTTCTTCCACCAGTCGTAGGACTTCAGGTAGGGGTCCGGCTCGATCGGCTCGTCGCTCGACCAGACCGTGTCGATCAGACCCTCGGAGTTCACCTGGCCGATGAGCGCGGTCTTGGCGATGTGGTGGTTGTCGCCGTTCACCTCGACGGTGCCCTCCGGCGCGTCGTACGTGACGCCGTCGGAGGCGTCGATGACGTCCTCGACCGCGAAGGAGTCGGCCTTCTCGACCATGCCCTTCCACAGGTGCAGCGAGGTGTAGGCCGCCTCCATCGGGTCGGAGGTGACCGCCTTGGCGCCGTTGGCCGCCTTGAAGTCGGTCACGAACTTCTGGTTCGCCGGGCTGTCGATGGTCTGGTAGTAGTTCCAGGCGGTGTACTGCCCCTCGAGGTTGCCCACGCCGACGCCCGGGACCTCCTCCTCGGCGATCGAGACCGAGAGCACCGGCATCGCCGAGGCGGTCAGGCCCTTCCCCTTGTACTCCTTGAAGAAGGCCACGTTGGAGTCGCCGTTGAGGGTGTTGAAGACCGCGTCCGCGCCGGCGGCCTTGACCTTGTCGACGACCGTGCCGAAGTCGGTCGAGCCCAGGGGCTGGTACTCCTCGCCGAGGACCTCGATGCCGTTGGCGTCTGCGTACTGCTTGATGATCTTGTTCGCCGTGCGCGGGAAGACGTAGTCGGAGCCGACCAGGAAGATCGACTCGATCTTCTTCTCCTGCTTGAGGAAGTCGAGAGCGGGGATGATCTGCTGGTTGGTGGTCGCCCCGGTGTAGAAGATGTTGTGCGAGGACTCCAGGCCCTCGTACTGCACCGGGTAGAAGAGCAGCGCGTCGTTGCCCTCGAACACCGGCAGCATCGCCTTGCGCGAGCTGGAGGTCCAGCCACCGAAGACGGCCGCGACGCAGTCGTCCTGGATCAGCTTGGTCGCCTTCTCGGCGAAGACGGTCGGCTCGGACTGGCCGTCCTCGCTGACGATCTCGAGCTTCTTGCCGAGCACGCCGCCGTCGGCGTTGATCTCCTCGGCCGCCATGGACAGGGACTTGAAGACGGTCGTCTCGCTGATGGCCATCGTCCCCGACAGGGAGTTGAGGAAGCCGATCTTGATGGTGTCGCCGCTGGTGTCGACGCAGCTCTCGCTGGTCGCGGTGTCACCGGTCTTGGCGCCGCCGCAGGCGGTCGCGGTCATGCCCAGGGCGAGCACCGAGCTGGCCGCGAGGAGGCGGCTCGAGAATTTCGTACGCACGGGATGGGGGTCCTTCCATCGGACAATTGCTCTCGAATGGAAGGAATCTAGGGACGGGTTGTTTCGCGGATGTGTCGGACTCCGCGACGATTTGTTTCCAGATGGAAACGCCTTCAGTCGGCCGAGCTCAGGGCAGCTTCTCGAGCACGGTACGCAGATCGCGGGCGACCCTGGCGACGGCCTCGGTCTGCTGGCGGGCGCGGATCTCCCGGGCAGCCGAGGCGCCCACCGGCGAGAGCGCGACCACGGCGCGGCGCTTGTCCTCGGCATGGATCTTGCGCAGCACGAGCCCGCGCTCGACGAGGCGATCGACGTGCCTGGTCAGCGTGCCGGCCGGCAGCGCGGCGCCGTCGGCGAGACGCGTCATCGTCTGGCCCGGATCGTCGAGCAGCACGCTGAGGATGCGCCACTGCTCCGCGGTGAGGTCGAACTCGGCGTACGCCTCGGCGAGCGCTCGCTCGATCCGGCGCTGTGCCTGGGCGAGCAGCACGGCGAGATCCGTGACGGCCGTCTCGGCCACCTCCATGGCGTCCTCCCACGAATGTCTGCTGGATGCCCGCTGCGCCGAGGGCCCGACTCCCGTACCCTAACCATCCATCGGCTCAATGGTGAGTCATCCGTCCGCTTCAGCTGGTCTGGTTCGTCTGGGAGCAGGTGCCGATGTCTCCGCCGTCGTTCACCCCGGCGCCCCATGCCCTGCTGGGCCTCGCACCGCGTCCGCCGGGGGCTCTCTCGATCGCGTTCGTGGTGCCGATGCAGGGCCCGACCGGCATCTACGGCCCAGGCTGCCTGGCCTGCGGCGAGCTCGCCGCCGAGGAGCTCAACGCCGGCGGCGGGATCGCCGGAAGGCCGGTCGAGCTGGTCGCGATCGATGCGGGTCGGCCTCCCCACGAGGTCGCCGCCGAGGTCGCTCGGCTCGTCGAGCTCGGCCGGGTCGATGCCATCGCCGGCTGGCACATCTCCGCCGTACGCCAGGCGATCACCGCGCGCGTCGGCGGCCGGGCGCTGTACGCCTTCGCCGCCATGCACGAGGGCGGCGACGACACTCCTGGGGTCTTCATGATCGGCGAGCGCCCGGTCAATCAGCTGCTCCCCGCGACCGCGTGGATGCGCGCCAACCACGGCGCCTCCCGCTGGGCGGTGGTCGGCAACGACTACGTCTTCCCGCGCGTCACCGGGTCCACGGCCCGGGCAGCGCTGCGCGGGTCGCCCTCGGAGGTCGTGAGCGAGACGTACGTCCCGCTGGGGACCCGTGACTTCGCCGGTGTGCTGCGTGGCCTCGAGGGCGGCGAGCAGGACGGGGTGATCATGCTGTTGATGGGACAGGACGCGGTGCACTTCAACCGCCACTTCGCCGCCGCCGGGCTGAGCCAGTCGTTGACCCGGCTGAGCCCCGCGGTCGAGGAGAACACCCTGCTCGCCGGTGGCGCCGGCGCCAACGCCAACGTCTTCGCGGCCGCCGCCTACTTCGACGGCCTCACCACCCCCGAGTCGGCCGACCTGGCCGAGCGCTACTACCGCCGCTTCGGCGAGTACGCGCCCTCCCTCAACGCCGTGGGCGAGTCCTGCTACGAGTCGCTGATGTTCCTGCGCCAGATCGGCGACGCCTGCGGCGGGCTCGAGGTCGAGCCAGCCCTGCGCCTCACTGACCGCCGCAGCTACTCCAGCCCCCGCGGCCTCATGCGGATGCACGGCAACCTCGTCGACCAGGACGTCTACATCGCCGCCGCAGATGGCCTCCGCTTCGAGATCCAGGAGCAGATCGCGTACGCCTCCTGACGCCTGCTTCGGTCCATTGACTTCGAGTGCGCTCCAACTCCTAGCGTGCGCGGCATGACCCTCGAGAACCCTTCCCAGGACCCCATCTCCCGCGCCGCCCGCCACGACCACGGACGCGAGATCCTCGACGCGATCGACGGCGAGGCCGGTGCTCGAGTCATCGACGCGCTGGCCGACATCGCCCCGGAGCTCGGCCACCAGGTCGTCGCCTGGGGCTTCGGCGAGATCTACGCCCGCCCCGGCCTCGAGCCGCGGGACCGACAGCTCGTCACCCTCGGCATGCTCACCGCCCTGGGTGGCTGCGAGCCCCAGCTCGAGGTCCACATCAACGCCGCCCTCAACGTCGGCCTGACCCCTGAACAGATCATCGAGGCATTCCTCCACTCCGCGGTCTACTGCGGCTTCCCCCGCGCACTGAACGCCACCTTCACCGCCAAGAAGGTCTTCGCCGAACGCGACCTCCTCCCCCTCGCCTGAGCGCGACATGGCTCAGGCAGCGAGGGTGTGTTCGAGGAGTACGTCGCGCAGTCCGAACTCGGCTCGGGACCAGGTCGGTGGGGGTTGTGCCCAGGTCTCGGGTGGCGGGCTGATGTAGGTGTGCCCGGTGGGTGTGGTGGTGATGATGCTGCCATCTGGCCCTGGTCTGGCCCGCCAGCCGAGGGCTTCCTTGGCTTGATTGCATCGTTCGCAGAGCCCTTGCAGGTTCTCGGATCTCGTTTCACCGCCGTCAGCGTGGCGTTCGACGTGGTCGATGTTCCGGATCGGAGCATCGCACCCGTTGGTGCGGCAGATCCCACCGTCACGAGTCGCAATGAACTCGGCCAACCCGTCGGGTGCTTTCCTGGAGCGGGATTCCATCGCGACCAGTTGACCGGCGGGGTCGGTGAACAACCGCCGCACGAATACGTCCGCGTCGTTGAGTGCTTCGCGGGCCCAGGCGGCGGGGACGGGTCCGTAGCCCTCGACCATGGCGGGCTGGTCGGCGTCGCCTGTGAGGGAGTCGGCGGACATCACGATCTTGACCTCGATCCGCGGTTTGCCATCGGCCTGGCCGCGGCCGGTGATCCGGTCGACCAACGTGTCGGCCATGACCTGACCCCGGGTGCGTTCGTCCCCGGCAGCCGCAGCGGTCTTGGCCGCTTGGTCGAGGGCGGCGAAGACGGCGACGCCGTCCTTGACCGGCAACAGCGCGCCGAGCCAGGTCATCGTGTCGGGTGCCGGACGCAGGCTGACGCGGCGGTCTTTCACGGCGTTGGCGGCGCGGGCGACGACGGAGGCTTGGTCGAGGGTGATGGCGAGTTTCTTAGCGGCGTTCTCGAGCTGGCGTAGCCCCATCGACATCGCCCGAGCGGGTTCACTGTTCGGCCCCGTCGCACAGAGTTCGTGGTCGATGACCCTGCGGTCCTCGAGGGAGAGACAGGCGGTTTCGCGGGCCAGGATGGTGGCCTGCCATTGCGAGAACAGGCCAGCCTTCATCAAGGCGAAGGTGTGCGGCATCTCCGCAGTCAGAACCTTCCCGAGGCCGAGGAGCTTGGCGCCCTTCTCGGGCGAGACCCGCCGCGCCAACGCAACCTGGGAGGCCACGCCCTCGCCGAGCTTCCGGGCCGGCACCCCGGCCTCGGCCTGGCGCTCCCGGACAGCTTCATCCAGGCGTACCGCCGCTTCGGCCTGAAGGGCCTCGGCGGTGCACTTGACGGCTTCAAGGCGCGCGATCCAGTCGACCAGCTCAGCCTCGGACGCCCCAGGAGACGGCCCAGCGAGGAGGTGGTCGATGGTCTCGTACATGAGTCTTATTATATGCGCACGAGCATCATCAAGCGACCTATTTAAGCAGTTCAAACCCGTGTTACGCGGTCAGCGAACAAGTAACGTGAACTCCGCGCCACTCTCTCGCCGCCGCCCCGATACAGGCGAAATCTTTCTCGATCGGGTGCCGAGTCAAGGATGGCCGAAGGCCACCGCGCAGCGGCGCCCGAAGGGCGTCCTTGACGCGGCGCACGATCGAGAAACACTCAAATCAAGGGTCGGCGGCGAACCCCGAAACGAAAACACAGTCACCCAACCGAGGTTTCCCGCGCAAGAGAACCGTGTTGGTCTCGACACGCCTCCGCCTAGCGGCTCCGGCGGCTCGACCAGCGGAAGGAGCGGCCCGACCAGCGGGCGCCAAGGCTAGATCAACAGGCAGAACCCACAGAGAACGAGATCCACATATCCACCACCCCACCAGCCCCCACGGTCTCAGACCACGACCGATCACACCCCGCAGTGACCCGCGACCAAAACCCACCAGCCGCACGATTCCGCTCCTGATAAGCCACACCCCACTCCCCCGGGTACTCAGAGAGAACAGCCCGAGCAAACTGAAGCCCGATTCCACCCCGACGAACCCCAGCGACGACAAAGAAGCTGTTCAAGATCCGTACAGGCTGGTCGGCATCCCGAACAAGAGCGAACCCGATGGGATGAACCCCCGCGGTGAGAATCCAGGCGCACCACCCAGGTTCGGAGCGAAGCGCAGCATCGAGCCACTCGGACCGAAAGGTGCCGTCGGCGAACGGAAGGGTGGAGCTGTAGCCCGACATCTCGTGCCGGAAGAGCAGCCAGAGATGGCGAAGGGCGACATGGTCGTCAGCCCGGGCGAGACGCGCGGTGAGGGGGCGGGGAAGGTCGAGGTCGGTGTGAAGGGTCGTCATACACGAAAGCCTCGGAGCGCGGTGCGCTCCGAGGCTTTCGGTCATTCTCTCATGCCGTCCGGAGACGATCAGGCGATGTGGAAGTCACTCACGTTGACGTCGACGGCCTCGACGTCGATGTCGAAGTAGTCCTCGACGGCCTCGATGACCTGGGTGCGGATGGTGACGGCGGTGGCCTTGACCGGGGTGCCGTACTCGATCACGTAGGACACGGTGATGGTGGCGACGTCGTCGGCGATGTCGACCACGGTGCCCTCGTCGTCGATGGCGTGTACGCCCTCGACCTTGGCCGCGATGTGGTGGACCAGGCGCTCGACGAGGCCCTCGCTCACCGTCGACTTCCCGCGCTCCTCGCGGGCGGCACGGGCGGCGCGCAGTACCCCGGTCAGGGTCGAGTCGGCGGTCGGCTCCGGCTCGACCACCGGCTCCGGCGCGAAGCCGGGGGCCGGAGTCTCAGACACGGTCTCCTCGGCCGCGTCGGGCTCCTCGACCGGCTCGGTCTCCTCGGCCACGGTGTCGGTGACCTCGTCGGCGGGCGCCTCGGTGGGGTCGTCGGTCAGCGCCTCGTCGACGATCGCCTCGGCCTCCTCGACCTCGTCCTCGGTCTCCACCGGCGCCTCCTCGACGACGTCGGTCGGCTCGATGGCCGCCTCGACCTCCTCGGTGACCTCGGTCTCCACCGGGGCCTCCTCAGCAGCGACCGCGTCGACAGCGATCTCCTCAGCCGGCGCCTCTTCCTCGACGACGTCGACGATCTCCGCGTCGGCCTCGACCGACTCCGTCACGTCAGCAGTCTCATCAGCAGCCTCGTCGACAACCTCGTCGGCCGACTCGACCGTCTCCTCCGCCTCGACATCGGTCGGCTCGTCCTCCGCCTCACCGACGGTCTCCTCAGCCACGACCTCGGACGCCTCACCCTCGTCCGCGGTCACGACGACGTCCTCGACCTCGGTCGGCTCCTCGACAGCGACCTCCTCGGCGAGCGCCTCGCCCTCCGGCTCGACCACGGTCTCTTCGGCCTCGTCGGACTCGATCGCGTCAGCGGGCACGACGGCGTCCTCGGCGTCGACCACGACCCCGTCGGCCTCGGTGACCTCAGCGGCCTCCTCGGTGACGACCTCGTCCGCGGCGTCCGTCACCTCGGTGTCGGCGGCGTCGACAACGGCCTCGGTCTCGACCGACGCCTCGTCGACCGGCGCCTCCTCGGCCGGCTCCTCGACAGCGGTCTCCTCGACCTCCTCGGTGGTCTCGGCGACGGGGGCTTCGGCGTCGACGCCCTCGAGCGGCGCCTCGTACGTACCCTCGGTCTCGACCGCCTCGTACGTACCCTCGGTCTCGACCGCCTCGGCCGGAACCTCGTCGACGGCCTCGACAGGCTCGGTCACGGCGACCTCGCCGACGACGTCGGTGCCCACCTCGCCACTGATCTCAACAGTCTCGACGGCAAGCTCGGCCACCTCGGCGGCCGGAGCCTCCTCGGTGTCGGTGACGACGTGCTCGGGGTCGGAGAGCGGGTCGACCGAGGGGGCCTCGGCGAGAGGCTCGATGACGGTCTCGT
>NZ_JBEORF010000031.1:0-36320 GCF_040302125.1 Nocardioides sp. NPDC127514 | reverse complement strand
TCGGCAACCGGCTCGGCAACCGGCTCGGCAACCGGCTCGGCAACCGGCTCGGCAACCGGCTCGGCAACCGGCTCGGCAACCGGCTCGGCAACCGGCTCGGCAACCGGCGGAGCCGGCGCCTCGGTGACGTACGCGCTGGCCTCGGGGGCGGCCAGGGTCTCGCCGTAGCCGGGGGCGGAGAGGTCGGTCGACTCGCCCTCCCCTGCCTTCGGCTGCTCGTTCTTGTTTCGGTTGAAGATGCCGCTGATGAAGTCGGACATGGCTTCGCATTCCTTCGAGTGAGGGGAGGGTTGTGGTCGAGCGCTCACAGCTGGGCGTGATGCTAGGGCTGGCACGCAGCAGGTCGGGTCGCGTGTCTTGGATTCCCTTGTCTTGTACCTCAACGTTCACCGACGCGAGGACCCCTTGTGTCAAACCTTCCGGGGACATTCGCCCGCCGTTCAGCCGACGTCGGAGACCCGCCGGAGCACGCGCTGTAGAACGACGGAAGAGCACGTACGTCACGACAGAACCGCACCGGGAGAGACGATGAATCCACTGCTGCTCCCACTGGTCGCCGCACAGGCCGCGTACGTCCATCGGACCATCGGAAAGGAGCCTCGCCCGGAGGGTCCGACGAAGGGTTTCGTGCCGGCGCCGACGGAAGATGAAGCAGCCAGTCCGCTGCGGCTGATGGTGATCGGAGACTCGTCAGCCTCGGGGCGCGGCGCACCCACCCACGACCTCGCCTTCGCCGGGTCGATGGCGCGCGCGATCGCGAAGCAGACCGAGCGTCCGGTCGAGTGGCGGGCGCTCGGGAAGTACGGCGCGACCAGCGAGCGGATCCGACACGGCATCCTCACCAAGGTCACCGGCGAGTGGGACCTCGCCGTGCTCTTGGTGGGCGTCAACGACATCCTCGCGCGCCGCTCGGTCGAGGCCTGGACGCGGGATCTGACCGCGATCGTCCAGACCCTCCAGGAGCACGCAGCGCACACCGTCCTCCCCGGGATCCCGGAGTTCGGCGCGTTCCCGTCACTCCCCCGCACCCTGCGGCGCTACCTCGCCGAGCGCGGGAAGGCGCTCGACGAGGCTGCGCGGCTGGTCTGCGCCGGGCGTACGTCGGTCCAGTGGGTCAGCTCCGCCGACCTCGGTCCCGCGGAGCCGTCCTTCTTCGCCGCCGACGGCTTTCACGCCTCGCCGGCGGGCTATGCGCGATGGGCGCAGGCGATCTGCGACCACCTCGACCTCTAACTGGGCACCACCAGCTGCGCGAGCGGTACGTGGTGCTGGCCCGCGTGGGTGTCGCGGTCGCGCAGCGAGCCCTGCGAGACCGGGCGCGGGTACGAGATCTTGACGACGTTGAGCGACGGGATCCGGAAGATCTGGACCGACCCCGGATCGACCCGGTAGAGACCGGCGACGACCTCCTCGTCGAGGAACGTCTCGTCGGCCGCGATCCGGTAGCCCTCGGCGTCGCGCATGAACAGCTCCATCGTGATCCAGAACGGTCCGGCGTTCTTGGAGCGGACCTCGGTCGCGAGGTCTCCCAGGGTGGTCTCAGGCATCGTGCTTCTCTCCGATCTCGGTGCTGAACTCGGTGCGGAACATCGCGGTCGGCGTGAGGCTGTCGACGGCGTGGTTGAGCACGAACTCGTACGCAGCGCCCCGCTCGACCTCGGCCGGCGACCCGGGGAACGCCAGGCTGGGCAGGTAGTCCATGTCCTGGGCCGGCAGGTGCAGCATCAGCGGGTTGGCGACCTTGGCGACCGCGGTGGCCAGGGCCTGGTCGGCGGCCCGGACGAGCAGCATCACCCCGACCTCGCGCGGCGGCTCGGTGGACGGGTCGAGGTCGCCGAGGACCGCGTTGTAGCCGTAGAGGCGCAGGTCGTAGTCGTAGTCGTCCCTGGTCAGGCCGAGGGTCTGCTCGACGCGCTGGGTGAACACGAGGTGCATCAGCGAGGCCCAGCCCTCGATGTCCTTCAGGATCAGCGGGTCCCGGATCGCGGAGAACGACATAGTCTCGTAGCCGGTGATCCGGGCGCCCTCGAGCTTGATCGTGTGCTGGTCCGCGTGATGGAACCGCGACCCCTCGACGCGCACCCGGCGCTCGTCGAGCGCGGTGTAGACGGCGTCGCGTACGTCCAGCGTGCCGTCAGGCTCCCGCATCAGATACGGGTTCGCCGTCTCGTACAGCATGTGGGCGGCCACCGAGATCGGCGTGCACGCGGCACTCTCGTCGAGCGGCTCGATGGTGAACCCGGTCCGGTCGATGGTCGCGAAGACCCCGCCCATCCGCGGGTTGGTCGTGCACTGGCCGCCACACTCGACGATCTTGGCCGCGTGCCAGGTCGGCCCGGCGGGCATCCCCTTCAGCAAGGCGTACGCAGCGGCGTTGGCCGTGTCGGTCGCCCGCCCGGCCAGGACCACCTGAGCCCCGGCCGAGAGGGCCTCGGCGATCGGCTCGTGGCCCATCATCGCGACGATGTGGGTGCAGTCCTCGAGGGTCGCGCCGTCGAGGTCGCCCAGCGGCGGCAGCGCGTGGATCCGGCCGGCCTCCAGCGGCTCCTTCAGATCGGCGGCGCGCTGCTCGCTGTAGATCCGGGCGACCTTCATCGACAGGCCCTCCTCGGCGAGCAGGCCGTCGACGATCCCAGCGACCCAGTCGACGCCGTCGTCGGTGCCGCTGGTGCCGCAGGAGCCGACGATGAGCGGGATCCCGGCCCCGGCCGCTGCCCGGAGCAGAAGCCGCAGGTCGCGGGCGACCGCGGCGGCTGTGGTCTTCGGCTTCGAGGCACCCAGGTAGTAGGGACCGGAGTCGGTGGAGCCGCCGTCGACGGCGATCACGTCCGCTCCCAGCGCGATCCCACGGGTGATCGTCTCCTCCGGGAACCCGGCGCCGAGCATCCCGCTGGGCACCAAGATGCTGACGGAGTCAGCGTTGTCGCTGGTCATCTGTTGTTTCTCTCCTCGATCAGGTGGGCGTTGACAGCATGTTTCGGGCAGCCCGCGAGCGCGTCGAGGAGCTCGCGGGCTCCCTCGAGGCCGGCGGCCCGGCGGGCCTCGGCGGTCTGCCCGGCCAGGTGCGAGTGGACGACGATGCCGGGCACCCCGCGCAGCGGGCTCTCGGCCGGCAGCGGCTCCTCGGCGACCACGTCGAGCGCGGCTCCGGCGATCCGGCCTTCACGTACGGCGGAGACGAGCGCGTCCTCGTCGAGGATCGCGCCGCGGGCGGTGTTGACCAGCACCGCCCCCGGCTTCATCAGCGCGAACGCACCCGCGTCGAGCATCCCCCGCGTCCGTGGGGTCAGCGCCGTGTGCACCGAGACGAAGTCGGCTTCCGCCAACAGCTCGGGCAGCTCGACGAACCGGACCTCCGGGTCGGTCCGCTCGGCCTCGGCGACGCCGGTCGTGCACAGCACCCTCATCCCGAACGCCCGGGCCAGCGGCACGACCGCACGGGCGGCGGCGCCATAGCCGATCAGGCCCAGGGTGGAGCCACGCAGCTCGCGGCCGTCCTCGCGTGGCCAGCCGCCGGCCGCGACACCGGTCGCGCTCACGACCAGCCGTCGGGAGGAGGCGAGGAGGAGCCCCATCGTGTACTCGGCGACCGCGTTGGCGTTGATCCCGGGCAGGTTGCTGACCGTGATCCCTGCGCGTGCGGCCGCTTCGACATCGATCGCGTCGTAGCCGACCCCGGTGCGTACAACCGCTCTGAGACGGTCCGCGGACGCGAGGAGCTCCGCGGTGAGCGGGTCGTGACCGACGAGAGCGCCTTCGACCCCGGCGAGGTCCGCGACCAGATCCCCGGACCGGTAGCGGGTCTCGTGGCCCTGGGAGCGGAGAAGGTCGTCGACCTCGTCGCCGGGCCGCAGGTAGTCGGTGGTGATCAGGATCCGGGCCACCGCGCTCACACCGCCCGCTCGACGTCGCCACGCCGCTGGAGGCGGTCGATCCGCACCACGATCGCGACCGCGACCGCCGCGACGACCGCGATGTCGAGCAGCATCGTCTGCCAGCCCAGGATGTCGACGGCCCCGCCGATCAGGGCCGGACCGAGGAAGGCACCGCTCTGCCAGCCCACCGCATAGAGCGCGGCGTACGTCCCGAAGACCCGCGCCGACGGCGCCAGGTTCCACAGCACGACGACGGCGTTGACCAGGAAGGCCGAGGCACCGGCGGCGCCGATGCAGAACGCCACCACGGTGCCGGTCGGGGTCTGCACCAGGGTGCCGAGGAGCATGGCGGCCGCGAAGATTGCCATCCCGGCGATCATGGTGCGCAGCCGGCCGAAGCGCTCGGCGAACAGCGCGGTCGGATAGGCCGCGAGCAGGAACGCGACCCCGCTCGGCAGCGTGATCCCGCCCGCGTCGCCGCGCGAGAGCCCGAGGGTCTCCATGCCGTAGGGCGTGACCAGTGCGCGCGAGCCGGCCCAGGCGCTGCCGAAGACCAGGATCGCCACGATCAGCAGCAGCCGGCTGCGGTCGGTGTCGCGCACGATCTCCCAGATGGTGTCGCGGATGCGCGCCTGGCCGACCGACGTCGACTCCGCGACGGCATCCTCGGCGGCGTCCTCGGCCACCGCCGCCTGATAGCCGGGCGAGGAGCTGTCGCGGATCGAGAGGCACAGCACGGTGACCGAGACGAGGGTGATCAGCGCGATCACCGCGAAGGCGAGGGCCGGATGGTCATCGACCAGCAGGATGCTGACCACCGCCGCGACGATCACGGTGAGGCTGGAGGCGATCTTGACGGCGGCATTGGCCCGGCTGCGGCGCTCGGGGGCGATGAAGTCGGGCACCAGCGCCTCGCCGATCGGCTTGAACGAGTTCGAGACCAGCGCGAACGCGACGATGACGACGATCAGCAGCGGCAGCGAGTCCGCGGTGTGCGGCAGGGTCACGAACAGCAGCGCCGCGAGCGGCATCCCGACGGCGAGGTAGGGCATCCGACGGCCCCAGCGCGTACGCGTTCGGTCGGACCGGTTGGCCATCCACGGCTGGATGAAGATGCCGAGCAGGTTGTCCATCCCCATGACGAAGCCGACGAGGGCGGCGCTGGCCAGGTGGTCGCGCAGCAACGGCGGCACCTGGCTGTCGTAGAAGTTCCACATCGACTCCTGGGCGAAGACCGCCAGTGCGACGAGGAGCGTGATCCGGCGGGGCCCGAGCTGCCGTGGTGGGGCGGTAGGGATGGTGGTGCTCACGAGACGGACCTCCGTGATCTCTGCATGGTCCCGGCATGGACTCTGCGTGCTGTGGCGGCGCTCACAGTAGTTTTGCTACAGCAAAAGAGTCAAGAGGTGGCACTGTTGGAAAAGTGGCCTAGGATCAGGACCATGTCGATCTCCTCCCCCGAGACCACCCCGGAGACCACGACGGTGGCCGAGCGCGTCTATCAGGCCTTACGCAGCCAGATCGGCTCCGGTGAGCTCGAGCCCGGCGCCAAGGTGACCGAGCGAGGCATGGCCGAGCGCCTCGGCGTCAGCCCGACCCCGGTCCGCGAGGCGATCCGGCGGCTCGAGCTCGACGGCCTCGTGGAGCGGGTGGGGCCGCGTACGACGCTGGTGGCCCGGATCGAGGAGGACGCCAGCCACGACCTGGCCGAGGTCGAGGTCGCGCTGCGCGGCCTGGCCGCCCGGTTCGCCGCCCGGCACGCGACCGACGACGAGCTCGACGAGCTCGACCGGCTGCTCGACGAGGCCGACGACCTGGTGATCCTGATCCGGGCACGCCATCGCGACGGCAAGCCGGTCGAGAAGCACGCCGACCGCTTCCTCGACGTCCTCGGCCGCTTCAACGAGCTGGTCAACGCCGCCGCCCACAACCCGGTTCTCGTACGCCTCCTCGAGCAGTCGCGCTCGCTGAGCAGGTCACGGCAGCGGGAGATCTCCCGGGCGCACCTGCTCGCCGGCGACGAGTTCGGCGCCGACCGCTACGCCGAGCACCGCGCCCTGGTGATCGCCCTGCGCGCCCGCGACGCCGTCGAGTCCGAGCGCATCGTCACCGAGCACGCCGCCCGCGGACTCCTCGACCTGCGGCGCGAGATCTAGTGGCAGGGGTCTTCACCGGCTTCGCCACGATCAGCGTCCTCATCGCCCTCGGCGCCCTGCTCGCGCAGCTCCGGATCCTGGACGAGCGCGGTCAGAAAACGCTCTCGACGGTGGCGTTCTACGTCGCCAGCCCGGCGCTGCTCATCACGGTCATGGACGACAGCGACCTCGGCTTCGTGCTCTCCGGCAACCTGGTCGCGGTCGCCGGCGGAGTGCTCGTCGCCGCGACGCTCGTGGCCACCGTCGAGACGCTGCGCCGCCGCGGCCTGGGCAACACGGTGGTCGCGGTCCTGTGCGGCTCCTACGCGAACGCCGGCAACCTCGGCCTGCCGATCGCGGCGTACGTCCTGGGCGACCCGGTCCTGGTGGCGCCGACGCTGCTGCTGCAGATGCTGGTGCTCCAGCCGCTGGCACTGGTCCTGCTCGACGCCGATGCGAGCACCACGAAGCTGTCGTTCTGGGACGTGATCCGCCGCCCGCTGACCAACCCGATCACCGTCGCCTCGTTGATCGGGGTGGCGCTCTCCGTCACCGATCTCGACCTGCCCACAGCGGTCTCGGACCCGCTGGAGCTGGTGGCCGGGATGGCGGTCCCGTCCATGCTGATCGCCTACGGCGTCGCGCTGCGGCTCGGCCCGCTGCCCGGCCGCGGCGTCCCGGCGCTCGAGCTGGCCGCCGTGGTCGCGACCAAGCAGATCGTGCAGCCGGTGGCGGCGTACCTCATCGGGCGGTTCGCGCTCGGCCTCGACGCCGAGGCGCTGCTGGCCGTGACCGTGCTCTCCGTGCTGCCGACCGCCCAGAACGTGTTCGTGGTCGCGCAGCGCTACAACCGCGCCACCCTGCTGGCCCGCGACGTCATCTTCGTCAGCACGCTGGCCACGGTTCCCGCGATCCTGCTGGTCGTACTGCTGCTCACCTAGCCCCGAAGCCAGCACCCGAGCCGACCGCTGAGCCCGACCAAAGTCCCTTGCGGCAGCATCTCTTCGGGCGTACCCTCGCGATATATCGGGACACTACGCCGACAGTCGATGCAGCTTTCACAAGGGAGATGACATGAGCAACCTCGACAACCTGCGGGTGAGCGAGGCCGATCGGGAGGAGGCGTCGGCGAGGCTCGCCGAGCACTACTCGACAGGCCGGCTCACCGACGACGACTACTACGAGCGCCTCGACGCGGTCTGGTCCGCGAAGGTCCGCGCCGACGTGGAGATGCTCTTCACCGATCTGCCGAAGAGCGCGCCGCAGCCGCCGCAGGTCTCTCGCCGGCCGCGCCGGGGTCGCCCGCGAGCGTTCCCGCTGGTCGCCTGCTTCCTGCTCGTCGCGATCGGGCTGGTCGTGATGGGCGTGCCGTGGTGGGTCTTCGCCGCGATCGCCGTCGGAGCCATGGTCTTCCGCAACGGACCCCACCGCTCCCGCCGTTGTCACCAGCACATGCGTCATTCCGCGCACTGAATTCCGGATTCCGTGGCCGCCACCCGGGCACACCACTAGGTTGTGCCGCGGTCGCTACCCCACAGCCCCCGAGGAATCCCGATGAGTCGCTCCCCCGCCCGCACCGCGCGCCGCGGTCTGGCAGCTGCACTCGGTATCGCCATGCCGCTCGCGCTCGGCGCCTGCGGCGGTGGCGAGTCCACCGATGAGGGGGCCGGCGGCGCCACCGAGATCACCGTCGGCGTGATCCCGATCGTCGATGTCGCCCCCATCTATCTGGGAGTGGAGAAGGGGTTCTTCAAGGCGGAGGGCCTCGACGTCGACCTCGAGCTCGCCGAGGGCGGTGCCGCGATCATCCCCGCCGTGGCCACTGGTCGATACCAGTTCGGCTTCTCCAACACGACCTCCCTGCTCCTGGCTCAGACCCAGGACCTCCCGGTCAAGGTCGTCACCGCCGGCGTCAACGCCACCGACGACCCGTCGGCCGACATGGCCGGTGTCCTGGTCAAGGCCGGCAGCGACATCACCTCCCCCAGAGACCTGGAGGGCAAGAGGGTCGCGGTCAACACGCTCAAGAACATCAACACGACCACCACCAACGAGCTCGTCCGCCAGGACGGCGGCGACCCGACCGAGATCGAGTACGTCGAGCTGGCCTTCCCCGAGATCGGCCCGGCCATCGAGAACGGCGACGTCGACGCGGGTCAGGTCGTCGAGCCGTTCCTCACCATTGGCACCCAGGGCGGCATGACCGACCTCGGCTCCAACTTCGTCGCCGCCGACCCGGGCCTCGCGGTCGCGGAGTACTTCACCTCGACGGACTACGCCGACTCCCACGCCGACACCGTCGCGGCCTTCACCCGTGCGATGAACGAGTCGCTCGACCACGCCCAGCAGCACCCGGACGAGGTCAAGAAGATCCTGCCGACCTACACCGACATCGCCGGATCGGTGCTCGCCGAGCTCAACACGCCGCAGTGGACCTCCGAGATCGACGCCGCGTCGATCCAGAGGCTCGCGGACCTCTCGAAGGCCGACGGCCTGTTCGCCAAGGACCCGGACGCGGACGCCCTGCTCCCCTGACCGCCGCCGGTCACTCGACCGCGGGGGCGATGATCCAGACCGCTGCGTCGGTGGGCAGGTCACCCACGACCGGATCGCCGCTGTACATCACGATCTCACCCTCGGGAAGCGGCGTCGGCTCCATGCCGCAGTTGAGCACGACGATCAGGTCGGTCCTGGTGTCTGGGGAACCGCCGACCCCGCCGCGCCGGAACGAGACCACACCCTCGGGCGCGTCCAGGATCTCCACGTCCTCGTCGGCACCGAGCGCGAAGGCCCGTCGCGCCGACAGCGCCGCCCGGTAGAACTCCAGCGTGGAGTCCCGGACACCGTTCTGAGCAGCCACGGTGAGGTCGACCCACTCGGCCGGCTGTGGCAGCCACGGCTGCGTGGGCAGGTCCTCGTCAGGCACCTGGCTGAATCCGAAGGGCGGCTCGAACCCGCTCCACGGCAGCGGCACCCGGCAGCCGTCACGACCACCCTCACCGGTCTCCGACCACGGGTCCTCCTGATACTCCGGCGGCAGATAGACCTGGGGCAGGCCCAGCTCCTCCCCCTGGTAGAGGTACGCCGACCCCGGGAGCGCCAGCATCGTCAGCGTCGCCGCGCGAGCCCGGTGCAGCGCCTGCAGTCCGTCGCCATAACGCGAGCGGTGGCGTACGACATCGTGGTTGGACAAGACCCAGGTCGGCGCCGCCCGCGAAGGACCGAGCGCCTTCAGCGTCGACCCGATGACCTGGGTGAACGCCTCGGCCGACCAGGGCGCCTGCAGCCAGGAGAAGTTGAACGCCTGGTTGAACTCGTCGGCACGTACGTAGCGCCGCAGCTCCGCCGGGCCAGGGGTCCAGGCCTCGGCGACCATCATCCGGTCGCCGTCAAAGGAGTCGATCAGCTTGCGCCAGGCGCGGTAGATCTCGTGGACGGCCAGGTTGTCCCACATCGGGGCGTCGGTGACGCCGCGTTCGTACATCACCGCGGCGTCGGAGGTCGGCGCGAGCCCCTCGGGGACGACCTGGTCGCGCAGCTCCTTGAAGAGCCCGTGCGCGATGTCGACCCGGAAGCCGTCCACGCCCCGGTCGAGCCAGAAGGTGAGGATCCTGGTGAACTCCTCGACCACCTCGGGGTTGTGCCAGTTGAGGTCGGGCTGGTCGTCGTCGAAGAGGTGGAGATACCACTGTCCGTCCTCGATCCGCGTCCATGCCGGACCGCCGAAGACCGAGCGCCAGTTGGTCGGCGGCTCCTCGCCGTTCTCACCGCGGCCCTCGCGGAAGATGTAGCGGTCCCTGGCCGGTGACCCAGGTGCCGCCGCGCGAGCCTCCACGAACCACGGGTGTGCCGAGGAGGTGTGGTTGGGAACCAGGTCGACGATGACCTTCAGGGCGAGCTCGTGGGCGCGCGCGATCAGATGATCGGCGTCGGCCAGCGTGCCGAAGATCGGGTCGACGTCGCAGTAGTCGGCGACGTCGTAGCCGTGGTCGTTCTGCGGTGAGGTGTAGAAGGGGCAGATCCAGATCGCGTCGACACCCAGCGCGGCGAGGTAGTCCAGGTGGTCGGTGATCCCCTGCAGGTCACCGAGCCCGTCGCCGTTCGAGTCCGCGAACGAACGCGGGTAGATCTGATATGCGACGGCTTCGCGCCACCATGGCTGGTCCACGTGGACCCCTATCTCCTCGATTGGCCACCAGTACCCCGATCTTGTCGATGTGATGCTCGGGGTTGTCAAACCGGGCGGTCCTCCACGGGCCTGCTATTCGAACGGATACGCCGGCTGAAACGCCGAAAAACCGGGGTTGCCCGAAGTCGGCTCATGGCATGTAGGCTTGTCTGCGTTGAAGGAGGCGTCCCCACGCGCTTCGCGGTTGCTCTCGGTGACCGTTCGTGCAGCACTTGGTCTTCCGCAGAAGCAGAAATCAGGACTCGTGGATTCAACGCCCAAAGGGCGGCACGGAGTCGCCCTGTGTACACAAGGATTAGATTCATGACTCAGGGAACCGTGAAGTGGTTCAACGGCGACAAGGGCTTCGGCTTCATCGCCCAGGACAACGGGGGCGACGACGTCTTCGTGCACTTCTCCGCGATCCAGACCCAGGGCTACAAGACCCTGGACGAGAACCAGCGCGTCGAGTTCGACGTCACCCAGGGCCCGAAGGGCCCGCAGGCCGAGAACGTCCGCCCGGTCTGACTCTGGCCCCGCTGACAACTCAGCAAGGCGGCCCCGCTCCTGCTTCGGCAGGGCGGGGCCGTCCCCCTTTTGCGGTCCTTGCCTACTCGGGAAGCCTGGTGACGTCGACCCAGCCCCGGGCCTCGCTGATCGTCTCCAGGTCGCCGAGGGTGAGTGCGATGGTCGTGTTGGCACTGCCCGCGGCCGGGTAGACCATGTCGAAGCGCTTCAGCGAGGCGTCGAGCCACACCTCGGCTGACGCCGGGTTGCCGAACGGGCAGACGCCACCGATCGCGTGGCCGGTCATCGGCTCCACGTCCTCGGCGGCGAGCATCCGCGCCTTGGTGCCGAAGTGGGCCCTGAACTTCGCGTTCGCGATCTTGGCGTCGCCGGCCGCGACGATGAGGATCGCGGCGGTCCGGTCCTCGGTGTAGAGGCTGATGGTCTTGGCGATCTCCGCCGGCGATACCCCGAGAGCGACCGCGGCGAGCTCGACGGTCGCCTTCGACTCGACCGACTCGATGATGTCTCCACCGCGTCCGAATCGGTCCAGGTGGGTGCGGGCCAGCTCGATCGACATGAACGCCACCCTAGCGGCGCGTCCCGCCGCCGAAGGAGTCGGCGACGGCGCGGTCGGTGAAGATCCGGTACTCCATCGGCGAGGGTGACCCGAACGGCGAGTCCGGCACCGTGCCGCAGACGATCACCAGGTTGCCGGCGCGGCGGCCCTTCATCGTCGCCGGCTCGACACCGACGACCATGTCGCCGAGGTCGCGGGCCGCGGCGATGAAGTCGCGCGCCTGAGGGAACGGCGCCCGGTCGACGAGGTTGGCGACGAAGACCCCGGAGGGGGCGAGCACGCGGCGTACGGCCTCCACGAAGGCGGCAGAGGTGAGCTCGTCCGGGGTGCGACCGCCGTCGAAGGCGTCGAGGATCACCAGGTCGGCGAAGCCGTCGCGTACGCTGCCGATGCCGCTCTTCCCGTCGACGGGACGCACCTTGATGCCGCTGCGCGGCGGGAGCGGCGCCTCGCTGCGTACGCGCTCGATGACCTCGACCGACGGCTCGAGCACGATCTGCGAGGAGCGTGGCCGGGTGGCGTGTACGTAGCGCGCCAGTGTCATCGCGGCACCGCCGATATGCAGAACTCGCACTGGCCCTGGAGGCAGTCGGTCGATAACATCCCCGATACGCCTCATGTAGTCGAACACGAGGCGGGTCGGATCCCCCAGATCGACCGCCGACTGCTGCATCGCGTCGAGCTCGAGCACATATACATCGTCGGCCATAGCGGAGATACCCTACCCCCCACATGGAAATGGGGGACCTGTTCCTCTACTGTGACCTGCGCGACAACGACACCATTGCCCGCTATGGATGCATCTCGGATACCCCTTGGGGCATCCACGCATGTTTCCAGATCTACTTCGCCGATCCCCCACACCCCGTCCGGCGAGGAACGAGAGGAAGTCAAAGCAGCGTGACAAGCATCGAAGAAGTCACGATCGGGGCGTTCAGCCAACCCCTGGTCGGGATGTCGTTCATCATCTCCGTACTCGGCTCATGGGTCGGTCTGACCTGTGCGACCCGCGCGCGCCGGCGCGGTGCGGGCACCGGCGCCTGGCTCTGGCTGTTCGGAGCGGCCGCCTCGATCGGCGGCGGCGCGATCTGGTCGATGCACTTCATCGGCATGCTCGCCTTCGACAGCCACGTGGCGTACGCCCTCGACGTCGGCACCACCCTCATCTCGCTCGCCGTCGCGATCATCGCGGCGATGGTCGGCATGCTGATCGCGACCGCCATGCGGGGCAACGCGGGCTACATCGTCGGTGGCCTGGTCACCGGAGCCGGCGTGTGCGCGATGCACTACACCGGCATGTACGCCATGGACATGAGCGCCAAGATGGTCTGGAAGCCGGCCGTGGTCGTGGCCTCGGTCGTCATCGCGCTGGTCGCCTCGGCGCTCGCGCTCTTCTTCGCCTTCAACGTCACCACGCGGCTGATGCGCGTGGGCGCTGCCGTCATCATGGGCATCGGCGTGTGCGTCATGCACTACACCGGCATGCTCGCTCTCGAGATCCACAGCTCCCCCGACGACAAGCTCGGGCACGTCAGCGGTGCCGACCCGGTCTACCTGGCGATGCCGATCTTCGCGATCTCGGCCGGCATGCTGATCGTGATCGGCTTCGCCACCATGTTCGCGGGCATCAACGACGATCTCGAAGACCCGTGGACCCCGGACCGGCGGCCGGTGACCTCCGACTCCGGCGCCCACGCGATGGTGCCGCAGCGGCCGGCCCTGGGGCAGTCCTTCTCCGGTCACGAGCCCGACCTGCTCCAGCAGCCGCGCCAGCCGCTGCAGCCGCTCCCGACGCGTCAGCCGGCCGCCTCCGGCAGCCCGCAGGCGAACCAGCCGGCGGGCGAGGGCATCGGCAGCATGTTCTCCCAGCGCCCGCAGAACCCGGGCCAGCGTCCGCAGCGTCCGACCCAGCTGCGCCCGCAGAACGGACGTTGGACGCCCCGGCCCTACGCTCAGCAGCCCTCCAACGGCTTCCCGGAGCGGCGGACGGACCTTTTCAACCCGCAGGGTGGACAGCCCGGCGAGGAGGCGACCAACGAGCCGCCGGCTCAGCCGCAGCCTCGGGCGCCGCGCAATCCGGGCTGGCTGCCGCCGCGCAACGACAACAACCTCTAGGCCGGCTGCAGCTGGGGGCTACTCCCAGAAGACGCGCTCGACCACACCGTGGGCGAGGCGGGTCATCCGCAGGTAGTCGTTGACCAGCTCGTCGGTCGCGCCCGCCGGATAGCCGAGGATGGCCGCGACGGCGTGCTGCTCGACGGGCCCTGCGGGCAGCGAGTCCGCCGGGCGGCCGCGCGCGAGCGTGACCGCGTTGCGGACCCGGCTGACCATCCGCCATGCCTCGATGAGCGTCTCGGCGTCGTCGGCCTCGATCAACGAGGCGTCACGGGCGGCCTGCAGCGCCTCGACGGTGCGCGGCGTGCGCAGCCCCGGGACGGCGTACGCATGCCGCATCTGCAGCAGCTGGACGGTCCACTCGATGTCGGCGAGCCCGCCACGGCCGAGCTTGAGATGGGTGTTGGGGTCGGCGCCGCGGGGCAGCCGCTCGTGGTCGACACGGCCCTTGATGCGGCGCACCTCGATGATGTCGTCCTCGCTCAGCCCACCCTCGGGGTAGCGCAGCGGGTCGATCATCTCAGTGAACGCCTCGCGCACCTGCGGGTCGCCGACGACGGCGTCAGCGCGCAGCAGCGCCTGCGACTCCCAGATGCCCGACCACTTCGCGTAGTAGGAGGCGTACGCCGGCAGGGTCCGCACCAGCGCGCCCTGCCGTCCCTCGGGGCGCAGGTCGGCGTCGATCTCCAGTGGCGGGTCGGCACCCGGCAGGGCGAGCAGCCGGCGTAGGTCGGCGATGACCTTGAGCGCGAACTGGGTCGCCTCGCCCGGGTCGGCCCCCTCGACGGGCTGGTGGACGAAGAGCACGTCGGCGTCGGAGGCGTAGGAGAGCTCGAATCCGCCGTAGCGGCCCATCGCGATGATGGCGATCCGGGTCGGCGGCCCGTCTATCCCGCGGCGGGAGACCTCCTCGGCCACGACCGTACGCAGCGAGGCCTCCAAGGTGGCGTCGGTCAGCCGGGACAGCGCAGCGCCGATGGTGTCGATCCCGGCCTCGCCGAGGAGCTCGGCGGCCGAGATCCGGAACAGCTCGCGGCGGCGGATCGCCCGGATGTGGCGTACGGCCTCCTCGGCGGAGGTGGTGGTGCGCCGGCGGGCGGCGCGGGCGACCATCTCGTCGGTCAGCGCCTCGGCGGAGAGCGGCGCGAGATCGTGGCCCAGGAGGCGCAGCGCCTCGGGCTCCCGCTCCAGCAGCGCCGTCGTGTAGCGCGAGGTGGACAGGATCGTGGCGAAGTGTTGCGCGACCAGGCCCTCGTCGCGCAAGGAGCGCAGATACCAGGGGGTGGCGCCGAGGGCGTCGGAGATCCGGCGGAACCCGAAGAGCCCGGCGTCGGGGTCGGAGCCCTCGGAGAGCCACTCCAGCATCACCGGCAGCAGCGCCCGCTGCAGCGCGGCCCGCCGGGAGACGCCCGTGGTGAGCGCCTCCAGGTGCCGCAGCGCCGCCTTGGGGTCGGCGTAGCCCAGCGCGGTCAGCCGCTCCTCGGCCGCCTTCGCGGAGAGGTGGGCCTGGCCGGACGGGATCCGGGCGACCGCGTCGAGGAGCGGCCGGTAGAAGAGCTTCTCGTGGAGGCGGCGTACCTCGATCCGCTGGTGGCCCCACTCCTTCTCCAGCCGCACCACCGGGTCGCGCAGGTAGCCGAGCGAGCGAGCCAGCCAGCGCAGCGACTCCTCGTCGTCGGGGACGACGTGGGTGCGTCGCAGCCGGTAGAGCTGGAGCCGGTGCTCCATCCGCCGCAGGAACGCGTAGGCCTCGTGCATGGCCTCGCCGTCCTCGCGCCCGACATAGCCGGAACGGGTCAGCGCCGCCAGGGCGGAGAGCGTGGTGGGCTGGCGGATGCCGGTGTCGGTGCGGCCGTGGACCAGCTGCAGCAGCTGCACGGCGAACTCCACGTCGCGCAGCCCGCCGGCGCCGAGCTTGAGCTCGCGGTCGGCCTCCCGGGACGGGATGTGGGCGATGACCCGGCGCCGCATCTTCTGGGTGTCGGAGACGAAGCCGTCGCGCTCGGCGGCCTTCCAGACGAACGGGTTGACGGCGTCGACGTAGGCCCGGCCCAGGGCGAGGTCGCCCGCGGCCGGACGGGCCTTGAGCAGCGCCTGGAACTCCCAGGTGCTCGCCCAGCGCTCGTAGTAGCCGACGTGGCCGGCGATCGTGCGGGAGAGGGCGCCCGCCTTGCCCTCGGGGCGCAGCGCGGCGTCGACGGGCCAGATGGTGCCTTCGCCGGTGTGGGCCGAGCAGACCTGGATCAGGTTGCTGGCGAGCTGGGTGGCCACTCGCAGCGAGACGTCGTCGCCGACTCCGTCGGCGGCCTCGTGGGCGAAGATCACGTCGACGTCGGAGACGTAGTTGAGCTCGTGGCCGCCGCACTTGCCCATCGCGACGACGGCCAGCCGGACCTTGTCGGCGTCCGCGCCCACCCGCGCGCGGGCGACCGCGAGCGCGGCGTCGAGGGTGGCGCAGGCCAGGTCGGAGAGCTCGGCGGCCACATCGTCGACCGGGAGCTGGTGGGCCAGGTCGCGGGCGGCCAGCCGGAGCAGCCAGCGGCGGTACTCCACCCGCAGCGCGTCGACCGCCTCCGCGTCCGGGACCGTGGCCACCGGGCACTCGTCACCGGGCTTCGCGCCGACGGCCTCGAGCAGCGAGGCCCGGAAGACGTACGCAGCGGGCCTGGTCGTGCCGAGGGTCGGGTCGGCCAGCTCACGCCAGTGATCGGGATGGCGGGCCAGGTGGTCGGTCAGCGCAGGCGAGGCCCCGAGCACCGAGACCAGCCGCATCGCGGTGCCCTCGTCGCCGGCGAGCTCCTCGACGAAGCCGTCACCCTGGGACTCGGCGAGCGTGACCAGACCGTCCAGCGCCGCGTCGGGGTCGGCCGCCTGGCCCAGGATCGCCAACAGCTCATGGGCGCCGGGGCCGAGATCTGCCAGATGGGCCAGGGCCGTGTCCGGGTCGTTGAAGCCGAGCCGGAGCAGCTCGCCCTTGCCTGGCAACGTCATGGCCCCGATTCTGTCACCTGGGTGACGTCACGCGCTCCAGGGCCTGGGGGTCGGGATGACCCCTCCCCGGGTGCCGCCGGGGGCGACGGCGGCACTGCGTTCACGGACCAGGCGAGCGAACCCGAAGGCCAGCGGCTGCCAGGTCTTGATCAGCTCCTTCTCGGCGAAGGTGGCCGTCGCGACCACGTCGTCGACGCTGCGTCCGATCTGCTCGAGCTCCTCGACCGACTCCTCGGCCCAGACCGCAACCGCGGCGGCGTCGACCTCGGGGTGGAACTGCACGCCCCACACGGTCGGGGCGAACCGCGCCGCCTGGACCTGTCCGTCGATCGAGCTGGCCAGCTGGACGGTGCCCTCGGGCAGCCGGCCGACGACGTCGCGGTGCCAGTGCATCGCGCGGTCGTCACCCGCCAGCAGGCGCATCAGCGGGTCGAAGAGCACCTCGGGCTCCCAGGTCACCTGGTGTACGCCCACGGTGAGCCCGAACGGGCTGCGCTCCACGGTGCCACCGAGCGCCATCGCGGCCAGCTGGTGGCCCAGGCAGATCCCGAGCGTCGGGATACCGGCCTCGGCGGCCTGCGCGATCCGCTCGCGGGTGACCTGGAGCCAGGGGTGCTCGTCGTCGGAGTCGGCGTCCATCGAGCCACCCATCACGAGCAGCCCCGAGTAGGAGGCATCCAGCGACGAGAGCGGCGGGATCGGCTCGGCGTACGCCCGACAGACGTCGACACACATGCCCGCCTCAGCCAGCCAATGACCGAACAACGCCGGCGGCACTGTCTCCTCGTGCTGGATCACAAGCACTCGGGGAAGACTCAACGACATCACTCCCACTCTCCCGTTCGATCCAGTGTGGCAGCACCGGATCGGAAGTGTGGAATCGGGCTTGAGTTTCCCTGACAACCAGTTTGCGGACTCAGATGACCGGCAGCATCCGGGAGCGCTCGTAGGCGGTCACCTGCTCGCGGTAGGCGGCCCACTCGGCGCGCTTGTTGCGCAGGAAGAAGTCGAAGACGTGCTCGCCCAGGGTCTCGGCGAGGAGCTCGGAGTCCTCGGCCATCCCGATCGCCTCGTCGAGATTCTCCGGCAGCGGGTCGATGCCGAGACTCTTGCGCTCGCGCTCGGTCAGCGCCCACACGTCGTCCTCGGCCTCGCGCGGCAGCTCGTAGCCCTCCTCGATGCCCTTCATGCCCGCCGCCAGGATCACGGCGAAGGCCAGGTAGGGGTTGCAGGCGGCGTCGAGGCTCCTGACCTCGATGCGGGTCGACTGGCCCTTGAGCGGCTTGTACATCGGCACCCGGACCAGCGCCGAGCGGTTGTTGTGGCCCCAGGCGACGTGAGCCGGCGCCTCTCCCCCGCCGATCAGGCGCTTGTAGGAGTTGACCCACTGGTTGGTCACCGCGGTGATCTCGCCGGCGTGGCGGAGCACGCCGCCGATGAAGCTGCGACCGGTCTTGGAGAGCTGGTATTCGGCGCCTGGCTCGTAGAACGCGTTGGCGTCGCCCTCGAACAGGCTCAGGTGGGTGTGCATGCCCGAGCCCGGGTGATCGGTGAACGGCTTGGGCATGAAGCTCGCCCAGATGCCCTGGCTCAGCGCCACCTCGCGGATCACCGTACGGAAGGTCATGATGTTGTCGGCGGTGCTCAGCGCGTCGGCGTAGCGCAGGTCGATCTCGTTCTGGCCCGGCCCGCCCTCGTGGTGGCTGTATTCGACGCTGATGCCCATGGCCTCCAGCATCGTGATCGCCTCACGCCGGAAGTCGGCGCCCATCGACTGCGCGGTGTGGTCGAAGTAGCCGCTGGAGTCGACCGGAGTCGGCTCGCTGCCGTCGCGCGGGTTGTCCTTGAAGAGGTAGAACTCGATCTCGGGGTGCGTGTAGAAGGTGAAGCCCTTCTCCGCGGCGTTGGACAGGGTGCGCTTGAGCACGTAGCGGGGGTCGGCGTAGGACGGCGAGCCGTCGGGCATCACGATGTCGCAGAACATCCGGCCCGTGGCCGGGCCGTCCTGGCGCCACGGCAGGATCTGGAAGGTGCTCGGATCCGGCAGGGCCAGCATGTCGGCCTCGGTCACCCGCGCGAACCCCTCGATCGCGCTGCCGTCGAAGCCGATGCCCTCCGCAAAAGCGCTCTCGAGCTCGGCCGGCGCCACCGCGACCGACTTCAGATAGCCGAGCACGTCGGTGAACCACAGCCGCACGAAACGTACGTCCCGCTCTTCGAGTGCCCGGAGCACGAAGTCCTGTTGCTTGCCCATGCGTGAACACTAACGGTCCGACGTTACGGGCGGGATCTCCGCGCCACGGTCAGCGGCCGGGACCTCTGAAGATCGAGATCACCAGCGCCACCCCGAACCCCGCCAGGGCGGCTCCGAGGATCGACCAGGCGGTGCTCGTGCCGCCTCCGCCGAGATAGCCCATGCCGGTCAGCGCCAGCGCTCCGCCGGCCAGGAGAAGCACGGCGGCCACCAGGAGCCCAAGAGCCTTACCCACAGTCATGACACCGCAATCTAGGTGATGACCAGGGCGAGGGTCACCAGCGAGGTCATCCAGGAGACGAAGCTGCCGACCAGGAAATATTCGGTCACGTCGTTGATGCTCGGCCCCTCGTGCTCGCCGCGGAACGACTGCAGCTCCGGCCAGCGGATCAGGCCCTTGGCCGCGACCACCAGGCCGGCGGCGGCCAGGTTGCCGGTGAGACCGAGCCCGAAGATCGTCAGCCGCTCGAGCGGGCCCAGGAGCCGGCCGCCCTTGAGGTTGTTGCCGTCGACGCCGTCGAGCGGGTTGGCCACCTTGGCGACGTCGAGGACGAGCTGCACCACGACGTTGCCGGTCGAGACCTGGACCAGCAGGCCACCGAAGACGAGCAGCACGGCCTCAGGGCGCGCCGCCTCGACCCAGACCCAGGGCGCGTGCTCGGCCCACGCGGCGACCGGTCCGCCGACCTCGCCGGCCACCGGGGCCAGCAGGATCCCGACGAAGATCGCCCCGCCGAGCAGCACCAGCGGGATCCCCGGGCGGGGGTTTTTGTCCACGCCCTGGGGCGGATGGGCCAGGAATCCCCACAGCACGGTGAGCCCGGCGATCACGATCACGGCCGCCAGGTCACCTCCGAAGAGGGCCGAGAGCAGGCCGAAGGCGATCACCGCGGCGGCCCCGATCGCCTCGGGGACCCAGCGGATCCGCTTGAACGGGTCGATGATCGAGTGGGCGAAGTCGACCGTCCCGACCCCGATCAGCAGCAGCGCTATCCAGCTCATGCCGCGCTCACCGGACCTTCCCCAACAGCTCGTCGGCGCGCACGATCACGGCGATGCCGTCGCGGCGGACACGCTGGGAGACCGCGGAGGGGGTGATGTCGAGCTCGGCGGCGATGGCCTTCTGAGGCATGGCGGAGAGCATGCCAGAAAGCACCGACACCGAGGACCGGTCCAGACGAGAAAAGAGCTCGTCGCGCGAGACCAGAGCGGCGTTGACCGCGGCCGGGTCCGGCCCGCCCGCGTCCTCCGCCGGCTGATACCAGGTCCGTACGCTGCGGGAGGCCGCCTTGTTCTCGGCGTTCTCCGCTGTCTCGATCGCCGCCCGCGCGGCCCACCACCCCGGTCCGTCCTCGACCCGGGGGTCGTCGCTGAGCACCCGTGTCGCGCCCCAGCTGATGCCGTGGCGCACGCCGACCACGGGGTCGAGCGCGATCCGCAGCCGGAACGTGGCCTGGATCGCAGCCCCGACGGTCTCGAAGGCTCCCTGGTACTCGTCGCCGACCGTGATCCGGAGCGGGGTGACCGGCTGCCACGTCTCGTTGATCTCCGCGACGGCCTCGGCGAACGCCGCGTGGACCTGCGCACGGTCGTTCTTGGTACGAGAGCCCACGAGGTCGCCGATCACGGTCGCCACAGAAGCCATGTGAAGATCATACCTTCATTCTGGCAAGATGAAGCTATTTGCTTTATTCGCTTCGGCTGAAGCCATCTCCTTCAGCGCGAGGCCGCAGGCATGATCCCTACTCCACGGGAACCCGGGCCTCGATCTCGGCGAGCCAGGCGGCCGGGGAGCCATCCGAGGGCATCCGCCAGTCACCGCGGGGCGACATGGTGCCGCCGTTGGAGACCTTGGGACCGTTGGGCAGCGCCGAGCGCTTGAACTGGTTGGCGAAGAAGCGCTTCACGAAGACCTCGAGCCAGGCGCGGATCTCCTTCATCTCGTACGCCGTCCGCTTCCCCTCCGGGAACCCCGGGGGCCACTCGCCGGCCTCGACGTCGTGCCAGGCGTTCCACGCCAGGAAGGCGATCTTCGAGGGCGTGAAGCCGTTGCGCACGGTGTGGAAGAGGGTGAAGTCCTGCAGGGCGTACGGCCCGATCTTCTGCTCCGTCGACTGCAGCACCTCCCCCGGCACGAGCTCGGGCGAGATCTCCTGGTCGAGGATCTCCTGGAGCACCTCGTCGGCGGCTCCGTCGAACTGCTCGGTGGTGATCACCCAGCGGATCAGGTGCTGGATCAGGGTCTTCGGCACGCCGGCGTTGACGTTGTAGTGCGACATCTGGTCGCCGACGCCGTAGGTCGCCCAGCCGAGCGCGAGCTCGGAGAGGTCGCCGGTGCCGAGGACGATGCCGCCGCGCTGGTTGGCGATGCGGAAGAGGAAGTCCGTACGCAGCCCCGCCTGGACGTTCTCGAAGGTGACGTCGTAGACCGGCTCGCCGTCACCGGCGGGATGGCCGATCTCCTTGAGCATCTGGGTGGCCGTCGGGCGGATGTCGAGCGTCTCGTAGGTCGTCCCGAGCGCCTCCATCAGCTTGATCGCGTTGGACTTGGTGTCGTCCGAGGTCGCGAAGCCGGGCATCGTGAACGCCAGGATGTCGCTCGCCGGCCGGCCGAGCCGCTCCATCGCCTTGACGGCGACGATCAGCGCATGGGTGGAGTCGAGTCCGCCGGAGACGCCGATGACGATCTTCGTGTCCGGGCCGATCGACTGCAGCCGCTTCTCGAGCCCGGAGACCTGGATGTTGTAGGCCTCGTAGCACTCCAGCGCGAGCTTCTCCGGGTCGTCGGGGACGAACGGGAACCGGTCGACCTTGCGCCTCAGACCGTCACCGGTCAGCGGCGGGCTCAGCTCGAACTCGATCTCGGAGTGGAAGGTGCCCTCGGCGCGGCGGTTGTCGTCGAAGGTGCCCTGCCGGATCCGCTCGGCGCGGATCCGCTCCAGGTCGACGTCGACCACGGTGCGCCGCGGTCCGTCCGGGAACCGCTCGGTCTCCCCCAGTAGGTCGCCGAGCTCGTACGCCATCGTCTGCCCGTCCCAGGACAGGTCGGTCGTCGACTCGCCCTGGCCGGCGGCGGTGTAGACGTACGCCGCCATGCACCGCGCGCTCGCCGACTGCACCAGGAGCCGGCGCGCGTCGGAGCGGCCGACGGTGATCGGGCTGGCGGAGAGGTTGAGCAGCACGGTCGCGCCGGCCAGCGCCGCCTTGGCGCTCGGCGGCACCGGAACCCACATGTCCTCGCAGACCTCGACGTGGAAGACGAGATCCTTGACGTCGGTGCAGCGGAAGAGCAGCTCGTTGCTGAGCGGCACCTCCTCGCCGCCGAGCATGATGGTGCCGTCGGCGCCGTCGCCCGTGCCGTACCACCGTTTCTCGTAGAACTCGCGGTAGGTCGGCAGGTAGGTCTTGGGCACCACGCCGAGCACCTCGCCGCCGTGGATCACGACCGCCGTGTTCAGCACCCGGTCGCCGTGGCGCAGCGGGGCGCCGACGACGATCACCGACAGCAGCTCCTCGGAGGCCACCACGATCGCGCTGATCGCGGCATGCACGGCATCGAGCAGCGTCCGCTGCAGGACGAGGTCGTCGATCGAGTAGCCGCTCAGGCAGAGCTCGGGGAAGACCGCCACCGCGACCCCCTCGTCAGAGCACTCGCGGGCCTGCGCGATCACCTCGCGCGCGTTGGCGGCCGGGTCGGCGACGGAGATCGGGATGGTGCACGCCGCGACCCGTGCGAAACCATGGGAGTAGGCGGAGTAGAAGTCCACACCCGGGAGTCTAGGCGCTACCCCAGCCACCCGATGCCCGCCGCCGACCGCGTACGACCTCAGGACAGGTCGCGGATGCGGATGTTCCGGTAGGAGACCACGTCCGGGGCGCTGCCGTGCGCCTGGACCCCGACGTGACCGGTCAGCCCGCGGCTGCTGGAGTCGGGGTCGTTCGGACGGCCGGGGAACGGCAGCCCGGGCAGGTTCTCGAACTCGTTGATCACGACGCCGTTGCGGATCACGGTGTAGTGCTGCCCGACGACACGGATCTCGAGGTCGTTCCAGGTGCCCTTCGGGGTCGGTCGCGCCTGCGCCAGGGTGAGGTCGGCGAAGCCGTAGATCGACCCGGTCTTGCGGGGGTCGTTGCCGCCACCCTCCGGCGAGTCGTTGATCTGGATCTCGTGGCCACAGTTGACCGCGATCCAGGAGAGGTTCCCGGTCTCGCTGCCGTTGAACGTGGTCGGGCACCCCTCGACCGGACCCCAGAGCTCCGGGAAGCGCACCTGGACGCCGCTGTTTCCGCGGGCCGTCCCGGGTGCGTCGTCGCGGAACTGCAACCGCAACGAGAAGTCGCCGTACTCGCGTGCCGGGTACCACAGGGTTCCGAACCCACCACCCGCGCCGGCACGGCTGCGGATGGTGCCGTCGGGCACCAGGTCGAACCCGCCGTCGCCGGCGTAGGCCCAGTCCTCGAAGGAGTCGGCCGAGCCGTCGAAGAGCCAGTCGTACCCCTCGACCTTCCCCACCTGCGAGCGGGCGGCAGCGGACTGCAGCCGGCTGGCCTCGGCACGCGTCACCTCACCGGCGACGACCAGACCGGCGGCGACACTGCGGACGTGCATCACGAAGGCCCCGTGAGTCGGCCACGTCCGCTCGTCGTCGATGACGTCGTTGATGGTGCAGCCGGAGCGCAGCGTGCTGTTGGCGACGCCGCTGTCGAGATCGAGGAAGACCACGCTCGAGCGGGCATCGGGCGCCGGGCAGGTTGCGGTCGTCGTGGGCGTCTCAGCAGGAGTGGCGGAGGCGGCTCCGACCGCACCGCCCAGACACAGAGCGGTGATCCCGAGGACGGCCGACCCGACGGCGAGCCGGGTCCGATTGCAGCGTGAGGGGAGGAAGTGGGACATCGAGACTCCGAACGTCAGGACGCCGAACGAGATGTGATGCGCGTCACGCTGGATGCTAGTGTCGGCCGCCGCCGACTTTCAACCACTTCCGGGCGACTTTCGCAAACAATCTTCGAAAGAAGGATTAGTCTGCCGCGCGCTCCATCACGATCTCCTCGGGACCGCCGTCGATGGGACTCTGCACCTTCTCGGTCTCGACGAACCCGACGCGCTCGTAGACGCCGTGGGCGCGGTCGTTGCCGACGAGGTGGGTGAGGCGTACGGGCAGGTCGCCGGCGCGGGCGATCACCTCGCTCAGCAGCGCGCTGCCGGCGCCGGAGCCCTGGGAGTCGGGCAGGACGTACAGCTTCCAGAGCATCAGGTGGTCCTCGAAGACCGAGTAGGAGGCCATCGCCACGACCTGGTCGTCCACCTCGGCGACGAGGACGGTGCCGGCCCTGATCCCGGGGAGCACTGCGTCCGGGGCCCACCACTTGGCGATGCCCTCCTCGACGTACGCCTCGCCGGTGATCGGCGGGTACGTCGCCCGCCACGTCGTCACGCCGACGTGGATCACCGCGTCGAGGTCCTCCGCCGTCGCCTCTCGCACCCGCATGGACGCGACGATAACCAGGAGCGCCGGGGCTGTCGTTCGGTTTAGCTCGGACCGTGCTGATTCGACGTGAACGTCCCGAGGACGTGGCCGACATCCGTGCGGTCACCGCCGCCGCCTTCTCCGGTGTGGAGCATTCCGCGCCGCCGATCGAGCCCGACGGTGCGCCCGGCGAGGCGACGCTGGTCGGTTGGCTGCGCGAGGATCCGGGCTGGATCCCGGAGCTCTCGCTGGTCGCCGAGGCCGACGGCGAGATCGTCGGCCACGCCGTGGCCACCCGTGGCACGCTCGCCGGCCGGCCCTCACTCGGCCTCGGCCCGGTCAGCGTCTCCCCCGCCCGCCAGCGCGACGGCGTCGGCTCGGCCCTCATGCACGCCATCCTCGGTGCCGCCGACGCGATGGGCGAGCCGGTCGTCGTCCTCCTCGGCTCCCCCGACTACTACGGCCGCTTCGGCTTCGTCCCTGCCTCCTCGCTCGGGATCGAAGCACCCGAGCCCGCCTGGGGCGACTACTTCCAGGCACGGCCGCTCGCGGCGTACGACCCGGACCTGCGAGGCCGTTTCAGCTACGCCGCCCCGTTCGACCGGCTGTGACCACCACCACAGCGCGTACGGCTTCATCTGGACCTACGCTGGGAGTAGTCCGTGGACTCCATCAGGGAGCTGCGAGATGACACCAGAAAGGCTCGATGATGAGCACGAACCCCTCTGCTGAGGAGACCGCCCCGTACGGGACCGGAGCTGCTGGGAACACGCCGGCCAAGCCCGTACGCAAGGTGCGCACGCATCATCTTCGCGAGATGAAGCAGCGTGGCGACAAGATCACGATGCTGACCTCCTACGACATGTACACCGCCCAGATCTTCGACGAGGCCGGGGTCGACCTGCTGCTCGTCGGTGACTCGGCCTCCAACAACGTCCTCGGCAACGAGACGTCGCTTCCGGTGACCGTGGACGAGCTGCTGCCGCTGACCCGCGCGGTCTCGCGCAGCGTGAAGCGGGCGATGGTCGTCGGCGACCTGCCCTTCGGCTCCTACCAGGCCTCGCCCGAGCAGGGTTACCTGACCGCGGTGCGGTTCATGAAGGAGGCCGGCGCGCACTGCGTGAAGCTCGAGGGCGGCGCCGAGATGGCCCCGGTGATCAAGAAGCTGACCGAGGGCGGCATCCCGGTCATCGCCCACATCGGGTTCACCCCGCAGTCCGAGCACGTGCTCGGCGGCTACCGCGTCCAGGGCCGCGGCGACACCTCCGACCGGATCATCGACGACGCCAAGGCCGTCCAGGAGGCCGGAGCGTTCGCGGTCGTCATGGAGATGGTCCCCGGTGAGGTCGCCGCGCAGATCTCCAAGGAGCTCGACATCCCGACCATCGGCATCGGTGCCGGGCCCGACTGCGACGGCCAGGTGCTGGTCTGGCAGGACGCCTTCGGCATGCGCAGCGGCAAGATGGCCCGCTTCGTGAAGCAGTACGCCGACGTGAAGTCGGTCCTGTCCGAGGGCGCCGAGGCGTACATCTCGGACGTCAAGGGCTCGACCTTCCCCGGCCCCGAGCACACCTTCTGAGGTTCCACGTTTGAGAAGTGGTCAATTTGGGCCGTCCGCCGGCTCCGTGCCGGGCCCAAATTGACCACTTCTCGGATCTTGCTCCCACAGCGATCCACGCCACAGGGCGTACCAGGCGTCCAGGCGGGTCGGATCGTAGGTCCGGCCGAGCGCCGCGTCGGCCTCTCGCAGGATCATCGCGGCGCGGAAGCGGACGTCCGGCGCCACGTAGCCGTGGCGTACGTAGCCCGCCTCCGCGAGGCGCGAGTCCCGGCGGCGGTCGCGGGCATACTGGCCACGGTCGCGATGCACGGCTCCGTCGTACTCCTGCAGTGTCCTGGTCCCGGTGATCAGCAGGTCGGCCCGCGCCACGAAGCGACCAGCGTCGTCGAACAGCTCGACCTGAGGCTGCACCGGCACCTCGCACGCCTCGTGCAGCATCCGGAGCAACGACTCCCACGGAGACTCCGACCGGCCGTCGGCCAGAGCGAGCGCCTCGCGCAACCGGGGCCCGCCCCTCCGACTTCGCGCCACTTCCTCGAGATCGTCGCGGGTGCAACCCTGCTCATGCAGCACGCCGTCGACGAGCACGACCAGATCCAACAGACCGAGGCGGGTCGCCGCGGCGAGCACGGTCTCGGCGACAGTCGCGATCCGTACGCCGTCGATCCCGTGGCTGTGCGGGGGAAGCCGGTGGCGGGTGGCGTCCACCTGGGGCCGTCGCACCCGCACCCCGCTCGGGATGGAGATCTCGATGGGACGGTCCGGAGCCAGCGGCGGCAGCCAGAGCTCGTACGCTTCCGCCGCGGTCAGCCCGGTGAAGACCGTGCCGTCCGGCAACTGCTCCGCCCAGGCCCTCATCCGGGCCCAGACCGGAGCCTCCTCACCGACGTCGCGCGCGAGCCGGACCCCGGACCCCAGACCCACCCAGCGGCCGCTGCGCCTGCGCGGCGGCCGGCGTGGCACTGACTTCTCCATGTGCCCACGCTGCGACGAAGTCAGGCGCGGCGCCACCGCATTCGGCCCACTCTGTGGAGAACGGCTATACGCGTCGCGCCCTGGCGGCCGCCAGCCCGACGAGGCGGGCGACCACCATGGCGACGTAGAAGACCCCCGCGATCTGCTCGAGCATCACCATCGAACGTGCGTTGGGGAGCACGGGAACGATGTCGGAGAGGCCGACCGAGGTCAGCGTGGTAAACGATAGGTAGAGCAGGTCGAACCACTGCCGGTGGTCGCCGAACGAGCCGGGCCAGATCACCTGGATAGCCGCGTACAGATAGGCGAAGGCCCAGGCGACCACGGTGAACGCGGCACCGGTCGCGAAGAGCTCGTCGCGGGTCACCACGTCGTCGTGGAAGAGGTAGCGGATCATCGCGTAGGAGACGAACAGGTAGAACGGGACGTGGAAGAAGGCAGAGGTCAGCACGACCCAGCCCTCGTTCGGCGCGACCGACTCCCACACCGCGAAGATCGTCGCCGGGCCGCCGAAGATGATGGCCGCCCACGAGAAGGCTGGGGTCATACGCACCGCCGCGACCGCTGCCAGCAGGAGCAGCAGCTGCAGCACACCGAGCGCCGCGCGGCCGGCGGTCGAGCTGTCGAGGAAGGGGTAGGCCAGGATCGCCACCACCTGTCCGAGCAGGAGTACGGCGGAAGGGTGTTCGCGCATCGCCCTGATCACGTTCATCACAACCGCCCACCCTAGAGCCCACCCGACCAGTACCGTCGGCACCATGCGCGCTGCCATCGCCCTCGCCTCCGTGATCACTCTCGGGCTCTCGACCGCCGCATGCGCCGGGGACTCCTCTCCGGCTTCCACTCCCCCACCGCTGAACCCGTCGGGCTCGCCGAGCGCCTCCGCGAGAGCCTCCGCATCGGACCCGGCGGCTGTGCTGCCGACGTCCGACCGGGTCCCGGAGCTCGATGTCGAGGTGGTCAACGACGAGCTCGACCATCCCTGGGACGTGGCCGACATCGGCGAGGACCGGTTCCTGGTCACCGAGCGCGACCGGGCGGTCCTGTCGCTGATCGACGGCGGCGAGCGGCGCGAGATCACGCTCGCGGACAACGACATCTGGGTCTCCGGTGAGACCGGGCTGATGGGCCTCGAGGTCGACCCCGGCTTCGCCGAGAACCGGCGCATCTACACCTGCCAGGGTTGGAACGGTGGTGAGGACGTACGCGTCATCTCCTGGACCCTCGACGCCGGGCTGACCAGGGCCACCCAGGAGCGGACCCTGATCGACGGCTTCCCGACCAGCTCGGGGCGCCATGGTGGCTGCCGGCTGCTGATCAGCGCCGACGGTGCGCTGTGGGTCGGCACCGGCGATGCCGCCAACGAGGAGAACCCGCGCAGCCTCGACTCCCTGGGCGGCAAGACGCTCCGGCTCGACCCGCAGACCGGCAAGCCGTGGCCCGGCAACCCGTGGGCGGGCGACGAGGGGCCGCGACGATTCATCACGAGCTTCGGCCACCGCAACGTGCAGGGTCTGGCAGAGCGAGCAGACGGCACGATCTGGTCGATGGAGCACGGCCCCGACCGTGACGACGAGGTCAACGAGATCACCCTCGGCGGCGACTACGGCTGGAACCCCGGCGCGGGCTACGACGAGTCGGTGCCGATGACCGACCAGGACCTGCCCGGAGAGCAGGTCGAGGCGGCCTGGGAGTCCGGCAACCCGACCGTCGCCACCGGCGGTGGCACCTTCATCCCGGTCCAGGAGCGGTGGGGCGCCTACGGCGGGGCGCTGGCGGTCGCCGTGCTCAAGGACCAGGAGCTGCGGATCATCTCCTTCGACGAGTCCGGGAAGCTCACCGACGACCGTTCACCCGAGGTCATGCACGACTACGGTCGGCTGCGTACGGTCTCGCTGGCCGCCGACGGCGACCTGCTGATCACCACCGACAACGGCGGCGAGGACGTGCTGCTCCGGGTGACCCCACGCTGAGGACCACCCGAAGCTGAGGATCACTTGTCCTCGGTGCCCGCGTCGCCTTCCCAGGCCTTGTCTTCCTTCTCCCAGCGCTCGTTGTTCTCCTGAACGTGCTCCAGCGCACGGGAGGCCTCGGCGTGGGAGGCGTAGGGACCGAGGCGGTCCTTGGCCTTGCAGCCCTGGTACGGCTCGACGGTCTTGTGCTTGAGGCAGTAGTAGTACTCGCCCGCGTGCTCGTCGCTCATGTGGCCAACTTACCGTTGTGCGAGATGTTCGCGTGGGCAACAGCGCTGTTACACGGATTTCAGTAGGTTGCCCCCATGAGCCAGATGTTCGACGCCTACGAGACGCGGGATCCGGCCTATGACGAGATGTTCGTCGGCAGCGAGCTGCGCCCTCCCTATCAACGGCTCGGCGACTCGCTGCGGCGGCTCAGTGCGGCCGAGCTGATCAGCCGGGTCGAGGCGATGCAGGCCAGCTATCTCGACCAGGGCGTCACCTTCGACATCGGCGGAGAGGAGCGGGCCTTCCCGCTCGACATCGTGCCGCGGGTCATCGAGCGGGACACCTGGGCGACGATCGACAAGGGCGTCCAGCAGCGGGTCAAGGCGCTGGAACTGTTCCTCGCCGACATCTACGACGAGGGCAATGTCTTCGACGACGGCGTGATCCCCCGCGAGGTGATCACCACCTCCAGCCACTACCACCGCGCTGCCGCCGGGGTGCATCCGCCCAACGGCGTACGCATCCAGGTCTCGGGCATCGACCTGGTCCGGGACAACAACGGCGAGTTCCGCGTGCTGGAGGACAACGTGCGGGTCCCGTCGGGTGTCTCGTACGTCATGACCAACCGTCGCGCGATCTCGGCCGCGCTCCCGGAGACGATCGCCGAGCACCGGATCCGGCCGGTGGCCAACTATCCGCAGAAGCTCCTCGCGGCGCTGCGCGCGGCCGCTCCCGCCGGCGTCGCCGACCCGACCGTGGTCGTCCTGACGCCGGGCGTCTACAACGGCGCCTACTTCGAGCACGCGCTGCTGGCCCGCACGATGGGGGTCGAGCTCGTCGAGGGGCGCGACCTGGTCTGCCGCAACGGGCAGGTGCTGATGCGTACGACCAAGGGGCTGGCCCCGGTGCACGTCATCTACCGGCGCATCGACGACGAGTTCCTCGATCCGGTGCACTTCCGGCCCGACTCGATGCTCGGCTGCGTCGGGCTGATCGACGCCGCCCGGATGGGCAACGTGACGCTGGCGAACGCGGTCGGCAACGGGGTCGCCGACGACAAGCTCGTCTACACCTACATGCCCGACATCATCCGCTACTACCTCGGCGAGGACCCGGTGATCCGCAACGTCGACACCTGGCGGATGGGCGACGCGTCCTCGCGCGAGGAGGTCCTCGACCGGCTCGGCGAGCTCGTGCTCAAGCCCGTCGACGGCTCGGGCGGCAAGGGGATCGTGATCGGACCGGCAGCGTCGGCACGCGAGCTGGACGTGCTGCGCGGCAAGATCCTGGACGATCCCCGCTCCTGGATCGCGCAGCCGGTGGTGCAGCTCTCGACGGTTCCGACCTTCACCGATGGCGATCTCGGGGCGCGGCATGTGGACCTGAGGCCGTTCGCGGTCAATGATGGCGACAAGGTCTGGGTTCTTCCCGGTGGCCTGACTCGGGTGGCGCTCGCAGAGGGCGAGCTGATCGTGAACAGCTCCCGTGGCGGCGGCTCGAAGGACACCTGGGTGCTCGCCGGACCGACGTCCTCTCGGCCACACAGCCGGAGTCAGTCTCAAACGCAGGGGGTTGCGTGATGCTGAGTCGCATCGCCGAGTCGATGTTCTGGATCGGGCGCTATGTGGAGCGTGCCGAGGACACCGCGCGCATCCTCGACGTACAGACCCAGCACATCCTCGAGGACGCCGCCACCGACGAGGAGACCGCCTGCCGCTCGCTGCTCGCGGTGATGGGCATCGAGCTCTCCGAGGAGGAGAAGGTCGGGCTGCCGCAGATGCTGGACATGCTCGCGTACGACACCACCGCACCGACCTCGATGGCCTACGCGCTCGGCGCGGCCAGGGAGTCGGCGCGTGGCGCCCGGGAGACGCTCTCGGTGCCGTTGTGGGAGGCGCTCAACACCACCTACCGGGCGATCCCGGCCGGCCAGTTCAAGCACATGCGGGCCCCGTTCATCTTCGGCTGGGTGCGCGACCGGGTCGCCCAGATCAACGGCACCGCCGACGCCACGATGATGCGCGACGAGTCCTGGCAGTTCCTGATGCTCGGGCGCTACGTCGAGCGCGCCGACATGACGTCGCGGCTGGTCGCGACCACCTCGTTGACGAGCGCCGGCGGCGCGTCGCAGTGGAACTCGACGCTGCGCGCCTGTGGGGCGTACGACGCGTTCCTGCGGGTCAACAAGGGGGTCGAGACCGAGCAGGCGGCCGCCGAGTTCCTGCTGCTGGACCGGATCTTCCCGCGCTCGGTGGTGCACGCGCTGCAGCGGGCCGAGCTGGCCCTGGACACGCTGGAAGGGACGACCCGCCGCGCCGGCTTCACCGACGAGGCCCACCGGCTGATCGGCCGGATGCGGGCCTCGCTGGAGTATCGCTCGCTCCACGATCTGCTGGCGGACCTGCCCGCCGAGATGGAGCGGCTCCAGGTCACCTGCGCCGAGGCCACCGAGGCGGTCACCAAGCGCTACTTCGCCGGCGCCGAGGCGCTGGCCTGGCAGCCGGTCTGAGGAGTCTGATCGAGATGAGCATGCAGTTCCGCATCGTGCACACCACGACGTTCGCCTACGACGGGCCGGCGGTCGCCTCCTACAACCAGGCACGGCTGACTCCCCTGACCACGCCCGACCAGATCGTGGTCCACCACCGGATCGACGTCTCACCCAAGCCGTGGACGTATGAGTACAAGGACTACTTCGGCAACGAGGTCACCGCGATCGAGGTGCTCGAGGCGCACCGTCGGCTGAAGGTCTCCGCGACCAGCACCGTCCACGTCGACCGGAAGCCCGGGGCGGCGCCGGTGCTCACCTGGGAGGAGGCCGGTCGGCCTGAGGTCGCCGACAGGTACGTCGAGTTCCTGGGCCTGCCCGAGCTGGTGACACCTTCTGAGCCACTGGCGGGAGTCGCCAAGTCGATCGCGGCCGACGCCGGTTTCCCGGGCGAGGCCGCGTTGGCGATCGCGCAGGCGATCGCCGACGAATCCCGCGCCACTGGCCACCCGGCCATCGATTCCGCCCACCAGCTGCTGGGGGCGCTGCGTACGGTCGGGATCCCGGCGCGCTACGTCTCCGGCTACGTCTACCCCGGCGGCGCGCACTCCTGGGTGGAGTGGTGGGACAACGGCTGGCACGGGGTCGATCCGATGACCGGCACCGAGCCCGGCGACGCGTACGTCGGTGTGGCCACGGGCCGTGACCACACCGACGTCAAGCCGCTGGGCGGGATCTACTCGGGCCCCGAGAAGCCGGTCGTCGAGGTCACCGTCGAGATGACCCGGCTCGCCTAGCCTCGCTCAGAGCGTGCTCTCCGCCGCGAGGCCGTTGATCACCTTCGCCAGCGCGATGTCACGGCTGGTGACGCCACCGGCGTCGTGGCTGGTGAGCCGGATCTCGACGTACGGGTAGCGCAGGTCGATGTCGGGATGGTGGTTGGCCTCCTCGGCCTTCGCCCCGATCGCGTTGACCAGCGCGAGACCGGTGATGAAGTCACCGGTCTCCACGCGGGCGACGATGCTGTCGGCCTCGCCGCTGGTGTCGAAGGTCCAGCCGTCGAGCTGCTCCTGGGCGACCTGCTCGGCGGTGAGGGTCGTGGTGTCAGGTTCCATGCCTCCACCCTGCCATCGCCGTGGGCGACGCGCCACGCCGGTCACCCCTCGCGCTGCGCGAGCCGGTTGCGTACGCGGTAGACGGCTGCGTGATGGTCGTAGTCGTCGCTCATCACGGCCGCCAGGCGCAGCGGGCCGAGCGCGTCCTCGAGCCGGTCCTGGCGCTCCAGGACGCGACCCAGCGAGTGCTGGCTCCAGGCGTCGCTGGGATCGCGCTCGACGAGCCAGCGCAGCTCCGCCTCGGCCCTGGCGAGCTGGGCCCGCAGCATGTAGGCCCAGGCCCGCATGCTGCGCAGCCCGAAGTTGTCGGGGTCGTCGGCCAGCGCCGGCTCCAGGATCTCCAGCGCCTCCGCCGGGAAGCGCCGCGAGAGCAGGTCGTGGGCCGTCCGGTAGGCCACCTCGTGGGCGCTCTGGCCCGGGAAGACCACAGCCGGGGCTACGTACTCGAACTCTTCGTTCTCCGTCATCACACCCTCCGAACGTGATACCCCCAGATGGTATTCCATCCACACCTGCACGGGAGCACCATGGTGACGGTGAGGAGGTGAACGCGCATGCACGCATCAGTAGGTGACCACCTCGTCGTGGCGGGCCAGCACGTCGGGGACCACGTTCGGGAGGCCGAGATCATCGAGGTCAGCCACCCCGACGGCAGCCCGCCCTACCTCGTACGCTGGAGCGACAGCGACCACGAGTCGCTCGTCTTCCCCGGTCCGGATGCCCACATCGAGCCCGCCTCACACTAGACTTTTGTGCGGACGGGCTGGCCGGGCGATCGCGTCGTAGAGATACGTCGAGGAAAGTCCGGGCTCCACAGGACAGGGTGGTGGCTAACGGCCACCCGGGGTGACCCGCGGGACAGTGCCACAGAGAACAGACCGCCGCTACCCTCCAGGTAGCGGTAAGGGTGAAACGGTGGGGTAAGAGCCCACCAGTCCTCGTGGTGACACGAGGAGCTAGGTAAACCCCACCCGGAGCAAGACCAGACAGCGTACGTTCGAGGGCGGTCCGCCCGAGTGCGCGGGTAGGTTGCTAGAGGCCATCGGCAACGATGGTCCGAGATGGATGGTCGCCGACTACAGAACCCGGCTTACAGGCCAGCCCGTCCGCTTCATCGGCCTGATCCGGTGTCACTGATCGAGGTTGCGGACGGCGATGCCCTCCAGCGCCCTCTTCACGGCCTTCTCCACGGCAGAGGCGGGTACGCCGGCCGGAACGACGAGCATCCCGATCGAGGCCTCGCTCTCGTCGGCGAAGGTGCGATGGACGGCGGCCAGGGCCTGCTCGATCTCCCGCTGAGGGTCGGTGCACTCTCGCCGGAGCCATCGGCGAAGCACGCGGTTGTGTGCCGCGACGACTGCCGCGGCCGTCATCTCGGCACGGAGCTCCGCCTCTGGTGAGGCGTCGGCCCAGTGGCTCAGGTAGCGACGGAAGAGGCGCTGGTAGCGGGCACCGCTCACCAGCTCACGCTCACGGAGGGCCGGCACGGTGGAGGTCAGCCCGTAGCGCTCCCGCGCACGCTCGCCCTCCGCGACGTAGTGGAACAGCACGATCTTGACCGCGTCCGTGACGGCGGCGAGGCCGGCGTCTGCGGGCGAGGAACGGAGCCGCTCCTCGACCCGGCCGAGAATCTCATCGTGGTCGGGGAAGATCACCGCTTCCTTGGACCCGAAGGAGCGGAAGAAGGTGCTGCGGCTGACGCCGGCCTCGGACGCGATGTCGTCGACAGAGGTGGCCGCGTACCCCTGGATCCCGAACAGGCGGAACGCCGCGTCCGAGATCTCGTCACGCGCTGCTGCCATCACTCTCCCTTTTGGAACGATCCCTGGACATCATGCCGTATGACACTTAGTCTCACTCATTGACACTGAAGTTCACAAGGAGTCCCGTTGAGCGCCGAGCCCACCACCGCACCCGATTCCTCGGGCGCCGAGATCGATCTGCACACGACTGCCGGGAAGCTGGCCGAGCTGGAGCGTCGTCTTGACGAGGCTGTCCATGCTGGTTCGGCCAAGGCGGTGGAGAAGCAGCATGCCAAGGGTCGTCAGACCGCCCGGGAGCGGATCGAGATGCTGCTCGATGAGGGCTCCTTCCAGGAGGTCGATGAGCTGGCCCGGCACCGGTCGACCGCGTTCGGGCTGGAGAAGAACCGCCCGTTCGGGGATGGGGTGGTGACCGGGTACGGCACCATCGACGGCCGTCAGGTGTGTGTGTTCTCCCAGGACTTCACCGTCTTCGGTGGGTCGCTGGGTGAGGTCTACGGCGAGAAGATCACCAAGATCATGGACCTGGCCATCAAGACCGGGTCCCCGCTGATCGGGATCAACGAGGGCGCCGGCGCCCGCATCCAAGAAGGCGTGGTGTCCCTGGGCCTGTACGGGGAGATCTTCAAACGCAACGTCCACGCCTCGGGGGTGATCCCGCAGATCAGCCTGATCATGGGCAACTGCGCCGGCGGGCACGTCTACTCCCCCGCGGTCACCGACTTCACCATCATGGTCGACAAGACCTCCGGCATGTTCATCACCGGCCCCGACGTGATCAAGACCGTCACCGGCGAGGACATCACCATGGAAGAGCTCGGCGGCGCCCTGGCCCACAACTCCAAGTCCGGGGTGGCCCACTACATGGGCGCCGATGAGGCCGACGCCATCGACTACGTCAAAGCGTTGTTGTCCTACCTGCCGTCGAACAACATGGAGGAACCGCCCGCGTTCGAGGAGGTCGCTGATCTGGAGATCTCTGATCTGGATCGGGAGCTGGACACCTTCATCCCCGATGGCGGGAACCAGCCCTACGACATGCACGAGGTCATCTCCCATGTTGTCGATGATGAGGAGTTCCTCGAGGTCCAGCCGCTGTGGGCACCCAACATCATCATCGGCTACGCCCGCATCGAGGGCCGCCCGGTCGGGATCGTGGCCAACCAGCCGATGCAGTTCGCCGGCTGCCTCGACATCGACGCCTCCGAGAAGGCCGCCCGGTTCGTGCGTACCTGCGACGCCTTCAACGTCCCCGTGATCACCTTCGTCGACGTACCCGGGTTCCTGCCCGGCACCGACCAAGAACACAACGGCATCATCCGCCGCGGCGCCAAACTGATCTACGCCTACGCCGAGGCCACCGTCCCCCTGGTCACCATCATCACCCGCAAGGCCTACGGCGGCGCCTATGACGTGATGGGCTCCAAACACCTCGGCGCCGACATCAACCTGGCCTGGCCCACCGCCCAGATCGCGGTCATGGGCGCCCAAGGCGCCGCCAACATCATCCACCGCCGCACCCTGGCCGCCCTGGAAGCCTCCGGCGTGGGCACCGACGAGGTCGAAGCCAAACGTGCCGAACTCATCGATGAGTACGAGACCACCCTGGCCAACCCCTACATCGCCGCCGAACGCGGCTACATCGACGCGGTCATCCCACCCCACGAGACCCGCGCCGAGGTCACCCGCGCCCTGCGCCTGCTCCGCACCAAGCGCGAGACCCTGCCCGCGAAGAAGCACGGGAACATCCCGCTGTGACCGCGCCGGAGGACCCGACGACCGAACAGAAGGCCGAGCAGAAGGCCGAGCAGAAGCCCCTGCTCAAGGTCATCGACCAGAACGCCACCCCCGAAGAGGTGGCCGCGATCGTGGCCGTCTTCGCCGCCCTGGGCTCGACCGAGGCCCCGAAGAAGAAGCCCCGCTCCCTGTGGGCCACCCCGCAGCTGCGTACCCCCATCCACCCCGGCCCCGGCGCCTGGCGCGCCAGCGCTCTTCCGAACTGAACACCGTAGAAAGCAGAACACCGTGCCTGAACTGACAAAGGTTTTGATCGCCAACCGCGGTGAGATCGCGGTTCGAGTGATCCGTGCATGCAAGGACGCCGGGATCGGGTCGGTCGCGATCTATGCCGACCCGGACCGT